>JBDRLW010000014.1:0-27529 GCA_043812655.1 bacterium | reverse complement strand
GGATCATTCGTACCGCAGCGCGCCCGTTAATTAAAAATTTGGACGAACTCCCTTTCCCTGCTTATCATCTAGTAAAGATCGAAAAATATTCCCCTCCACCAGGCTTGTTTTTTAAAAAACCGATTATCGGTATGATCACGTCACGAGGGTGTCCCTATGATTGCAATTTTTGTGCTGACACGATCATTTGGCAAGGACAATGTCGGATGAAGAAGAGCCAATTTGTGGTTGATGAAATGGAGTATTTAGTTACTAAATTTGGGGCCAAGGAAATTAAGTTTTATGATGACACATTTACGGCTAACCGCTCACGGGTTGTAGAGATCTGCCAGGAGATATTGAAGAGAAAAATAGATGTATTATGGCGATGTGGCAGTCGAGTTGATAGGGTTGACTTAGAACTATTACGTTTAATGAAAGAAAGCGGTTGTTGCAGCATAACTTTTGGTATTGAATCGGGGAGTGATGAAATCCTTGAAAAAATGAATAAAAATATAACAGTTAAACAAATAAAAAATGCCGTAAAAGCCGCAAAATCAGCTGGGATAGAAACGAAAGGTTATTTTATTCTTAATTATCCAGGAGAAACGATTGCCACAACCGAACAAACAATAAAGCTTTCTGGGGAATTGAACCTTGATTTTGCCGTGTTCAACCTATTTCTTCCCTATCCTGGCACAAAAGCCAGAAAAGAAGTTGAATCGTCATACCAGATTGAGCCAAAATTGTGGGATAAAATTGATGTTTCTTATGGGGATCAAATCTACTTTTACCAAGATAAATTACCGGCGAAATACTTGAAAAGCGCTTATCGTCGCGCGGGCTTAGGCTTTTATTTGCGGCCTAGATACATCTTAAAATCTTTATTAAGGATAAATAATCTTGAAATGCTAAAAAGTTATTTGCTGGGTTTTTTGCGGCTTTTTAAAATAGGCATCAAAGCATAAGAAGATGATGGGACAAACTGAATGTTTTGTTTTAAAGTGATCGGATTCGGCCAAGTTATAGTGACAAACTGGCCATTTATGCTATCATTGTTTTAGCCGGTTTTGGCGATATAATCAAATGAAACTGTCAATTGTTACCACTTTATATTCATCAGCTCCGTACATCAGAGAGTTTTATGAACGAATCAGAAAAAGCGCGGAGAAAATCACCAACGATTATGAACTTATCCTTGTAAATGATGGCGCTACAGATGATTCTTTAAAAATAGTCCTTGCCCTTTACGAAAAAGATAAAAAGATAAAAATTATTGATCTTTCAAGGAATTATGGGCAGCATCGGGCCATTATGACGGGGCTTTTTTATGCTAAAGGAGACTTGGTATTTCTAATCGATAGTGACCTGGAAGAGGAGCCGGAATTACTAGAAAAATTTCACCAAGAAATGTTTTTAGATAAAGAAATTGATGTGGTTTATGGCGTTAGGATAGCAGAAAAGGGGAGTTTTTTTCAGGGATTAAATAGCAGGGTGTTTTATTGGATCTTTAACCGGTTATCTCAAAATAAAATACCAGAAAACCAGATGGTTGCTCGTCTAATGAGTAGGCGGTATCTTAAAAGTGTCTTGAGTTGTAAATCGAGTGATCCTTTTCTAGGCGGCATTTTTTTTCAGGTTGGCTTTAAACAAAAACCGGTTAAGGCACGTAAGCTTAATAAAGGGAGCTCTACCTATTCTTTTATGAATAGATTAAGGCTTGGCTTAAACGCCTTAATCGCTTTTGGGCATCGTTTAAGTACTTATATTATTTGTTTCGGTCTGGTGATTATGGTCTCGGCGTTAATAATCCCGATTTTTCGCAGAAACGACAAATTTATTATTTTTTCGATCTGGCTATTTAGTAGTATGGTTTTGGTTATTTTGGGGGTTTTATGTGCGTATACATATAGGATTTATGAGGAATTAAGAGCCACTCCGATAACAGTTGTCAAAAATATATATGAATAGCCATGCAGGAAATGAAGCGATTGATAGATCAATACGAGAATACTATGAAAACAAACTGAAAACGCATGGGGCAAATCATAAAGGAATGGATTGGAGCACAAAAGAGAGCCAGGTGGTGCGGTTTGAGCAGTTAACAAAGGTGATAACGCCTGCTAATCTATTTTCGATTATTGATTATGGTTGTGGTTACGGGTCATTATTAGATTATTTAATAAAGAAGAGAAATAAGTTTCAATATTGTGGGTATGATATTTCCAAGGAAATGATCTTAACCGCTCGGCGTAAATACGGAGATAATTCAAAAAGGAGAATATTTATCTCTGACGAAACGAAATTATTGCCAGCTGATTATGTGATTGCCAGTGGGATTTTTAATGTCAAGTTAGATTATTCAAGCCGAAAATGGGAGTTAAGGGCATTAAAAACTATTAATAAGATGAATAAACTAAGTAGAAGAGGTTTTTCCTTTAATATGCTGACCAAATATTCTGATTTCACCAGAAAGGATCTATATTATGGTGATCCTTTGTTGTATTTTGATTATTGCAAGAAAAATATTTCTAAAAATGTGGCATTATTGCACGATTATAAGCTTTATGATTTTACAATTATTGTTAGAAAATAGATAATGAAAAATGATAAACCGGTAATTATTTTTGGTTTGGGTGATTTTGCTAAGTTAGTTCAGTATTACTTAAAACTAGATAATCAATATAAAATTGCTTGTTTTACTGCTGACAGAGAATACATAAAAGAGGCTGAAATGTGCGGTGTGCCAACTTGTCCTTTTGATGAGATCGAGAAGGGATTTCCACCGGAGAAATACGATATGTTTATTGCCATAGGATATTCAAAAATGAATAAAGTGAGGGCAGAAAAATATTGCTTAGCCAAGAGGAAGGGGTACAAGCTGGTAACCTACATAAGCCCAGCGGCGATTTATCATGGTGACGAGATTGGTGAAAATTGTCTTATACTAGACAATATTGTCGTTCATCCCTTTGTTAAGATTGGCAATAATGTAATTATGATTGGTGGGGGGGTTGTTGGACATGATTCAATTATTGGAGACCATTGTTTTCTTTCCTGTCCGAAAATTGCCGGGAGGGTGACAGTAAAACCTTACTGTTTTTTGGGATTCAACTCAATAATAGTCGATAATCTCTTAATTGAGCGAGAGTGTTTTATTGGGGCGGGCGCAATAATTAATAAAAACACAGTAGAAAATGGGGTTTACGCTGCCAGCGCGGCAAAACTTCGACGGATTGACAGTAAACAAATATTAATCAGATGAAAGTGGTGATTCTCCAATCTTCATTCTTGCCTTGGTTAGGATTTTTTGATTTGGTTAAAAAAGCGGATAAATTCGTTTTTTTAGATGATGTACAGTATACAATTAGGGATTGGCGGAACAGGAACAGGATAAGGACTGCGAACGGCTGGGGTTGGTTATCGGTCCCAGTTGTCCTGGAGCGATCTTATTATGAATATAAAATAAATGAGATCAAGCTAAATAATCAAATTAACTGGAAAGCTAAACATTTAAACGCGATAGTAAATTCTTATAATAAATCGCCTTATTTTGATCAGATATTTCCGGAGTTAGAAAAAGCCATAAATAAACAACATAACTATTTAGTTGAATTAAATCACGACATAATTTATATGCTTTGTGATTATTTGGGCTTAAACAGACAGAAATTTGTTTTTGCGGAGAAGTTGGAAATACCTAATGAGATTAAGAGTAATGAACGATTGATCGCGATTATGGAAAAAATGGGTGGAGTTAAGGAATATTTGTCTGGGGTTGCGGCAAAATCATATCTTAAAGAAGAGTTGTATGAGAAAAGAGGGATCAAAGTTTTATGGCAGGATTTTCCCTATCCATATTATCAACAATTGTTATGGGGGGGGGATAAGTTTATCTCCCATTTATCGGTTTTAGACCTGTTGTTTAATCATGGGAAGGAAAGTTTAGATATAATCTCTGGAGTAAAAATATTTCCCCGGCCACCGGATGTTAATTGTGTTAGGCCAGAGGAGTTTTATGAAAAAAATACCATTTAATTTGCCGGGCATGATTGGGAGAGAAGCAGAATACCTGAAGCAGGCTTGCTTAAGTGGGCATTTTGCTGGCAATGGCCAGTATTCCAAGAAATGTGAAGAATTATTGGAAGATAAACTTAAATGCCAAAAAGTATTTTTAACATCTTCGTGTACTACCGCACTGGAAATGGTTTTTATTCTTTTTGATGTTAAAGATGGGGATGAAGTGATCATGCCGACTTACGCTTTTCCTTCACTAGCTAATGCCATTTTACTGCGGGGTGGCAAGCCGGTTTTTGTCGATATAAGGCAGGATACTTTGAATATAGATGAAAATAAAATTGAGGAAGCAATTACCTCGAGGACCAAAGTAATTGCCCCGATCCATTATGCTGGAGTCCCCAGTGAAATGGAGCGTATAATGAAAATAGCCAAGGCCCGTAACTTGTTGGTGATTGAAGACGCGGCCGGGGCTTTGGACTCACGTTATAAAGGTAGATTTCTTGGGACGATAGCTGAGCTTGGCGCTATTAGTTTTAATGAAACCAAAAACTATGTTTGTGGTGAGGGGGGAGCCATTTTAATTAATGATAAAAAATATAATGAAAGAGCCGAACTTGTTAGAGAAAAGGGAACTAATCGGGCGAAATGTTTTAGGGGTGAGATTGAAAACTATGAATGGGTTGACGTCGGTTCATCTTTTGTTTTAGCTGATATTTTGGCGGCTTTTTTATTAGCGCAGATGGAAGAAATAGATGTTATATCCGCTAAAAGAAAAAAAATATTCGAATATTATTGCCAAAACTTAAAAGGCCTTGAAGAAAAAGGGATGGTTAGCTTGCCACATTTTTTCCCAGAGGCACTGGTTAATTATCATATGTTTTATTTATTATTAAATAATAGACAAGAAAGAGACGTTTTGCGTAACAAATTAAAAGAAGCGGGGATTATGGCGGCCTGTCACTATGGTCCGCTCCATTTGTCGCCAATGGGAAGAAAAATAGGTTATACTCGGGGAATGTTTCCGGTAGCGGAAAATATAAGCGAGAGGCTTTTGCGGTTGCCATTTTACAATGGATTAGTTGAAAGGGACCAGGAGCGGGTAGTTGAGCAAATAAAAAATATTTTGCTGAAGAGATCATAAGAATGGGGAAGTTTGTTGACCAGTATAAGGAAATATATCTCTCTGGCCTAGCGCAACAAGCGAATAACTTTTGGGTTAAGCATCGCAATAAAATGATTTTGGGAGCTATAAAGAAAAGTTCCACTCAGGATAAAAGTAGCGCAAAAATTCTTGAGTTGGGAGCTGGATCGGGGAATATTTGCGGGTTCTTACATGATCATGGCTACCAAGTTGATGCTTCGGATCTATTTGCTTCTGCCCTTAATTATTTATCGTCAAAGGCACAGAAAAGTTTTATTTTTGATTTAATTAATGATGAGACGCCGATAGAGCTAAAAGGTCAGTATGATTATGTTATATTAGGGGACGTTATTGAGCATCTTGATCAGCCAACTTTAGCTTTGGTGAAGGCCAGGGAGTTTTTGTCCGAGAAAGGAAGGTTGATCGTTACCGTCCCAGCAATGATGAGTTTGTGGTCGCGGTATGATGTGATCTCTTTTCATCGAAAACGCTATAATAAGGAGAATTTGCGGACAGAACTTGGTTGCGCGGGATATCGGGTTGAAACGATGAAATATTTCGTGTTTATTCCAGCGCTAATAATATATTTTACCAGGAAAATTATTGCTGATAGGGAGTTAGCAATAGGAAAATCGGCAATAATTAATGGTATTATGAGTTGTATTATGTCAATTGAACATAAGCTTGGGCAGTGTATTGATCTTCCCTTTGGCAGTTCAATAATTGCCGTTGCTAGAAAATAATTTGTTTAGGATTAAATAAATGAAAATATTAGTTGCTGGAGGAGCCGGATATATAGGGTCAAGACTTGTGCCGGCCATTATTGAAAAAAGACATCAGGTAGATGTTGTTGATCTGCTTTGGTTTGGTAATCACTTGCCGGAAAAAGTTAAAATCATTAAAAAAGATGCTTTTGATTGCCAAGAGAAAGATCTAAGCGGTTATGATCAGGTAATCTTTTTGGCTGGGATATCTAGTGATTTAATGGCGGAATATAGCCCGGTAAAAAACTTTATTATGAATGGAGCACTCCCTGTATATTTAGCCTTTATAGCCAGAAAAGCCGGGGTTAAAAGGTTTATTTATGCTTCTTCCTGTTCGGTTTATGGATATGCTCCTGACCATTTATATACTGAAGATGATCCAGCCAAAGGTGATTATCCATATGGTATCTCTAAATTACAAGGTGAAAAAGGACTCCGGCAGTTAAACAACAGTGATTTTTCCATTATTACACTGCGTTTAGGTACAGTTAGCGGACATAGTCCACGAATGAGGCTTGATTTGATTGTCAATGCCATGTTCAAAAGCGCGATAACAACAGGAAAAATTAAGGTAATTAACCAAGAGATTTGGCGGCCGATTTGTGACATTAGAGACGTCGTAGCGGCTTTTTCTCTGGCCATTGAAGCGAGTGAAGGAGTTAGTGGGCTTTTTAACATATGTTCTGATAATTTTACAGTTGGCCAGGCAGCCGAAATTATTAGTGGTTCGATAGAAAAGCTATCTGGCCATAAAATTGTCTTAGATCAGCAAAAAATTGCTGACCTGCGTAATTTTAGGGTCTCGATCGAAAAAGCCAAAAGAGAGCTTAAATTTAAACCTCGTTATTTAATTAATGACATTGTTGATGATTTGTATTCACATAAAGAATATTATGGCGATTTTGAAAAAGAAGAGTTCTATAATGCCGGATTATTTAAATAACTGGATAGTTAGACTTTCAAAAAATAAGATATTTTGGTTGTTTTGTTTAACTATAATTGTTCATGGCTTCCTATTGCTGATGGATGGCATGTACTGGGATGACTTTTTGTTGGTTGATAAGTTGTCTTATGCTGATTTTAGTAAGATCTCCGGGTTTTTTGATGGGGCTGGAGTGATTTTGAACCTTGCGGCATCTCTTCATTGGGGGGTTAAGCTGCTTTTTGGCAATAACTTTATTTTTGGTTGCCGCGTTTTTACTGTTAGTTTACTGTTTATTAATGCGGTTTTAGTTTATAAGATATCTAGTAAATTCAACTATTTTGGAGAATTAGGGGCTTTTTTCATTGCAGCCTTATTTTTGACTTATCCTCCTTTTAAAATAGCCTCATTGATGATCTTATGGCCAGCTTTTTTATGTTTGAGTGTTTTTCTTTTAGCAATTTATCTTTCAACAAAGGAAAAGGCTGTAATTTTAGAAAGCATAGCTGTTTGGAAAAGAGTTTTAATTCTGATTATGTTCGCTTTTTCTTTTCTACTAAATTCTTTATTAGTCTTTTATTATGGTTTTTTAGCGTTAACGTTATTTCATTACACGAAGAAACGGGCTAAGCTGATGGATAATTTATTCAATTTCATCGTTAAGTATTGGGGTTTTATTATATTGCCATTTGTTTTTTATATCATAAAAATAACTGTTTATCCTACGCACGCGATCTTTGAAGGCTATAACAGGCTATTTATTTCAAGCAATTATGAGGTCCGTCATGCTATCAATTGTTTTGGGGTAAACCTGTACCATTCAATCACTCCGCTGATGGCTTTATCGAGTAATTTATATGTTAATTTAATACTGCTTAGCTTAATATTACTTGTTGGTTGGAAATTATGGGAAAAAAACAAGATAAATAAAGTATCTTCTAAAGATGTCAAAGTATTATTATGGGGATTTTTCCTGCTGTTATTGTCTGTTTTCCCATATGCTGCGGTGGGGGATAGCGTAAATCCAGCCAAGATATATACTTATCGACATTTAATTCTTGCCAGTATCCCAGCAGCTTTGATCATTTATGTGTTAGTCCAAATATTTTCGAATATGTGTAGATTTCCGCGTTATATCATTAATGCGATATATTGTTTTTTGATTATTACTTTTTCCTCTTCAATTGTTGGGGCTTATCTTTCTATCCAGTTGCTGTGGATCAAGGATCAAGCGATCATAGCGCGGTTGAGTGACTATCATTCGGCCAAAAGATTTTCTACTTTCTATATTGATATGCCAGCTGAGATACATGATCATTTCTGGTATGAATGGGGGCATATATTTAAGTATGCTTGGGGTGAAAGACGGTGGATCGGCTATGGGAGGCCACGCTGGTTGGAGGGGCGAGTGAAAGTTAATCGTGATTTCAACAACTACTTTAATTTGCCTGAATATGATCCGCACGGAGCTCAAGCCGAGTTGATCATCCAGTATCCAAGTTATTCTTTTAGGCAGAAAACAGCGATATTGGCAAAATATTATCGCTATAAATTTTGGCCGACAGACGATCAGCCGCGAGATCAGTTCTTAAAAAGTTTGGTTAGTATCGAGATCAGGCCAAAATCGAACAAAAAGCTTAAATGAACGAGCGGGTTGCTCTGATATAGGCTAAAAAAGCTAGGACGTAAAAGAAAAAACCTAGCCAAAACGATATTGAGATCCCCCAGATCAAAGAGATGATTGTGGCTAAAACAGAGGCGCAAACTGATGTTGCCCCGTTAACCCCCCATAACCAGGGAGGGAGGTCAGGAGCCTTTTCTGCCGCGATCTTTAAGCCAAAAGGAAAGGCCATACCTAAAAATATCCCTAGTGGGAAGAGGATTCCAGTGGCAATTAATATTCGTAGTGGTGTTGACGCTCCGGCAAAATAGCCGACCATTGGTGGGGTGAGGCTGCCGAAACTAAACAAGACGATAAGTAAGAAAGACAAAAATAAAATCGGGTTTTTTATGTGATGGGTAAGATAACTGCCAAGGCCGCTTGATAATAATAAAGAGAACAAAACAACAGTTAAACTGTAAGTTGGATGGCCAAGAAGGATGATCAAGCGTTGCATTTGTGAGAGCTCGATCAACATAAAACCAAAACCAATACAGCCAAAAAATGAGAGCAAGGGGAGAAAGTCTTTTAGTTGGTGGGAAAGTTTTAACTGGAAGAGCGGCAAGAGAATGCAGGCAAAACTTAAGATCAACATTACGATCAACAATTGGCCGAGGATAACAACCACTTTCCAGTTCCCCATAAAATGTTCATATTTAGAAAAGAAGAGGGAATGGAGCTTCATCATGTTAAAAAAGAACGGATTGTCATCGGTTGGCGCAGAAAGATTCAAGGGTAAGTTGGGGAGTAGGCGCTTGGCGCTAGCCTCTGAAGCTAGGGCAGGGAAAAAATTGTTGACAGCGGTATTTCGGTCAAAAAGGAGTTCAAACCTCATTCTATCCGTAACCTTTTTTGCAAGGATTAGATCTGCAAAAGAAAAAGGGTCTCTACTGACTAAAAGGGTGGCAACATTACCAGATTTAACAATAATCATGTTATTACGGGGTGTTTTTACTCCTAAGCTTGATAAAGCCGCTCCGGCTAAAGTGGTTAAGCGATAAATCTCAGCCGGTGGAGAACCGATATGCCATCTGGAAAAGCTCAATATCCCATTTTTATTAAGATGATTCAAGAAGATCTTCCAGGCCTCAACGGTATAAAGAGAATTTTCTGATAAGACATAAGCTCCGGCAGCCGTTGAGGCGTAAGTGTCAATCAATGAAACCTCAATAATATCAAACTTGTTATTTGTCCTAGTTAGCCAGCTCCTGGCCTCATCATTAACAAACCGAACTGAAGGATATTGATCCAAATGACCGGTAAAATTACCAAATTTGACGTTAACAGCGTTGATAATTGCTTTGTTTAACTCAATCCCAACAATAGACTTCTGTTTAAAGACCAAAGCAGAAAGAATGTCCCGACCCCCGCCTGTCCCGATCACCAGGACGTCAGCCTTAGGTTTTAAATAGTGGGCGAAATTTGTAACATCGTACTTAAGAAAGTCTATTGGGGCTAAGTTTCCGTCAAAACCGGTAAGAGTAGTTAAGGCGAAACCGTCAATATCAAGCTGTAATTGTTTAACTTTATGATTATAGGGATAAACAGGACTTAATCCCCAACCAAAAGGGGTAGCTAATTTGTCTGGGTTGCCCATAACGCGGATACGGGAAAAGGAATTCCATTTGTCATATAGCAAGTGAGGTTCAATTGTTCCTTTGACCCATTTTATTGGCATCAGGGGAGTGCCTTTTGACGACATTGAAATGTCAGCGAAAGTCAAAACAAGGATAATCAAAAAACAGATCCTCGCCACGAATTTTAACTTGTTTGACGCGGCGGCCGCAAAACAAAGGGCGCCTATAACAGAAACAAAAGCGACAATAAAAGCGACCGTTGTGCCTCCAATGGCATTCATTAAATAATTAAAGAGCAGGCACCCACCGGCGGCACCAAAAAGATCGGCCGCGTATAATTTTCCGACTTTTTCAGGGAACCTAGTTAAAGTAAGGCAAACACAAATGCCGCTGAAGATAAAAGGGCAGGCAATAATCGCGTAAATAAAAGAATTTGAGGCTAATGAAGCAAGGGAAAAAGACGAGTCCATGGAAAAAGGGATCTTTAAGTATATAAAAAGACTCAAGACGATGGAAATAGAGAGAAAAATGGAATTAATTGTAAGTTGATCATGTACTCCTTCCCGCGCGAAATATTTTGGATAAAGGTAGACGATAAGCGCGCCTACGGTCATACCAAACATAGCGAGCGAAATGGCTACAAAGGCAAAATGGTAAAAGACAGTGACACTAAAGATCCTGGTAAGAAAGAGTTCATTCATCAGGGTGGCAAGTGAAACAAAAAAGATGCCAAAATAAAGCGGTTTGTTCACTCAAAAATAATAGCATAAATCGACTTTGCTATCAATTTAGGGTATTATCATGCATATTACTATTGACCAGAAGAAAACAATGTAATGCGTCTACTGCTGCCTGCGTCTCTTGGTGTTGATAAAAACAATCAACTGGCTTAAAATTAATAATGAGGGAATATTGACAATCAGAAACCAAATAAAAAATGAAAAACAATAATACTATTAAAGATAGCGAGCTTACGGGGAAACATAAATTTCCCCTTGTTAATTTGTTGCTTCTTTTTATGAGTGCCTTGTTGATTATTGAAATTGTGATGTCTTTGAGCTGGCGAATGCAGCATGATTCACCAATAATGTATTACATCGTGTTTTTAGCGAAACACTATCATTTAATATTTTACAAAGAAATATTTGATATGAATATGCCGGGAACATATTTGTTTTTTTCCGTGGTTTCAAGTATTTTTGGGCATAGTGATCTAGGTTTTCGCCTTACGGATATAATATGGTTATTGCTAATAATGCTAGTAACCTGGGGCATTATGCAACGATTCGGGAAGATCGTAGCGTGGGCGAGCATTGTCTTATTTGGTCTATCATATTTTCACCTTGGCGCGGAAAGTTTTTTGCAGCGGGAATTTATTGCTCTTGCGCCGATTAGTCTAGCGGTTTTTGTGGCCATCGCTCAACGTCGCTTGAGTCTCCTTAATCGGTCCTTTTGGGTCGGTTTTCTTTTTGGTCTATCAGCTATCATAAAGCCCGCTTTGGCGGTCGGCCTACCCGTGACCATCTTTTATTTATTGGGTCAAACAGAAGATGAAAAGGGGTGTTGGAATAAATATTTTATCATTTTGTTTTCTTTAGTTGGGTTGACAATACCAATTTTCAGCTCGATTGTTTGGCTATGGCAGCAAGGTTCATTGCCATATTTTATGGAGATGGTGTTATCTTATCTGCCATTGTATGGCAAGTTAGCCGGAGATCACCATACAATGCATGGCCTAAAGCAGTTGTATTACCTAACAATGTCATATGGTGTTCTAGGTGGTTATTCTTTTTGGCTTGTGCCGGCGTTTATTGGGGGATTTCTAGCTTTATTTTACACAAGACCTTCACTTTCAAATAAAAATATAGTTGGTTTATTGGCTGGGTTGGTGGTTGTTTATAGTTTATATCCAGTTTTTGGAGGCCAATTTTGGACATATCATTGGTTTCCTTTTCAGTACTTTATTATTTTACTTTCATCCTTAACATTTGTTCAATTAACGGATTTGCAAGATAAGTTAAGCTTGCGGTTATCCAAAGAGTTTTTAACTGGGATCATATTATTTTGTTCCTTATTTTTTATGATCTTATATTTAATGCCTCCAGCAGACTATTTTAGGCAAATTACCTTTCAGCCTATAGTGATCAAGGATGGGCGAGTTGACGGAATAGCGAATTATTTAAAAGATCATTTAAAGCCAGGAGATAAAGTCCAACCGCTTGATTGGACTGGTGGGGCAGTACATGCGATGCTTATTTCTCGAGCGGAAGTTGCTACTCCTTTTATCTATGATTTTCATTTTTACCATCATATTTCAAGGCCTTATATCCAAACATTGCGTCAACGATTTATCGAGGCGCTCAAAAATAAAAAACCCCGTTATATAATTGAAATATTTACGGAAAAACCATGGGTTTGGGGCAAAGACACCACGCTTAAATTTAATGAATTGAGAGAATATATTAAAGATAATTATATGATAACCACTTATGGAGAAGGGTGGTGTATTTATGAAATTAATAAATGAGACCTTAAAAAAAACAAAAGGAGGGAATAATTATGCCTACTCGATTGATCTTTGTGCTATTGGGATTGTTACTGATTTTTACTGGTAGGTCAGAGGCCTATATTGATCCGGGGACGGGAAGCTATTTTATCCAGGGGGTCTTGGCGGTCTTTTTTGGCATTATCCTGACCATTAAGGCATTCTATACCCAGATCAAAGCGCGGGTTGTAGCTTTATTGCTCTGGCTTCGGAGAAAATGAAGGCAATAATATTAGGTGCCGGCCCAAACTTTGATGTAAAGAATAAATATCCCCCAGCTGTCATAAAAGATAAGGCTGGCCGACGAACCCTCGACTGGATAATAAAAGCGTTCAAATACTCCAACATAAAAGATATTGTTTTTGTTGGCGGCTATAAAATTGACGAGATAATAAAGAATTTCCAAACACTACGGATTTACCGCAATCCAAATTGGGCGAACACTGGCATCCTGCATTCCCTATTCTGCGCGGAAAAAGAGCTAAATGACGACCTCATCATTTCATATTCAGACATTGTCTTTAAGCCAAACATAATTAAAAAACTGCTTGGGAGTAAAAACCTTATTACCTTGGTTATCGATACGAATTGGAAAAACAGATATTACGACGGATCAGGCCATAAATTATTAAAAGCGGAAAAGGTTTGTGTAAGTAATGGTCTTGTAGCAAAGATCGGGAAAAATATCCCATTATCAGACAACATCTGCGGCGAATTTATCGGTCTGGCCTATCTTAAGAAAGAAGGGGCGCAAACATTAAAAGCTGTTTATCGCACAATAAAACAAAACAGATCAAAAAACCTTGAAAAAGCCAGCCTTATTGAGATGCTCCAGGAATTAATTGATAGAGGCGTTCCTATAAACTTCATAACAACTGAAGGAGAATGGGCGACGCTAGATTCGCCAAAAGACCTAAAGCAGTTCATCTTCGGGACGAAGGGGGAAACCTTAGAAAGATTACAAACCCTACTGAAAAAGGGGAAGATCTGCGGCCAGATCAGGTTTGAAGTAAAAGAGTGGGAAAAAGATCGTGAATATTGGTTAAAGGTGATCCAAAAGCATTTTGGGAAAAAAAAGATCATTATCCGAAGCAGCGCGATCGGCGAAGATTCCGCGTCAAGATCTATGGCTGGGAAATATAAGAGCATTAAAAATATTTATGCCAGCAAAAAAAGATCGATCGTTAGAAATATTAGCAAAGTAATAGGCAGCTACGGCAAGGAAAATTATTATAAGAATCAAATACTGGTCCAGGAACAAGTAGACGACATCAAGATGAGCGGGGTGATCTTGACCAGAAGCCTGGAAACGGGTTCGCCATATTACACGATAAATTATGATGAGAGGTCAAGGGAAACCGATACGATCACCGGTGGGACGGCATTAGAATCATCTACGGTATTAATATATAAAAATATAGACGTAAAAACCATAAAGAATAAGATATTTAAACGATTGGTCGAGGTCTGCAAGGAATTAGAAAGAATAACAGGATCGGATAGGTTGGATATCGAATTCGCGCTCACCAATAATGATGATATCTTTATTTTTCAAGTCAGGCCGATGACCTCGACCCAAAATACAAGCAAGGAGCTGGAACAGCGCTTAGCCAAGGAAATAAGCTCGATAAAAAACTATATCAGAGCAAGGCAACACCAATTACCGCATATTTATGGGAAAACCACTCTATTTGGAGATATGACCGATTGGAACCCCGCGGAAATAATCGGGACAAAACCAAAACCGTTGGCTTTAAGCTTATATAAGCACCTAATATTAAATAATGTCTGGCGAGAGGCAAAAGAAAAGATCGGTTATTTTAATCCCCACCCGGAGCCGCTCCTTATTTCACTTGTCGGGAAACCATACATTGATATAAGAATTAGTTTTAATGCCTTTTTGCCTAAAGATCTACCAAAAAAGATCGCGGAGAAGTTGGTTAATTATTATTTAAGAGAATTACGGGTAAATCCGGAAAAACATGACAAGGTGGAATTCGATATATTATTCACCAGTTTAACGTTGGGTTTCGATAAGAATGAACAGAAACTCTATGACAATGGGTTTTCCAGGGATGAGATCAAAACGATCAGGGAAGCGCTCTTCAAACTAACGGAAAATATCATTACCCAAAAGCTAACGTCGATAAGTGATGAGCTGGGATCAGTGGCGCAACTTGAAGAGATTAGAAAGAGGATCCAAAAAGATAAAACATTATCAGAAGCGCATAAAATAAAGCGTTTACTCGATCACTGCAAAAGATTGGGAACAACCCCGTTCTCTATCTTGGCAAGATACGCCTTTATTGGGACATCTTTCCTAAAAGAATTGGTTGCCGATAAGATGATAACTAGGCTGGAACATGATGATTACTTAAGATCAATTAATAATATTACTAGTAATACTATTAATGATTTTAAAAAATTGCAAAATAAGGAGATGTCGCAAAATAGCTTTTTGCGGAAATATGGGCATTTAAGACCAGGGACCTATGATATTTTATCTCCAAGATATGATGAATCTCCGGAAATATATCTTAAAATGGCTAAAAACCAGGCAAAGGCAATAAACAAGACGACAAAAACGGCAAAACTGCCATTAGTGAAACTTAAGAATATCGATAAAAAATTAAGAGATCTAGGATTTTCATTTGATTCTGGCGTATTATTTAAATTCATTGAGAATGGATTAATGGCAAGAGAATATTCAAAATTCGAGTTCACCCGGACCGTCAGCGATATATTAAGATTAATAGAAAAATATGGGAAAAAAATAAATATGGGCAAAGAAGCTTTGGCGTTTGTGCCGATAGAAGAGATCGTTGGAACGTCTGGCAACAGCAATACTCCAGGGCTAAGGGCTCGTTTACTTAAAACAGTTGGAAAAAATCAGGCTCAATATAACCTCACCCAATTAATTAAATTACCGCAGTTGATAACGACCAGCGATGACGCGGAAATGATCAACATGTTTAAGAGTAAACCGAATTATGTTACCCAGAAAAAGATCACGGCAGAAGTTGTTCATCTGAAATCTTTGGAGGGATCATTAAAGCTAGACAATAGGGTTGTGCTGATAGAAAATGCTGACCCGGGTTTTGATTGGATCTTTTCCAGGAGGATCAAAGGGCTTATCACCAAATATGGGGGGGCGGCCTCCCACATGACCATCCGCTGTGCCGAACTAGGCTTGCCAGCGGCGATCGGCTGTGGAGAAAACCTATTTGAAAAGATAAAAAAAAGTAATATGATAGAGCTTAACTGTGAAAATGAAACAATTAAAACGATCTCCTAAAATAATTGGCGTTTCCACGCGGGTTGTTGAAAATAATGATTACAAGGAAGCGCGTGATTGTCTAGGCCACGATTGGGTAAAACTGCTCGAAGCCAGCGGCTATCAATTTATATTAATCCCTAATAATTTAAGAGATCCTTTAGGCTATTTAAGTAATTTTAACTTTAGCGGCTTTATCCTTACGGGCGGGGATGACGTCTTAACGGCTAAGAAATCATTTTTAAAACGTAATAAGACAGAAGAAAAGATAATGCGTTATGCGATCAAAAATAATTTGCCGCTCCTCGGGGTTTGCCGAGGAATGCAATTCATTAATCTGTATTTTAAAGGGAAAATAGCTGATGTCGCTGATCATGTGAGGGTTTTACATAGGATCAAGATCGGTGACAATACTTTTGTTAAAGCATTAAAAACATCTTCTCTAGACGTGAACTCTTATCATGAAAAGGGGATAACTGATCAAACTATAGGAAAAAACCTCAAGCCATGGGCGAGGGCAGGGGAGACAATTGAGGGCCTATATCACCAGAAATTAAAAATAGCCGGAATTATGTGGCACCCGGAAAGAAACAAGAAAATAAGTAAGACAGACATGAGATTATTTGAACATCTATTTAAATGAAAGCAATAATTTTGGCGGCGGGCCAAGGAACCAGGCTAAAACAACACACAAAATCAATCCCCAAATGCCTCGTAAGAATAAAAGGGCGGACATTGCTCTCCTGGCAGTTGGACGCGATAAGAAAATGTGGGATAAAACAAATAATAGTCATTAAGGGGTACAAAGCGGGAAAAATAAAATATAAAAATGTTAAATATTACACAAACAAAAATTTTGCCCAGACGAATATGGTGCGGACGCTATTCTGCGCGGCCAAAGAATTAACAAGAGAAACAATTGTTTCCTATGGCGATATCATCTATTCAGAAGAGGTTTTAAGGGCCTTAATTAGGAGCAAGGCCGATATTTCTGTAGTAGTGGACACTAAATGGCAGGGCTATTGGAAAAAGAGGGCAAAAAATCATTGGCTTGACGCGGAAAGTTTGATCTTAGGTGAAAACAATAGAATCCTCGAGATCGGTCAAAAGCCAGCTACAAAAAAAAACACCCAGGCCCAATATATAGGGTTAATAAAATTTTCAAGAAGAGGACTTCAAGCCCTTAAAAAGATATATGTTATGGGTAATAAAGAGTCAAAGAGTAACAACGATCTCTGGAAGACCGGAAGGAAATTTGAAGAGCTATATTTTACCGATATATTACAAAAATTAATAAGAACTGGCCAAAAAGTAACGGCTGTGCCGATAAAGAGGGGCTGGTTTGAGATCGATACGATAAAAGATATTAGGATCGCAAGCACTGAGCTGAAATAATCAAAACATGCAAACACTGCCAATTACGATCTTGTTTCACGAAGGGCCAATTGCTCGGGCCTATCTAAGCAGTCTGTATCATTCGGGCTATAAAGCCGATGAAATAATCAGCCTTATTTACACTAAACAGCCCTCAACTAAAAAAAAGATCGGTTGGTGGCTTCCCAAACCGATCAGGATTGCGTATCTAAAAAAAGTACAGGAATTATCATTTAATTATTGGCCCAAACAAATCAAAAAAGAGCAGCCAATTGTTTTCAAGGCAATAATTGATAATTTAAAACAAGTTTATCCAATGGCCGAAGCTATTATTGGCCAGATAATTGATCCCAAGCCAATAAAAATATTTTCCAATAATGTAAAGTATGTGCTTGCCGATAATATAAACGACCGGAACGTCGAAAGATCGTTGGAAGCAGCGAGGAACGACCTTATTTTATTTACTGGGGGAGGGATCCTCAAAAAAAATATTTTGGGCATTCGTAATAAAAGATATTTACATGTTCATCCGGGCTATCTGCCAGATATTAAAGGGGCCGATGGCCTGCTTTGGTCAACTTTGATCAGAAAAAAACCTGGCGCCAGCGCCTTTTTTATGGCAGAAAAAATTGATACGGGGAATATTATTGACAGACAGGAATTCAAATCACCTAATTTTAAGATCCCAAAGGGATCAAGGCCGAACAATAAAACATTGTATCGAGCGATCTTCTCGTATTATGACCCATTGATAAGAGCGGAACTATTACTGGGGCTTATTAAGAAGTTTAAACTCGACGATTTGCCAGAAATGAAACAGCCAAGCAACAAAGGGGATAATTATAGTTTTATGGATGAGCCTACGCTTGAGCGAGCGTTTGAACTCTTATTTCCAAATTGTTAAAAGATTCATTTACGGCAGGCTTGGATAAAAGTACGGTCGGTATCAAGGAAAGAGCCGTACTTTAGAATTTGGGAATTCTCGATTGTGAAGTATTGCTTAATAATATCAATTACGTTGTTTAGGTTCTTACCTTCAAAATTAGGGGCGTGTGATTCAAATAAAAATAATCCATTGGGTTTTAAAAATGAGGCGCATTTGGAAAAATATGTTTCCAGGCTATGCTTAGTAAGATTGTCGTAAGTATGATGGTTTGCAAAGGATAAAACAGCGTCAAATCTATTATTTAGAGCCCAATCCTCAAATGATGAGGCCAAAAGATCGACGTTGGATATATTTAAATATTTGGCTGTAACCTTGCCGATCTGAATAAGGTAAGGATTGATATCCAGGCCAGTTATGCTTGCCGCGGAATCAGCAATAATTAGGTCAAGAAAACCACTATTACAGCCAATATCCAGGATATCCAGCCCTTTCAAACGATTTTTAAGATCCATTGAAAGAACACGGGCTCGTGTATCACGCAAGCCTTGGATCCCGACTAAGTCACACCCCTGATAAAAATATCCTTCTCCATAGTCATAGTTTTCCCATTTTTGAGATGATTCCCACAAGATCGAATTGATCTCATAATGAAGTTTTAAAAGGGCTGGCTTGTTGGCCAGCGCAATATAATCATTCTGTTGGTGGAGCAAAGATAGTTTGCGAAGCTTCGACTTTTCAAATAAATAATCCCAGGTGAGTTTTAGGGGGAAAAATGGACTGTATTCCCGATAATATTTTAAATATTTTTCTTTCATATGATAATTCGACGCCTATCTTTTCTTTATTATACAGCAAAAATGTTAGACCAGCTTCAGAAAATCTGCGATAATGAGAATATTAATATGCTGAATTTAATCAAAGAGCTTATCTCATTATGGATGTTTTATGTCAAAACGCCGAAAGAACAGAAAGAATTGGTTTTTTATGCTGAACATGACGGTTATTATCCGAATTATGAAGGGCTTATTAATGAATTAACTACTGCCGGTATTTATCTTTGCTATATTACATCGGATCTTAACGACAAGATATTTACTAACGACAACCAACATATCCACAAGTTTTACGTCAACAAATTTTTGCCCTTCTTTATGGGTGTTGTAAACTGCAAAGTATTTGTTATGACCTTGACTGAATTGGATGTTTTTCATCTAAAGCGATCGATCAATCCAGTGCATTATATTTACTTGTTCCATTCCATGGTCAGCACCCATATGATGTATTCCGCCAAAGCGTTTGACAATTATGATGAGATCTTTTGTGTTGGTCCATACCATATCGAGGAGATCCGTAAAAGGGAAGCAATGTACGGACTTCCAGCGAAAAAACTCCAAGAAACGGGTTATTATCGTTTGGAAAGAATATATAAAGGTTTTAAGGAGTTTTCAGGGAAATTGCCTGTCATAAACACAAAAACCATCTTAATTGCTCCTTCTTGGGGTGATGATAACCTGCTTAAATCTTGCGGAGAACAACTTATTGAATTATTGATCCAAGCCAATTATCGAGTTATCGTCCGGCCTCACCCGGAAATAATGAGAAGAGACCCTTCTTTGATTAGGGGCTTTGAAATTAAATTTGCTGGTCATGATAATTTTATCCTGGAAAAAACAGTTTTTTCTGACCAGTCGCTGTTTGAAGCCGATGTCTTGATCACTGATTGTTCTGGTGTTGCCATCGAATATGCGTTTGGCACCGAGCGGCCGGTGATCTTTATTGATGTTCCAATTAAGATTAACAACCCAAATTATGGCGAGCTAGGGATCATGCCGCTAGAATTGTCCCTAAGAGATAAAATCGGTATAATTATTGAGCGCGAGCGTATAAATGAGATCAATTTGATTGTCCAATCATTGTTATTGAAAAAAGAGAGTTATTTAAACATAATTAGGGAATTAAGAGGGGAAGTCGTTTATTCTTTTGGCGCGTCAACTAAAATATCGGTTGAAGATGTTAAGAAAGCTATTTTACTGAAGCATTAATTCGTGAAAAAGATAGCCAATAAATGTTAAAAAAACATCCATTTCATTTTGTTTTGTTTTCTATTTATCCAGTCATCGCGCTTTTTACTAGTGTTGGTTGGGGGCCCCATTGTATTGCGGTAGATAATCTGTTTTGGCCAATAATGGTTAATTTGATAATATCGTCAATAGTTCTAGCCTTGTTTTGTGCTTTTAACCGGCGACTTTCCGCTTCGGCGATTTATAGTTCTATTTTCATTGTTTGGTTTTATAATTTCGGGATTGTTAGCGAGGCATTAGGTGGTTTAAGGGTGGGGCAATATATTTTGGGAAGGGAAGGCTGGTTGCCCTCTCTTTGGTTATTGCTTCTATTTGCTTCATGGTTCACTGCTTATAAAATAATAAAGAGCGGAAAACAATCTATCTTGGATTATTTTTTCAATATGATGGCAATTGTTCTTGTTTCAATTCAGTTGTTGTTATGTTTTTCTGGATATTTAAGCGAAGTTAAAGCGAATATAAAAGCTAATGGTTTTATGGCCAATGAACGCCGCTCTTTAAGTCGGTGCCAAACAATTAAAAACAATGATCATTCCACTCCCGATATTTATTTTATCATATTAGATGCATACACTAATAACCAGTCGCTAAGAGAACTTTTCGGTTATGATAATTCGGCTTTCCTTAACGAGCTTAGACGGCGGGGGTTTTTTGTCGCTGAAAAGGGAATAAGTAATTATCCGATGACTGTTCTGTCCCTACCGTCTACCCTGAATATGCGCTATCTTGATGAAATGCCAAAACTTTTTGGGCGATACTCGCAAAATGTAAGCTTGCTCTGTCAGATCTGGAAAAAAAATGAAGTAAAATCCTTGCTTAAAGCGAAGGGATATGAAACGATTGATAATTGCAATAGCGTCTGGTTTAAGCCTGACCGGAGCGAGATTGAACGATTAAGTTTTGTTTCTAAAATATTTAGCAACGGATATTACATGGCTTTACTGAAGAAGACAGTCTTGTTGCCATGGAGCAAGCGATTAGAGTTTCATGTTTATCGCGAGCAGACATTTTCGGCTTTTTTGGATCTAGAAAAAGTAGACAATAAACTAACGCCAAGGTTTTATTATGTCCACATTTTTTGTCCTCATGGCCCATTTGCTTTCTGCCCAAACGAAAAGAATGCGGCCAAAGGCTATATCGGCCAGATCCAGTTCATTAATAAGAAGGTCTTGGCGGCAATAGACCGGATCAAGGGCCAAGCAAAAATCCCGCCGATCATTATTATTCAGGGGGATCATGGTGCATGTTATGGCGTTAATTGGAATTCAAAAGAATTGCCGAACCGTAAATATATCGCGCCGCAATATGGAATATTAAATGCGATGTATTTACCAGGCAAAAACATCAATTTTTTACCCGACAATTTATCCTCAGTTAATACTTTTCGGGTTATTATGAATTTGTATTTTGGCGGGCATTATCCATTACTCAAAAACAAGCATTATTACGCGATGTACCCAGAACCCTTTAATTATCATGATGTGACAGGGCTTGTTGAGCGCTTTAATCTGTCGATTGGACAGAAAGCCAGGTAACGAGTGATGAAAATATCATTAATTTCTCCTTATACGAATATTTCAGCTTACGGGTTGAGGAGTATTTCCGCCTGTCTTAAAAATGATGGTCATGAAGTAAGCATGATTTTTCTGCCAAATAAATATGACAAAAAGTATGAAGAGGTGGTTTTGAGCGAATTGGTTGAATTGGTTAAAGATGCTGAACTAATTGGGATTTCGTTAATGACGAATCATTTTGATAATGTCGTCCAACTCACAAAAAGATTAAAAGTAGCCATTAATGCCCCAATCATTTGGGGTGGCATACATCCAACGATACGGCCGGAAGAATGTCTTAATTGTGTTGATATTGTTTGTGTTGGAGAAGGGGAAGAATCTTTTCTTGAATTAGTAAAGAAAATGCAAGTTGGTGAGGATTATTATAAAGTTCTTGGCCTATGGTTCAAAAAAGATGGAGAGATAATAAAAAACAAGCTAAGATCATTACAACAAAACCTTGATGCAATTCCCTTTCAGGATTATGAAATAGAGACGCATTATATATTAGTGAATGGGCACATCCAAAAAATGGATAAAGAGATTTTGAGTAACCAACTAAAGAGAGATTATTCTACTCAACCGACAAGAGGGTGCCCCTTTAGCTGTACATATTGTTGTAATAACACCCTAAATCGAATGTATTCTGACCAGCGATTAAGGGTCAGAAAAAGGAGTGTTTATAATATTATAAATGAGTTAGTTAGAGCAAAAAGCAAGCTGACATTTATTAACCATATTACATTTGATAGTGACGCGTTTTTTTTGTATTCACAGGCGGAGATTAAAGAGTTTTGCAGAGAATATAAACAAAAAGTAAACTTACCTTTGCATATAGGTGGAGTGACTCCGACCGCTGTAACTAAAGAATCAATAGCAATGCTTGTTGATGCGGGATTAACAGGGATAACAATGGGCATACAATCGGGAAGCGAACGGACAAAAAAGCAATACCAAAGGAACCATTCCAATCAACAGGTTATTAATGTTGCAAAGATAATTAATGGGTTTAAAGGTAAATTATTTCCAAGATACGATGTTATTATTGATAACCCTTGGGAGACAGATGAGGATTTAATGGAAACCCTTATGTTCTTAACAAAAATTCCGGCCCCATATGAGCTAAGTTTGTTTTCATTGACCTTGTTCCCGGAAACAGAACTTTATTACAAAGCGATCAAAGATGGACTGATCGCCAATGAAAAGCAAGCTGTCTATAGGAAGAATTATAATGTGCGGCTTAATAAGATGATTGCCGGGCCAACCAAAAGATCTTATCTCTACAGCTTGTTTCATTTGTTGTATGTATATGGTCTAGGTGGGCAGAGCGTCTCAGCCAAGACGATGTCTCGTCTGATCGATTGCGGACGGCACCCTTTTACAAGTCGTTTGTTGTATTTTATTATGGGATTAAGAGCCAAAATAATTTTAGAGAAATATTTGGCACAGGAAAAATATTTTGCCATGAAGGAAGAAAAATTTAATAAAAAACATTATTCTTTGCTGTTAGATTAAAGTATAATTTATAGTTTGAATAGTATAATTTAACTAGTTAAATCATGAGAAAACATCCATTCCATCTTGTTTTGTTTGCTATCTGCCCAGTGATAGGGCTATATGCTGTGTCAATAAATTTTTTCCCGATAAACCTGATATTTTTACCGAGCCTAGTCAATATAGCAATGGCCTTTATTATTTTAGCGTTATTTTATATTTTTAACCGACAATTTACCGCGTCGGCGATCTACAGCTCAATCTTTATCGTTTGGTTCTATAATTATGGCGCGGTTAATAGGGCATTAAATGCCTTAAGTTGGGGTCAGTTGATATTGGAAAGAAAAGAGTTATTGTTCGCTCTCTGGCTATTATTTCTGTTTATTTTGTGGTTTATTAGCCATATCATAATAAAAAATGGTAAGCAGGCTTTTCTGAATTATTTTCTTAATATTGTTGCGGTCGCGCTTGTGATAATGCCATTATTGTTTTGTTTTTATGGTTTCTTGAGCCAGATCAAAGCAAATATAAGGGCCAATAAGTTTCTGGCTAAAGAGATGCATTCCTATAAGCTTCCTGGGGTGAAGAAAGCGGTTGACCGGCCTTCACCTGATATTTATTTTATTATCTTGGATGCCTATACAAACAAACGTTCGTTGAGAACAAATTATGGTTATGATAATTCAGCTTTTCTTAACGATTTGAGGCGCCGGAGCTTTTATGTCGCTGAGAAGGCGACAAGTAATTATCCTATCTCTATGCTATCTTTGACGGCCACATTGAATATGCGCTATCTCGATGAAATGCCCTTGCTTTTTGGCCGTTATTCACAAAATGTAAGTTTGATTATGGATCTTTGGAAAAATAATAATAAAGTCGAATCATTGTTTAGGTCTATGGGGTATGAAATAATTAATCTTAATTATACCGGATATGAGACGAAGAGGTCTATTTTGTCTCGACAGGGCGTTTTTGCGAGATTATTTAGCGCTGATTTTGATCGGTTGCTGATCAAAAAAACAATTATTCTCCCGTGGTATCGGCAGATTGAAGAAAGAACTTTTCGAGGGTTAACGATTTCGGCGTTCTCTGAGCTTAGGCAAAACAAGAATAAGTCAAAGCCTAGATTTATTTATACCCATATTCCTTGTCCTCATGGACCATATGTTTTTGGCCCAGATGGTGAGGAGACTGGGTCAGATTACATTAAGCAGGTAAAGTTTATTAATAAAAAAATATTGGCGACAATCGACCAGATAAGGGTTCAATCACAAATTCCCCCGATAATGATTATTCAGGGCGATCATGGTTCGTATTATAATATCAATATATTTTCCAACGAATTACCTAGTGATCGAAATATTGGGCCACAGTTTGGGGTGTTGAATGCCATGTATCTGCCCGGAAAAGATACCAGTTTCTTGCCCGATAATTTATCTTCGGTTAACACCTTCAGGATAATCATGGACTTGTATTTTAGCGGGCATTATCTTTTATTGAAAAATAAACATTATTACGCGACATACGCAATGCCGTTTGATTTTCATGACGTTACCAATGTGGTGGAGCGCTTTAATTCTTCGGCCAGTCAAGGAACTAGTAAGTAGCGAGGCTTATACCTTTTGAGTGTGGATAAGGATAATGCGTAATAACGTGAGGAGATTAGATTGATTAATCCAGCCCATATTTTAGCTACAGGCAATAACTTAAACAATATAATAATGATTTTTTTTATCATTCTTACTTTTGCTGCGTTAGCCTCGATCATTAACAACCAAAAAAAAGATGCGTTTATTATACTGCTGGTGATTTTATTGTTTGGGGTGTTGTTCCATGTGTTTTTTGGATATTTTTGGATAGGACAACATTCTTCTTTTGCATGGGGGAGCGATGACGCGTATATTTCATATCGGTATGCTAGTAATTTAGCGCAGGGTCATGGGTTGGTTTATAACGTTGGGGAACGGGTGGAAGGATATACTAATTTTCTTTTTGTGCTTATCATGTCGCTAGGAGAGAAGCTTTTTGGGGATGCCGGGGCGTATCCCTTTGCTTGTGTTTTTAACTTTTTGATCATAATCATGCTTTTTGTCGTGTTTTATAAATATTTAAAGGAAAAATATGGGGAAACAAATGCTTTATTAGGAGGCTTAATGTTTGTCTTGTGCCCACCGTTATGGTTATGGGCGGCATCAGGGACAGAAGCGGTGCTGGTGTTGTTTATCCAAACCATAATATATATTTTCTTGCAAAAAGCAATCCTAGGGGGGAGAAAGAAGGATTTATTTATCTTATGCGGTTTGATGGTTTTATCTGTATTAGTTAGGGCGGATGGTTTTATTTTGCCGTTAGTCGTTATAGCGTATCTATTGATAAAGAAAGAATGGCGACTGTCGTATTATTGTTTTGTTAGTGCCTTTTTACCTTTGGCCATTTATGTGACGTGGCGCTGGAGTTATTACGGCTATTTATTTCCGAATACTTATTATGCAAAGGTGTCCGGCCCAATATTATTAAGAGTTAATTATGCCTTAAACAATTTACCGAGAGACATCTGGATATATTTATCCATATTTGGGGCAGGTTTAATCTGGCGATTAAAAGATAAACTTAGTGGGAGGGTGGACAAGCTGGCAGGGATCAGTTTTATCTACTTTTATGTGTCAACCAGTTTGCTTTATTGGCTATATATAGGGGGTGATTTTTATCAGGAAAGATTCTTGATTGTGTTCTTTCCCTTAGGGATAATCATCTTGATTGATTACCTATCTAAAATTAGACGATCGGGCATCATCGAAATTATGGTTTTGCTGGTCGCTATTATCCAACTTATGCCCCTATATAGTCCGTTGATAGATCAAAGATTCGCTTATCAATACCCCAAATATGACAATTGGATAACATTAGGTAAATTTATTAAAACAAAATATCAAGGTAAGGTTATTGCCGGTGGCGCAGGCGGAAAGATCCCATATTTTTCTGGACTCAAAGCAATTGATTCTTTGGGTTTAAATGATAAATATATCGCGCATAAAGATGTTGGTTCAATAAAGAAATTTACCCCTGGGCACAATAAATTCGATCCCGATTATGTTTTTTCAAGAAAACCGGATCTAATAATTGATTGGATTGATCGGGATAGCCTTGACTTGGTTTGGGGAATTAATCGAAGAGATTATCTAAATAATGGATACGAGATAAGATATTTATTGAACACTAATAAAATATCATTGGAAGAAAATATTATTGATGTTAAACATTTTAGTTTAGAAAGGATTGAGCAGTTAATAAAGAGGGGGTTTCGCTTTGGAGTTTTAGAAAGGAATGATTGAATGTTGCGCAGTATTATGACAAGTGAAGATAAAATAATACTAATCAGGCTGATCATTTTTGTCGGTTTTATTCTGGCCATAATATTTCATCAAGGCTTGATGAGATTATTGAATTTAAACATTTATCCTTATAACACTTTTAACCATTTTATTGTTACTTTTGCCCAAATATCTTTTGGCTATCGAATGATATTATTGTTCATCCCCATGTTTTTGTTCATTAATGATGGCAATACGGGAAAATACAGCCGATATTATGCCATTTTGTTTGCTTTATTATTAATACCAAAGAACTACTATTATTTTTATGCCGATGTTGCTATTATGAGTATTATTAACCCGATCTTAATGATCGTTTTTATGGTCATGATCATGGTTGAAGAACTGAAAAAGGTTGGGATGCCGCAATGCAAAAACACTGGCCATTAGTAACGATTTTATTCGCCTTTATTGCCATTGTTGCCGCCATGCTGGCTGTATCAGTCAGGGAGAACCAAGGCTTTTTTATCTACGCGCTGGATGACCCATATATCCACATGGCGATGGCCAAAAACTTTGCCACCCACGGTGTTTGGGGGATAACCCAATACCAGTTTTCTTCGACTTCATCATCACCGCTTTATACCTTGCTATTAACCTTGACATATTTAGCGTTTAAGCCAAACATTATTTCTCCGCTAATCCTCAATCTGGTTTTCTCTTGTTTAACGATCGCCTTTGCTTATTATTTCTTAAGGAAAAACCAAGTGAGACCTGTTTTTATTGCCGTTATTTTAAGCGCGATCATTTTATTGGCGCCTTTTCCCGCGCTAGTTTTATTCGGGCTGGAACATCCGCTCCATATTTTATTGACCCTGATCTTTGTTATGCTAGCCAGTGAAGTAATATCGGCGGAAACTCCCGATCGAGCGAGGAATATACTGCTTT
>JBDRLW010000013.1:0-22580 GCA_043812655.1 bacterium | reverse complement strand
GCAATCCCTCCCTCTGCTTCTTTCAACGCACCAATGATCTGTTCTTCATTAAATCTTTTCCCCTTCATAAAGCACCCCCTTGTATTAGTTTATCGGCCTAAATTCTAATTGCAAGTGGTCCAGTTTTTGGGGGGAAGGTCAGGTATATCAAAAGCTTGTTCTTGATCATGTAATAAATGATCTTGTAACCTTTGGACGAACGCCCTTTGATGTTGGACCAAATTGCCAGCGTCACATTGGATGACCTTGGCCTTACCAAGCGGGACCCATTTATTTACGGCCTGATTAAATTCAGATAAGACCACTTTTTTTAAATGATTTGTTTTATTATTTAATGAATCAAGATCAGGATAAAAACTGGCAACGATTTTGCCGGATTCTTCGAAAATTGCCAACCAAACATATTCGTGACCATTAAAACCTTCAATTTTGGGGCGGGTATTTGTGTTGGGCAGTGGATATTGTATATAGCTTTTTCCATTACAGTCGTGGATAACTTTCCATCTTATAATAATTGGGTTTGACAAACCGTAAGTCAAGGCGGCTTGAAATAATGGTCTTCTTCTAAAAGAGTTGCTTAGCGCAGCAAATTGAATTAGCTGGTTCATGGATAACTATCTGAAAAAAAGTCCTAAAATTTCAGCTTGTTTTATAAATTAAGTGCTTTTTCCAGGCTTTATCGTCTGTCCGCGGATAATCTGTCCGATAATGGGCGCCGCGGGATTCAGTCCGGTCAAGCGCCGCTTGCGCGATAAGTATGGCGACTATCAGCATGTTTCTGACTTCAAAATCACAAAAATCTTCCGGTATAGCGCGAAGCTTATGCAGAGTTTCTTCTAAGCCTTCTTTTGACCGAATGATCCCAGCCCCGTGCCACATTGCCGCCTTTATAACTAATTTAAAGCGTTGGATTTCGACGGGATTAAGTCGGTTAGTTGGTTGGTTGGTTAGTTGGTTAGAGGGGAGGGTCTTTTTATCTAACAAACTAACCGACTTACCGACTTTTCCTGCTTGCACCGCCGCCCTATATCCAAACACCGTCCCTTCAAGCAGTGAATTTGAAGCTAGCCGGTTAGCGCCATGGACGCCGGTCGAAGCGCATTCGCCGGCGGCAAATAGGCCGGGGATATTGGTAGCTCCATTAATATCGGTTTTTATCCCGCCCATAAAATAATGGGCGGCAGGGGCGACCGGGATATTATCTTTAGTGATATCCAAACCCCGCTCAAGGCAGGTCTTATAGATCATGGGAAAACGGTGTTTTATTTTATCCGGGCCAATATTTTTCAAAGAGAGAAAAACATGATCGGCGCTTGTCGCTTTCATTTCTTCAACGATCGAGCGGGAGACAATATCCCTGGGAGCCAACTCCAGCTGGTCGTGATACCTTTCCATGAACCTTTCGCCGCGGTTATTAAGCAACACGCCCCCTTCGCCTCTAACTGCTTCCGATATTAAGAATTGGGGGAGGGCGATGAGATCTTCAAATTGCTTGAATTGGACGAGGGCGGTTGGATGGAATTGGACGAATTCCAGGTCGGTCACTTCCGCTCCGGCCCGGTAGGCCATCGCCACTCCATCGCCGGTCGCGAATGAGGGGTTAGTGGTGTAGAGGTAGGTTTGGCAGACTCCGCCGGTGGCAAGTAGCGTAGCTTTGGCGAAGTAGTTTGTTAGTTGGTTGGTCTGTTGGTTGAGAGCCGAGGCTCCTGCACAGCGGCCATTATTCATGATCAGGTCGATGCCGGTCATTTGCTGGTGGATTTCGACTTTACCTTCGCTGACAACTTTGCGACCAAGCGTTCGCTCGATCTCCCGGCCGGTTTCGTCGCCAGCGTGGAGGATCCTCCGTCTTTTATGGGCCCCTTCGAGGGCGAGGGCATACCCGCCGCCCGCTTCGGTTTCGGCCCGGTCAAAGCGCGCGCCCATTTCGATCAGATCTTTAACCCGATCAACCCCTTCAGTGACCAAGACCCTAACCGCTTTTTCGTCGCAGAGGCCGGCGCCGGCGGCGATGGTGTCTTCAAAGTGGAACTCGGTCGAATCGCGGAGCTGGTCGATTGCGGCGGCAATTCCTCCCTGGGCTTTTTCGGTCGCGGTCTCGCCGATCTTTCCTTTGGTCAAAAGAATAACCTTACTGGACTTACTGGCTTCTAGCGCCGCCGTTAATCCAGCGATCCCGCCGCCGATAATAAGGAGATCGCATTCCCGCATGCTTTTATTATACCTTTACGCGTGGTAAAATAAAACCATCATGAGTACATTTATTAGAGGATTATTGATCGTTGGAGTAGGACTCTTGGCGCTATTATTCGCTTATTACATGAACAAGCGCTGGCAAGAGCCGTTGAAAGGCTCATTTTTAGTTTTTATCGCCATCGCGGGATTTGTCGTCTTTTTTGGTTTGTATGTGCTTTTGCTACAACCGGAGTGGTGGCGGTTGCCATACTGATAAATGTCAAATGACCAATGACAAATGTCAAATGAAGGTCGCCTTCGGCGGATTTAATTAACAAGCTCAATAATTTGTCATTTGTTTATTGATAATTGTTTTGAAGTTTGAGGTTTGATGTTTGTAATTACGACCGCAGGTCGTTGGGGGATCGTCTAACGGTAGGACCGCAGACTCTGACTCTGCGTATCGGGGTTCGAATCCCTGTCCCCCAGCCAATCTTTAAATATGCCATATTACGTCTATATCATCGAATGTTCCAATCAAGCCCCCTATACCGGCATTACCAATGATCTTGAAAGAAGATTTCGACAACATAAAGAAGGTAAGGGCGGGCGTTATACTGCTTATAATAGAGGAGTTAAGGTCCGCTATAGCGAAGTTCATGCCACTCGGAGTGAAGCGGCCAAACGAGAGGCGCAGATCAAAAGTTTTTCAAGGACTGAAAAGTTAGCATTAATATGTGGGTGATAAATTAAGCGCCCAGGACACAAATGTTTTTCTGGTCAGACATTTTCACCTTCATGTTTAACAGCGCAGCCAGGCAGTGGAAGGTCTTGGGAGTGTAAAAAGCTATATGCGTAGCATCCCGGCGGTACCACCAAGCCTTAAAATGTTCATCATTATTTTGGTGGAACAATGTCATGAGGGCTAGGATCCCATTTTTATTCAACAGGGGTTTGAGCTGCTTTAAAGTAGACAGGGGATCGGCTAGATGCTCAAAAACTTCGGTGGCGGTTATCAGGTCGTATTTTTTGTTTTGATCGGCCATTTCCGGCGCGAAATATTTATCATAAATATCAGTTTCGAAACCTTCTAAACGTAAAAGTTCAGCCAGGACGGGCTCGGGGCCGGAGCCAAAATCAAGGGCAGTTGTTTTGCCGGAGCGGGATGGTTTAATGGCCTGGTTGATAAAATCTCTAAACATTTGGACATAGCCTTCATTCTCCAGGCTATTATGGTGAAAAGAATACTCCTTTTTTTCTTGAGCAGGAGAGATAATTTTACTTTCATCCAAAAAGATGAACTCGCAATTAGCGCAATAGTAATAATTGTGTTCATATTGGCGGTCAAAGATGATGCGCGTCTTTTGCGAACATATTTTGCAGGAAGGCATAGGTTACCCTTTGACCGCTCCGGCTAAATATTCAGTTTTTAAATAGCGCTGGAGAAAGAAAGTAACGATCAGTACCGGGATGGTGATAATGGAAGCAAAAGTGGCGGCGTCAAACCAGCTGGCGCGATTAATATAGTAGTAGACCATCAGAGGGAGTGTTTTATGGGTAAAAGACAGATAGAGGGCGTAAATAAATTCATCCCAGGAAAACAGGAAAGCGAATATTCCCGCTACCGCGATCCCGGGAAGAGCTAAGGGCAACGCCACTTTGCGCAGGATATTTAATCGTCCCGCCCCGTCAATTTCCGCCGCTTCCTCTAATTCTAAGGGGATAGTTTTAAAAGTATTTAACAATATCCAGGTAGTTAAAGGGAGTATCCGAATAAGATGGGCGAGTATCAATCCCAGGCTGGTATCAAGAAGCCCCAAGCGGATAAAGGAGATGCTGATCGGCAGGGCGATCTCAACTTCCGGCAGCAGGCGGGAGATAAAGATCAAAGAGATGAGGGCTAAACCCAGCTGGCCGGGTAAGCGCGCTAAAGCGTAAGCGCCCGGAATAGAGATCAAGAGAGCGAGGATAGTTGCTCCCACTGCCACGCTTAGGCTTTTTATAAGAGGGGGCATCAGGTTTCCCGAAGCCAAAGTCTCTTGCCAATGATCTAAAGTAAAAGAATGGATGAGGAGCGGGGGATGCTGTTGGAGTATTTCGGCCGGCGCAGAAAAAGATATTTTAAGCATAATATAGAGAGGAAGAACGGTCCAGAGTATGGCCAGGATAAAAGCCATAAGGGTTGTTGCTTTAAAGAAAGTGCTCTGCTTTAACATCTGGCGGTGTCCTCTTTGCCCCAATTTTTAAGATAAAGATACATGAATCCAGCGATGATCAAAAATAAAATGGTCGAAGCCGCCGCCGCGGTATTGGGATTGTTGAATTCCCTATATTCAAAATAAGCGAAGGAAGAAAGGACCTTGAAAGTGCCGCCGACCAGGGTCAGCGGCAGCTCAAAGATACGAAAAGTGTCGATCCCCCGGATAATTATGGCCATAGTAATGAAGGGTTTAAGCAGAGGTAAAATGATAAAACGGAATTTATTGAACTCCGAAGCGCCATCGATCTGCGCGGCCTCGAAAAGATCTTTTGGTATCCTTTCGATGCCGGCTAACAGGATAAGCATGATCAATGGGGTAACCTTCCACATGTCAGAGACTACGATCGCGGCCAAAGTTAAAAAGCCGCCCGCCAGCCATTCGATGGGGGAACGAATTAAATGCAGGCGCAAAAGTATTTCGTTCAGGAAGCCGCTGGTATCAAAAAAATAACGCATGTTGGCGGCCGCCACAATGGTCGGGATCCCCAAAGGGATCAAAAATAGCGCGCGAACAAATCTTTTTTCTTGGAGATAGTAAAAGAGGAGGGCGATGCCCAGGCCCAAAGCGAGTTCTAAAATTAACGCCAGGATCGTGATGGTTATGGTGTTAATTACCGCTTCGTTGAATTGAAAATGCTGAAAGAGCCAAAAGTAATTGCCCAGGGTGTAAGTTTCTGTCCCCTTTTCCATAAAGCTTAATCGCAACGCGGAAAGGATGGGGAGCAAGGTGAAGCCGAACAGGTATAAAAAAAGAGGGGTGGAAAAGAGAATGATCCATAAATTTTTATAAATCTTTCTTTTCATGCTTTTGGATTATCTTATGCATTTTTACCGCGTATTCGTTAAGGGTCTTTGGCGCGGACTCTCCCCGGATCACCACGCGCACAAAAGCCTCGTTAATATACCTGTCAAAATCAGACCAATAGGGGACATTTTGGCGAAAGACCCCGTAGCGCAGGGCTTCTTTTACCGCCTGATAATGCGGTTTCATCCACTCCTGGGCTTCTCCATAAACATCGCCGCGAATGGAAGGCCAGCCCAGTTCGTTGATGAACATCTCTTGGATCTCTTTGGATTGCATAAAAGAGATGAATTGTAAGGCCAGGTCTTTATTGCGGCTAAGCCGCGGGATCGCCAAAACTTCCCCCCCGATCACGTGGGCTTCGCGCGCTGGCCCGGAAAAACCATGATAAGTAGCGATATCCTTCTTTTTATAATCCTGGAGAATGATCTTGATCCCAAACGGCCAGTTTTGCATCAGGTAGACGCTCTCTCTGGCGATATAATCGTTGGCCGTGTTCCATTTGGCCTTTAAGGAATCCCGGGAAAGGTAGGGCCACAGTTGTTGTAAAAACTCAAAGGTTTTTATGGTGCCGGGGTGATTAAAAGTAAAGGGATCTCCTCCGGCAGAAACAATAAATTCGTAAAGCTGGGTGGCGGTGGGGCCGTTGCCCCAGGCCTTAAAGAGGACCCGGCCCACGCCCTCTTTTTGCTTAAAGAACTTGGCGCTGGCCAGCAGTTCATCCCAATCTTTTGGGGGGGCCAAATTATATTTATCAAAGATCTTTTTATTGTAATAGACGATCTGAACGTTGGGGCGATAAGGCATGAAGAATAATTTCCTGTTAAAATAACCGACTGCCAGCAGCGCTTTTTCTACCGGAGCGGGAATAGTTTTGGCGTAAGGGGTCAGGTCCATGACCAAGTTGTTTTCTACCAGGGGGGCAAGCCGCATATTATCTTGAGCGAAAACATCGATCTCGACCCTTCCCGCGGAGGTCATCGATTGCAGGACGGAAGGTATATCGCCGGCTTCGATCTGGGCGGCTTTGATCCGGCACTGATGCTTTTCTTCAAAAAGCGGGAAGATTTTTTCTTTCATTACCTTCCACTCTTCATCAGAGAGGCTCATGGAAACCTTGAGGGTTTTAGTGTTTGGAGGAGCGCAAGCGGTAGTCAGGAATATCAGGGCTAAGATAAGAGTTAATGGGAATAACTTCATCCCCACACCAATTTTCGATGGATCCAGCCTTCTATCCCTTGAGGCGGATCGATCACTATGACTTTATACCACGAACCGGACCTTTTTATGACCCTTAAAACATATCCCTGGTACAGGCTGGTTATTTTTTTGTAACGGGTTCTTGGTCCCGAGCGGAGGTTTACCCTCATCTTTCTAACCACAACTGTTTTTGTCTTGGCAAGCAAGGAACTGTCGACCCAGCCTCGAGCGCGCATCCAGTTCGTAACTTTATACCATTTCCCTGATCTGGCGATGATCTTTAAGGGATGGTATTTGGGCAATTCTACTATTTGTTTATATGAAGGTCCCGGTCCGGTCCGCAGTTTTACTCCAGCTACTTTGGTGCTGACTGAAGCCGAAACGCTAACAGAAAAACAAAGGGAAAAAAGCGTTATGGCTAGTATTTTACCCATTGTTCTCAATTTAGCACATGATGAGCACTGATTTCAACCCTGGGGAAGCTCTCTTTTAGAACATTAAAAGATTGCTCTCTTTTACGGTGTTAGGTAGAATAGGAGCAATGGCAAGAGCAAAGATATTATTGGGGATAAGTTTATTGTTTTTGATCGTGGGGAGCTCTCTGGCGGAAGAGGTTGCAAAATTCCCAGTCCTAGAATACCACCTGATCGGCCGGCCGGAGGGACGCTGGCAGAGGACGCCCGAAAATTTCCGAAGCGACCTGGAATGGCTATACCGGAATAATTATTATCCGGTCAACCTCCGCGACCTCCTTAACGGGTTTAAAACCCTGCCGCCGGGGAAAAGGCCCGTGGTTTTAACCTTTGATGATTCGTCGCGGGGACAGTTTAATTACTTGCCAGATGGCCGGCTTGATCCTGATTCAGCGGTGGGGATCTTGAAAGAATTTCACGAGCGGCATCCAAAAGAGTGGCCGCTATGCGCCACATTTTTTGTTTTATTTGAAACTAATGCGCCCGACCGGAACCTTTTCGGCCAGCCGGAGTTCGCGGCCAAAAAACTGCGGCAACTGACGGAGTGGGGGATGGAAGTTGGCTGCCACACTTATTCTCATGACCGTCTCGATCGTTTGAGCGTTGCCGCGGCCAAGAAAACGCTTGAGCGGTCGCGGCAAGCGATCAGAAAAATTACCGGGCAGGAAGTCGTTTCCCTGGCTCTGCCGCTTGGCAAGTATCCGCGCGACCGGTCTGTGCTGGCTGATTTTAAGCTGGTAGCTGAAGTTGCCGGCGGAATGAACCCGATGAAATTTGATCCTTTGCGGGTCAAAAGGATCCAGTCGCTAGATAGCGAATGGGCGATCTATTTAAAACGGATCATCAAATAAGAGGATAAAGATCAAAGGCCGGTTCTTCGTACGGGTGGGCTTTCTTCAACGCGGCGACAACCTTTTTAGCGTCTTTAACCGCGACAATTGTTTCAATTCTAGCCTCTTTTACTCTTTCCAACTTACCAACTTTCCCTCTATAAGGTTTCGCGCCTTTGAGCGGGCGGAAAGCGCCGATCCCTTCAGATATAAAAGTGCAGTTATCGTATTTCGCGCCGATCTTGCCAGCGCCAGCACCGCAAATAGCTTGCCTGACTTTTTCAGTTTGGGGGAGTGGGACAAAGGCGACTAATTTGTAGTATTTGCCCATTTATAATTAGTTTCCGCGTCTTTAAATAGGGGGGATTTGGCGTCTTTTTCGGAAACGATCGGCTTGCCAACCAAATCGACCGGCCATTTGATCCCGATCGCGGGATCGTTCCAGATAATCGCCCGCTCATCCTTGGCGCTGTAAACGCCGGTACATTTATACATCACGTCGGTCTCATCTTCGAACGAAAGAAAACCGTGGGCGAAACCGGGAGGAAGGTAGAGCATTTTATGGTTTTCACCGGTTAAAATTTCTCCGTACCATTTACCGAAAGTCGGGGAGCCAACGCGGATATCAACACCGACGTCAAAGATCTTGCCCCGAGTGCATTTGACCAGTTTTCCCATCGGCGTCGGGTGGATCTGATAATGTAAGCCGCGGAGGACCCCTTTTTTAGAGCGGCTGTGATTATCCTGAATAAAGACTTCGTTAAAACCATTAGTCTTGAATTCATTAAGATTATATGATTCCATAAAGAATCCGCGCTCATCGGCGAAGACTTTCGGTTCAATGACCAGCAGACCATCAAGCGGTGTTTTGGTGAATATAAACTTGATCATAATAATATTAGTTTAACATGAAATGACTCGGATTTGCATGGCCCTTTCAAGTTGGTTATAGCTTTAACTTAATATTTAGAGGGAGTATAATTAAATTAAATGAGGGGGAAACATGAATAAACGCGTTTTTATTGTTGCTCTGTCCATTACTTTTTTTATTGCTTTATTGATCACAAACGGTTGCCAAACAGCACAAACGCCAACAACGCCCACCACTACCACAACAACAACCTTACCGGTCGTGATCGTAGAAAATGATTCGCGTTCTGGGGAAATTTTTGGCCCGGAAATTTGGCGGGGCACGATTGAAATTACCGGAGATGTTTTACTGCGCAGTGGGGCTAATGTTACGATTGAACCTGGAACAACAGTGAAATTTGCTGCTAGATCAGATGACCAAGGACTTGGCGGGACTGATCCTGTGCAGGATTCGAATTTTCCTAATGATCCAGTGGTAAAATTTTCTGAACTCAGTACTATTATTACTCATGGTGGGACTCTCACCGCTATTGGCACTAGCACTGAATCAATAACCTTTACTTCAAATGCGGCTTCTCCTGATGCTCGTGATTGGCATGGCCTGCAGTATGGTGAAGCAGGCAGTACCATGAATATCCAATATGCAATAATTGAATACGCTTACCTGGGCCTCGGCATTGGCGCAACCGCAACAAGCAGCGATATTACCTTTAAAAATAATATAGTCCGTCATATTATCGGCGCCGGTGTTGCCTGCGCTTCTGGCTCTTTTGATATTGCCTTTACCGTTGCTGACAGTGATTTATCCGATTGCGGGCACGAAGCTGTTGATATCCATGAAAATGCTTCCCTGATCGTGGAAAACAATAATTTTCATGATAATAGTGGATCATATGGCGATCCAAGCGGCGGTGGTACTGGCGTGGTCATTGTTGGGAGTGATTCCATTATCCGTAATAATACCTTTACTAATAATAACCTAGCGATCAATGTTGTTGACTCTTCAGGCAACCCAAGCATTAGCGGTAATACTTTTACTAATAATGGTCAGGATATTCAGACAAATTGACAAAGATATTTTCTTTTTCTTTCTTTGACATTAACCTATATTACCCAGGCTTTAAATTACTAAAATAGCCCCACGGGGAATCGAACCCCGGCCTCGGCCTTGAGAGGGCCGCGTCCTAACCGTTAGACAATGGGGCCATGGTTTAGAATCCTTCAATAATAGACTGATACAGCAGAGGAACCATTATCTCGTGGTGGCCGGTGAGCGAGAATGCTTTACCGCCCGGGCGGGCCAGGACATTTTGCCGCGGCCGATAATGCTGGATCATATCCATATTAATAGTAGTGAAGTTTTTGACTTTATTCCCTAGATTCCTGGCGACAGTTAAAGCTTTAAGGAAAACTTCGGGCAAGAGGACAGCCGAACCAAGATTAAGGTAAAACCCGCCTTCAAGATCGCTGATCACCGAGCAAAATAAACGGAAATCAGTATAAGTCGCTTCGCCCAAAGCTTTAGCGTCAACGTGCGGTGACATATGGACCGTGTCGGTCCCGATCGCCACATGAACAGTGAGCGGGATATCCAACTCCGCCGCGTTAGCCAATAGACTTAAGCTATTATTAGGTGCTTTTTTGTTCAATAAATAGTTTCCAATTAATCTTCCCATTCCTTCATTTTTCATTTTTAATTTTTCATTTTGCATTATAGCTTCGTTTACGCCTTGCATTGTCTCCTCAACCATCCCAAACATCCCAGTCTCAAGCCCTTCGCCGACCTCTTCTGATGTCCGGCCGAGAGTGGCGATCTCAAAATCGTGGATCGCGCCGGCGCCGTTCAAGGCGATAGCGCTGACGATCCCTTTTTTCATCAGGTCAATGATCAGCGGGCTTAAGCCGACCTTAATGACGTGAGCACCCAGGCCGATAATTACCGGCCGGCCGTTTTTATGGGCGGCAATGATCGCTTTGGCCGCCGCTTTTAGATCGTTGGCGCCAAGAAAAGAGGGGAGGGAATCGTAAAAATCCTTGAAAGATGCGCCAGCATAACCTGTTTTGGCAAAGGAGAATAAATCGACTTTAGTTGGGCGGTCCTTAACTGAATAAGTTTTTATTTTAGATAGATCGATCGGCTGGTATTTTTTCACGCGCAAACTTCCTGCTCGACCAAGCCGCAGAGGATGTGGCCGATAGTGATGTGGCTTTCTTGGACCCTGGGGGTGTTTTCACTGGCAACAGTGATCGCCAAGTCGACGGCGAGGGCGATTGTTCCCCCGTCAGAACCAAGGAGCCCGATCGTTTTACAGCCAAGCTCTTTGGCTTTTTTCATGCCTTCCAGCACATTGGCGGAATTTCCGGAAGTTGACAGGCCAAAGGCGATATCGCCGGCCTGCGCCAAACCTTCAAGCTGCCGGGCAAAGATCCGGCTAAAATTATAATCATTGCTGATCGCGGTGATGATCGAAGTGTCGGTCGTTAAGGCGATCGCGGGAAGCGACTTTCTCTCTTTAAGGAAACGGCTGATAAATTCGGCCGCCAGGTGTTGGGCGTCGGCGGCGGAGCCGCCATTGCCAAAGAAAAATATCTTATGGCCGGTCCTTATCGCTTCGATCATCAGCCTTGCCGCTTGTTCGATCTGGGGGAGGAGGGTCTCGATAACGAGTTCTTTGGTCTTAATGCTTTCTTTTAGTTCTGATTTGATTTTTTCTTGCATTAATATAATAATATCATATTTTTCGGAACCTGAGAATAAATTCTCGGTTATTACTATAAATTCTGCGGAATTATCTATGGAACCGCGAATTCATTCGCAGGTTCCTGTTGGAAAACAGTTCAAAATATGCTACAATAATATCCCGTAATGCTCATATTCCTCCTAACCTTTCTGGTGGCATTGATAGTAACCATTTTGCTTACCCCAATGGTGCGGAGTTTTGCCCCCGAAATAGGCGCGATCGATAAGCCATCCGAAAGAAAAGTCCACAGTTCAAATATCCCTCGCAGCGGCGGTTTGGCCATTTATTTCGGTTTTTTAGCCGCGGTTCTATTTGGGCTTTTAATCTCTTCAGCTAACGGTATTATTATTAATTCCCTGCCGATCTTAGGGATCATCTTTGGCGGGTCGATCGTGATGTTTACCGGCCTCATTGATGATGTTAGAGGGCTTCGTCCCTTGACCAAGCTTTTTTGGCAATGCGTCGGGGCGTTCGTCGCGATCTATTTTGGGGTAGAGATAACTTTTATTTCCAATCCTTTTAATGGCTTGCTCCCGCTCGGGTTCATCGCTATCCCATTAACTCTTTTTTGGGTGGTGGGGATGACTAACGCGGTTAATTTAATTGACGGGTTAGACGGGTTGGCGACCGGGGTGACGGCGATCTCGGCCGGTTCGCTTTTTTTTGTGGCGCTGCGGACCCACCAAATCGGTGGGGCGATCTTAATGTTGGCGTTAGCCGGGGCGGCGCTAGGATTTCTACGCTACAATTTTAACCCGGCCTCGATATTCCTAGGCGATTCCGGCAGTTATTTCTTAGGCTTTATTTTAGCTACCGCCTCTATCGTTGGAGTGTTTAAGACCACTTTGGTCGTGGCATTAATTATCCCGATCCTCATCCTGGGCGTGCCGATCTTTGACACCACTTTCGCGATCCTTCGGCGGCTGAAGAATAAAAAAAGCCCCTTTGCTCCCGATAACAAACATATCCACCATCTGCTCTTGCGGGCCGGTTTGACCCAAAGGGAAGCGGTGATGTCGATCTACATTGTCTGTTTTCTCTTGAGCATTACGGCGATCATTATGGCGATGCAAAAATAATTAAAAATGAAAAATGACTTAATGAAAAATGAAGGTAAGATAATAAATAAAAAAAAGATCATGTTTGTTTTTGGGACGAGGCCGGAAGCGATCAAAATGGCGCCGGTCATAAAAGAATTAGAAAAACAGGCGGCAGGCTTTACGTCGATCGTGGTCGTGACCGGCCAACACCGCCAGATGCTTGACCAGGTTTTGCGGATCTTTGGGATCAAACCAGATCACGACCTGGAAATTATGGAAGAAAACCAGAGCTTGACCGATATTGTGACCAAAACTTTGGCCGGGATGGAAAAAATAATTTTGGGAGAAAAGCCGGACATGCTCCTTGTTCAAGGTGATACGTCAACGGCTTTCGCGGCGGGACTGGCCGCTTATTACCAGCGGATCCCGCTCGGCCACGTTGAAGCGGGGCTGCGGACCGGCGATAAATGGCAGCCGTATCCCGAAGAGATCAACCGGAAATTATTAAGTGACCTGTCCGACCTGCATTTCCCTCCTACACCGTCGGCTTTAAAAGTCTTGACCGAAGAAGAAGGGATAAGCCGGGAAAAGATCTTTTTAACGGGTAATACTGTTATTGATGCTTTGTTGTCGGTCGCTGGACGCGACTACGACCTGGCTAAAGCGGGCCTAAAATTGCGCCCGGGAAAAAAGCTGGTCTTGGTTACGACCCACCGCCGGGAGAACTTTGGCGGACCGATCAAAAATATCTGCGGTGCGATCAAGCAGGTCGCGTCTAGAAGTGATACCTATTTTGTCATTCCGGTCCATAAGAACCCAAAGGTCCATGATATTATCCAAGAGTCATTAAGCGGGCTGGAAAATGTTGAGCTGATCGAACCGCAAGACTATGAAGCCTTTGTCCATTTAATGAAAGCGGCGTACATCATTCTCACCGATTCCGGCGGCGTGCAGGAAGAAGGCCCGTCGCTAGGCAAGCCTGTTTTGGTCATGCGGGCCAAGACCGAGAGGCCTGACGCGGTTACCGCCGGAACGGTTAAACTGGTCGGTACCGAAGAGGCGGCGATAGTTAATGATTTAACGGTTTTATTAACCAGCGAAAAAGAATATAATAAGATGTCGCGCCGGGCTAACCCGTATGGCGATGGAGCGGCAAGCAAAAGAATCATGGCGGCTTTAAAATATTATTTTAAATTAACCGATCAGAAGCCGGAGGAATTTACATGCTCCGTTTAGCGGTTCGGGGCGGAAAGCCCTTAAATGGCGAAGTCACTATTTCCGGTTCAAAGAACGCGGCCTTGCCGATCCTGGCGGCGACGATCCTCTTGCCGGGCCACACGGTGATCAGGAACATCCCGAATTTGATCGACGTGATCACGATCTTGCGGGTTTTGCGGGCGCTAGGCTTGCGGGCGGAATATTCCCAATCGATCCCGAATACCGTTGATGTCTGGAACAACCAGGTCCGCCACGTCGCGCCTTATGAACTAGTGACTAAAATGCGGGCCTCATTTTTTGTGATCGGCCCGATCCTGGCGACCAAAGGGCTGGCAAAAATCCCTTTGCCCGGCGGGTGCGCGATCGGGTCCCGGCCGGTTGATATCCACATTAAAGGGTTGGAGGGGTTAGGGGCCAAAGTTATATTAGAACACGGGTTTGTGATCGCCGAAGCCCCAAAACTGGTTGGCGGCCGGATCTGCTTGGATTTTCCGTCGGTGGGGGCGACCGAGACAGTGATGATGGCGGCGACCTTAGCTGAAGGCGAAACAATTTTAGAGAACGCCGCCCGGGAGCCGGAGATCATCGACCTGGCTAATTTTTTAATAAAAGCGGGAGCCAAAATTGAAGGGGCTGGAAGCAGCGAGATCAAGATCATCGGTGTTAATAAATTGTATCCGGTCGAATATTCGGTCGTTCCCGACCGGATCGAAGCGGGGACTTTCCTGGCGGCCGCGGCGATCACCGGGGGAGAGTTAAAGATCAACAAGATCGTCCCGGAACACCTGGAATCGGCGATCCAAAAATTCCAGGAGAGCGGCCTTAAGGTCAAGTTGGGGGAGAGCGACCTATTGGTCTCGAAAAACGGCGGCTTTCATGCTGTTGATGTTAAAACCATGCCGTATCCCGGTTTTCCGACCGATATGCAGCCGCAGTTATCGGCCTTTTTATGTTTGGCCAAAGGGACGTCGGTAGTTTCTGAAACGATCTTTGAAAACCGTTTTATGCATATGAATGAACTTAAGCGTTTGGGGGCGGAGATCAAGCTTGAAGGCCAGAGCGCGGTGATCACTGGAGTGGAAAAATTATCGGGCGCGCCGGTCAAAATTTCCGACCTGCGGGCGGGGGCGGCCCTGCTGATCGCGGCGTTGGCGGCCGAGGGAGAGACATTGATCGAAGACCGGGACCACCATCTCGGCCGCGGGTATGATAATATAATCAATAAATTGAACGCGTTGGGGGGAGATGTACGGGCCGTTAATCAAGAAAATAATTAAGCGCGCCAAAAGAGAGGGAACGATAGATCTTTCTTTTGTAGATGATAAGACGATCCAAGCGCTTAATCGAAAGTGGCGGGGCAAAGATAAACCGACCGATGTCTTATCTTTTAATTATAATAATGAAGGTTTTTTGGGTGATGTTATAATTTCAGCCGAGACGACGAAAAAGAATGCCAAGCGTTACGGTGTTCCTTACCGAGACGAAGTTAAGCGTCTTGTGGTGCATGGGGTCTTACACATTTTAGGTTACGACCATGGGAGGAAGATGAGAAATGCCGAAAAGATTTTTGAAAAGCGTTAAATATGCCGGAGTGGGGGCCCAGCACGCGCTCCGGACCCAAAGGAACATCAGGATCCATTTGGCTATTGCCATATTGGTTTTTATTGGCGCGGGCTGGCTGGGGTCATCGCCTATTGAAATGGCGGTCATACTCCTGGCGATATTTTTTGTGATCACGGCTGAATTGTTCAATACCGCGATCGAAGAAACGATCGACCTGGTCAAGCCCTACCAGCATCCGCTGGCGGCTTTGATCAAGAATGTTTCAGCGGCGGCGGTCTTGTTGGCTGCGGTCGGCGCGTTGATCGTTGGGGTTTTGGTCTTGGTGCCAAAAATAATATTATGATGTTGTTATTGTTGCTATTAATAGTTTTGTTTATCATGTCCGCTTTTTTCTCGATGGTGGAAACAGCAATGCTTTCCGTCAGCCAGGTCAGAATAGCCCATCTGGTGGAGCTTAAGAAAGTTGGCGCGAAATTATTGATGAAGCTCCGGAAAAATCCGGCCCGGCTGTTGTCGACGATCTTGATCGGCAACAACCTGGTCAACATCAGCGCTTCGGTCTTAATGACCACTTTAGTGAAAAATTATTTTTTTAGTTTAGGCTTTAAAGGAGAAGGCCAGATCATCGCGGTCGCGATCGGGGTGATGACCTTGATCCTTTTGGTCTTTGGTGAGATCACCCCCAAAACTGTCGCGATCAGAAGGGCGGAGGCGATCGCCCTGTCGACCGCGCCGATCATGGTTTTTTTTGAATGGTTCCTTAGCCCGATCGCTTGGATGACCACGGCGCTTAGCCGGCCGTTTATTTTTCTCTTTGGCGCTAAACTGCCGGAGCAGGGGCCGTTCGTGACGGAAGAGATGATCAAGACCCTGTTATTTGCCGGGGAAAAAGAGGGCGTGATCGAACATGATGAGAGGGAGATGATCAGTTCGGTCTTTAAATTTGGCGACCTGCTGGCGAAAGATGTCTTGACCTCAAGGGAAAAAATGGTCCGCGTCGGCATTAAAGAAAATGTCGGTGAAGTGATAGAGAAAATAAAGGAGAGCGGCCATTCGCGCCTGCCGGTCATTGACCAAAGCCTTGATAATGTCGTGGGGGTCGTTTATGCCAAAGACCTGCTTGATGTCCCAAGGTCAGACAAGATCGCCGACCATTTAAAACAAGCCCTTTTTATCCCGGGCCGCAAAAAGATCAGCGAATTGCTCGACCAGATGCAAGCGGAATATAAGCACCTGGCGATAGTGGTCGATGAGTTTGGGCGCACTTTAGGCTTGGTAACGTTGGAAGATCTGGTCGAAGAGATCGTGGGCGAGATCCACGACGAATATGAGAGGCGAAAATGAATACTAAATATATTTTTGTGACCGGTGGGGTCGTCAGTTCACTAGGGAAAGGGATCACCGCAGCCTCGCTGGGCCGGCTATTAAAATCGCGCGGGATTTCCGTGACGATCCAAAAACTTGATCCTTATATTAATGTAGACCCCGGGACAATGAACCCGTACCAGCACGGTGAAGTTTTTGTGACTGATGACGGGGCGGAGACAGACCTTGACCTTGGCCACTATGAGCGATTTATAGATGTCAATCTCGGGCGGCCAAATAATGTGACGACCGGGATGGTCTATTGGAACGTCATTACCCGCGAACGGCGCGGCGATTATTTAGGCGGGACGGTCCAGGTTATTCCCCATATTACCAATGAAATAAAAGATCGGATCCGCCAGGTGACCAAGACCGAGAAGTTTAATGTGGTGATCTGCGAGATCGGCGGGACGGTTGGCGATATTGAAAGCTTGCCCTACCTGGAAGCGATCCGCCAATTCCGCAAAGAAGTCGGGCGGGATAACTGTGTCAATCTCCACGTGACGCTGATCCCTTACCTTGATACGACCCACGAATACAAGACCAAACCGACCCAGCACAGCGTGATGAAACTGCGGGAGATCGGCATCCAGCCTGATATCATTATTTGCCGTTCCCGGGAACATCTTTCGGGTGAGATGAAAGAGAAGATCTCTCTTTTCTGCGACGTGTCCAAAGAAGAAGTGATCGGCCTGGCCGATGTTCCATTATTATATGAGGTGCCTCTGGCGCTCGAAAAAGAGGGGCTTGACGATATCGTCCTCAAGCTGCTTGGGCTATCGGCAAAAAAGGGAGATCTAAGCGAGTGGGCCAAGATAATCGAAGAGATGAAAAGCCTGGAAAAAAAGGTCAAGATCGCGATCGTTGGCAAGTATACCGAATTGGGCGACTCTTACATTAGTATAGTGGAAGCCCTTAAGCATGGCGGCATCTCAAATAAATTAGGGCTGGAGATCAAGTGGGTCAACGCCGAGCGGCTGGAAGAGGAAGAAGAGATCGATAATATTTTCCGCGATGTCCAGGGGGTGGTAGTCCCTGGGGGGTTTGGGAGCCGGGGGATAGAGGGGAAAATTAAAGCGATCAGGTACGCGCGGGAAAATAATATCCCTTTCCTTGGGTTGTGTTTGGGGATGCAGTGCGCGGTGATCGAATTCGCCCGCAATGTTTGCAAAATGAAAGGGGCTAACTCTTCCGAATTTGACCCCGAGACAAAATATCCGGTGATCGATTACATCCCGGAGCAAAAAACGATCACCGACAAAGGCGGGACGATGCGCCTGGGCGCTTATCCGTGCAAGATAAAAAAGGGGACGCTCCTCTCAAAGATATATGGTAAGGACGAAATAGAAGAGCGCCACCGCCACCGTTACGAATTAAATAATCAATTTCGCAAAGAACTGGCGGAAAAAGGCTTGGTTTTTTCTGGGATCTACCAGAAGGCTGACCTGGTGGAAGTCGTTGAAATTCCTGAGCACCCGTGGTTCTTAGCCACGCAATACCATCCGGAATTCAAATCGCGGCCCAACCGCCCGCATCCGATCTTTTCCAGCTTTATGAAAGCGGCAGGTAGGCGGCTTGAAGAACAAGTGGCTCTTTTTAAAAACGCTAGTTGACAAATATTTGTGCAAGGTGTTTAATACTCTAGTGAATAAAATGCCTAGCCTTAAAAACCTAATTTTTGCCGCGGTTTTCACGTTATTAATTTCCCATCCCGCTTTGGCCCTTTGGGCAACCCAAGAAACCGGCACCGCCCAGAACATTAATGCCCTTTACTTTATCAATGGAGCCGACGGTTACGCGGTGGGTGACAGTGGCACGGTCTTAAAAACCGCCAATAGCGGCACGACCTGGGAAGCAAAAACCACGGGCGATACCGGAAATTACAACAATGTCTTTTTTCCCAGTTTAACTGAAGGGTATATTTTGAGCGCCGGGGGAAAAGTCTTTAAAACGGTTGATGGCGCGGCCAGCTTTACCGATATTAGTTCTTCTTTCTCTGGTTTGCCGGCGGGCGTGGTTTTTAAGAAGGGTTCATATTTTGGGGTCTACCGGGCAATAGTGGGGACCGATAACACCGACAGTTATCTCCTAACTTCTACTGATAGCGGGGCTTCTTGGACGACCGAAACGATCAGCGGAGTGGTGGCCAACGGTGTTTTCTTGACGGCGGCCGACGAAGTTTGGGTTTGGGGGACCAAAGGGGGCGACGGCATAATTTTAAAGAATGGCGCCACCACTTTGACGGCTTCACTTCAGCCGATCAATGATCTTTATTTTATCGATACTTCAGTGGGCTACGCGGCGGGAGATAATGGATATTATTATAAAACTATCAATGGGGGGAGTTATTGGCAGCCGACCCAGATCTCCGCTGTTGCCGATAAGAAATTAAAAGCGGTTTATTTTTATAATGAAAATCTTGGTTGGCTGGTTGGCGAAGGGGGAAACGTCTTGATCACTGGAAGCGGGGGGACGACCTGGACTTCTTATCCTGTTTCCGGTGACGTGGCGGCCACCGATACTTTTAATGACATTTCGATTTATAGCAGTGGATCTGGACCGCAGACCAGCGTGGTTGGCGCCAGTGTCGGGGCTTGTAACGTAATGCTGGCCAATGGGACCTCGATCTCTATCTTTGCCTACCTGGCCGGGAATTCCGGCAAGATCTTAAAACTCTCTTCGCCGACAGTGACAGGTATTACACCTGCCGCCAAAATGCAAGGGTGGGTGGGGTCGGTTGAAGTGACTGGGACCGGCTTTTTAAGCGGCGCGGCGGTCCAATTCGTTAAAACCGGCTCGCCGGAGATCTTCCCTGTTACCTATACTTATCCTTCAAGCACAAAAATTGTCGCTTATATCGTTGCTGACCGCAACACCGATACCGCGACAATAAATACTTATGATATTAAGGTTACAAATCCTGACGCGACCTTTGATACGCTGGCGGGCGCTTTTACCTTAAATCCTTATACTGCTAAAATTTTCTTTAGAAATGTTTGGCTGGAACTTCATATGGTCTCGAGTGAAGTTACTGCCGATGGGATGGCTAATCCGGCTAATACTGCACCCGATGGGACGCCTGGAAGGTTTAACATTACAACGCAGCCTACCATTTCTTATGAGGTCTCTTCGACCGGCACAATTGAGCCTAATACCATGAAAGCGAAACTGCTGACCAGATTGACCACCGCTGACGCGACAGGCGGGACAACTTATATTTATTCTGAGATACCTAGTACCAGTATAGAAGTGGTAGCGACCAACGAAGTCCACATATATTATACAATTCCGAGCGCCGAAGCCCTCCCAGCCTGGGCGAAAGGGACAGACGCGTCATTTATCCTTTATGGTGAAGACGCTTTAGGCAACATTGGAATGGGAAAAGTTTTTGTTTCGGTAGCTGAAGACCTATTACCCGGGAGTACTTACACGGCGCCATTGGGGGCCAGGGTTGGAGACCCTTGTTACACCGGGACGATAAGAAGCATTGTTGACCGGAAGGTTGGCACAACGGCGTTCATCAGGATACCAGACAAAATACAGATTAATGACTTTGACGTAAGGTTGGTCGGGCAAGATGGACAGGAAATAGATAAGACAATGAAAGTCAGAGGAGGTAAACTTACAGATAGCGGGGTCAGGACCATGAGGGTTAAAACCGCTGTTGTCGCTGGCCAAGGCGTAGTAACACAGTATACTTGGACCATTCCCCCCGCAGTTTTTACAAATATTCCGGCTGGAATGTATTTGATCTATGTGACGGATATCAATGGGCAAGAATTAGCCAAGAACAAGATGATGGTTTGGACTAATAAATAATAAATAGAAAAGATGAAAATTATACGGTCAACACCCCACACTGAAGTGTGGGGTATATTGAAAAAAGCCAATTATACCCCATACTTTAGTATGGGGTTACAGATATTATCAGTTTTGTTCATCTTACTAGTATTATCTCCAATCGTTTTTGCTATCCCTGTGGCCAAAGACCCGACTCAATTTGTCCCTAACGCGCGGGTTATCGGCTTGGGTAAAGCTTATTATGGTTTGGCCGATGACGTCGCTTCAATGTACACCAACCCGGCCGGCATGGCCGATGTCGCTGGTTGGCAGATGTCATCCCTCTCCGGTAAATTTTTAGATGAATTTTCTTACACCGCTTTTTCCGGCCTATATCCGACTGAATACGGGGTTTTTGGCCTGGCGTTTTCCGGCACTTCGGTCGGCGGCGCTTATCCGACGACGATAGAAGCCGGGTCTGACCCAGCCGACCCGATCTATACGATCGATACATCCCAACCGATAATGGGTAATTATAACAACGCGTTTGTCTTATCTTATGCCAATTCGCTGAAAAAATTTGACTTATTTAAAAAAATTCCGATGATGGATAGGGTCTCTTTTGGTCTTAACTATAAGATCTTCCAAGTCGCCCTGTATGGCGATGGCATTGTCGGCGGCGAAGCAAGCGGGAGCGAGCTTGACCTTGGCTTAAAGGTTTATCCCCGGAAGTGGCTCAATCTCGGTTTAGCCTTTAAAAATATCCTTCCTTTTACCGCGGGGGGGAAACTTAAATACGCTTCGGGCCATGAAGAAACTTATCCGGCGGCGATGACGATCGGCGCGGCCCTTAACCTTTGGGGGAAGACCGATTCACTTTATGAAATGGGGGAACACAACCTCAAGCTGGTCGCTGACATGAACAGCCAATTGTCGCTAAAAAATAATCCCAACCTTTTCCACATCGGCGCGGAGTGGAAACCGATCCCCATGCTGGCGCTCCGGGCTGGTATCGACCAGGATACCGCTGGTGATGGCCAAGGGGGACTGACGGTCATTTCCGATATGGCTTATGGTGTCGGGTTTTTAATGAATGGCTTTGTTTTTGATTATGCCTACAGGACCTTTTCGGGTGCCGGCAATATGGGGAACCAGTTCTTTTCTCTTTCCTATTCCCAGCCTGTCACGATCCTCGACCTGGACAAAGGGCCGATCATCTTGACTTCGCCGCCTGATAAATTGATCACTTTCGAAAGCAAGGTGGTCGTGGCCGGCAGAGTCGTGGAACCGCGGGTCAGGACTCTACTTATTAATGGCATTTTGACCCGCTATTCATTGCGGGGTGAAATTGCTACGACCGAAGTAAGCATGAGGATCGGCAAGAACAAGATAATCATTGAAGGGAAAGATGAAGACCAGGTTAAAGTCTTTGAAAAAAGAAATTATATCTTGCGACTTGTCCGCTATCCCGATGTTCCTGTCGGCTACTGGGTCGAACAACAGATATCGCTTTTGGCTATGGCGGGCATTATTACTGGCTATCCCGACAGTACTTTCCGCCCCAATGGCAATATTACCCGGGCGGAGATGTGCAGTTTGCTCATGAAAACCTTGGCCTTGCCGGCAACAAGTGAAGCGCCGTTAAACTTTAAAGATGTTAATCCCAAGCACTGGGCGGCCAAGTTCATCGCCCAGGCGGCCCAGCGCGGCGTGGTTAAAGGTTACGAGGGAAATATTTTCAAACCGTCCGGTAATATTACCCGGGCCGAAGGCTTAGCCATGATCGCCCGGTTTGCCGGGATAGGAGAGATCATGTGGGAGAGGCAGTTCCCCGACCTGACTTCCGCCCACTGGGTAGCCAAGACCTTATCTGGCGCGTCTAAGGCCGGGATCGTTGATTATCTAAAAGGGAAAGATTTTGAGCCGAACAAGCAGTTGACCCGGGCCGAGACGGTGGAGATGCTTTATCGGACGAAAGCGGTCCAAGAGATCCTCAAAAAAGATTTGTTGAATTGGGAGTCTTATTAGGGAAAGTTCTAAGTACTACGTGTTATGTTATTGATTTAACACCTAGTACTTTTGTAAGTTAGCATAATACAAAAAAACAGGAGGTTTCTTATTTTGTATAAAAAAATAATTTTAGGGGTGTTGGTTTTTTTTCTGTTCGTTATTTTTTCTCATGCTTGGGCGGCAATACCGCCAAAGATCAGTTTTCAAGGGAAGGTTAGCGGGGATGGCATTGTCGCTCCTGGGACGGTCAATT
>JBDRLW010000012.1:0-36841 GCA_043812655.1 bacterium | reverse complement strand
CGACTTTGACAAGCTAACCAGCTTGCAGGCCCGCCTTATACTCCGCCCAAAGCTGCCAGTGAGATATTTCACGGCTTGTTTCTTTGCCTCGGGCGTTAGAAGTTTTTTGAGACAACTGCCTTTAGCGCCTGGATATCCAGCGTCTGATCGGCGACAATGCTTTTGAGCCGCCGATTCTCATCCTCCAACGCTTTAAGACGTCTCGCCTCGCTTACTGACAATCCACCATACTTTGCCTTCCAGTTGTAGAAAGTTGTCTGATGGATCCCATGTTTGCGGCAAAGATCAGGTATTGGAATCCCTGCCTCCGCCTCCTTCAATGCCCCAATGATCTGTTCTTCAGTGAGTCTTTTCCCGCTCATAAACGCACCCCCCTTGTATTAGTTTATCGGCCTAAATTCTAATTGCAAGTGGTCCAGTTTTTGGGGGGAAGGTCATATGGACCAGAGACCGATTTAGTAAAAGCTATTCTTTTGTTTAGATCAATTATTCCTGCATCTGTTGAGTTTAAAGTTAAGACAGTTTATTTTTGTGGGTTAAAAATGGAAGAAGGGGGGCTTGCTATTCCTTCTAATATTGATACTTTATCATTCTTAAGAAAAAAACACGGAGCTCTTTTGCCAAAAGAATTAATGAATGCTCTTCCAGAAGAAAGAGGCGCCTTGTGCTTAGAATATAGCCATTTATTAACTTCTTTACTGCGTGCCGCTGGCATTGAGGCGCATATCAAACAAGAACCGACACATGCTTATGTGATTGCTCAATTAGGAGGACAGAAATATAAATTAGACATAATGGCATTACAGTTTAATAATACAGACGAGACCTGGGATACTGATAGAGAAAGCCTCTCTAAGCATTATTCAAATGAAGGCGCGATTCTAGCGTCTCAAGGGAAATATGATGAAGCGATTAGAGCTTATAATATGTCGCTGGAGATAGATCGCAGTAATGCCACGGCCTATTACAATAAAGGGTTTGCCTTAAAGGAACAAGGGGAAATAAAAAAAGCTATTGACGCTTACAGTGAGGCATTGAAAATTGATCCAAGTAATATTGAAGTTTGGCATAAAAAAGGATTAGCGCTACTTAACCAAGGGAAAATCAATGAAGCCGTTGAAGCATTTAATAGAGGCCTACAACTTGAGCCATCCAATTTACCCGTATTGATAGTTTTGGATAAAGTTATAGAAGGTTGCCAAAAAGCTTTAGAGATTGATCCAATGGATGCTGATAAATGGTACACTCTTGGGCTAGCATTGACCGCCCAAGGAAGATTTACTAAAGCTATTAATGTTTACAATAAAGTTCTGGAGATTAATCCCAACAATGCTATTGTCCTATCCAGTAAAAAAACCACATTTTATAGGCAAGTAGTATTACGATATGAAAATGGAGAGACAGATAAAACTATTGAAGCGTGTAATCGAGCGTTGGAGATTAAACTAGCTGCTGATGATGTTTTATCCTATGATAAAGACGATCTCACCCAACAAACAAAACCTAAAATAGCTATGAAATGTTTTGAGCATGCCACAGAATATTTACAAAAAAGATAAAGCTGATCGATCAGGTTTTATCCATTAGTTTGCTTTAATATCTGCCTACAAATCCCATCAGCACTCAACCCATACTTCGCTAAAACATCTTCTCTCTTCCCATGTTCAATAAAAGAGGTGGGCAGGCCAAGTCGTTGAATAGGAATAGATCTTCCTTCCGTATTCAACAATTCCATTATTGCTGAACCGAAGCCGCCGTCAACTATTCCCTCTTCGATTGTAACGACTCTTTTTGCCCCTTTGATCGCATTAAGAATCAGAGCTTTATCAAGTGGTTTAACAAAACGCGGATTGATAACTTTGACAGTAGTCAATTTTTCTGCCGCTTCGATCGTGGGTTGAAGCATTGAACCAAGAGCAAAGATAACAGTTTCTGCTTCCTTGTTACTGGGTGACGATTGTTTCGTAACGTGTGGTGCCGTTCCTCTTGGATAACGGATGGCGACTGATCCATTTTGTTTAAGGGCGTATTCCAGCATTTCCGCCAGTTCTGAATCATCACCCGGAGCCATTATGGTCAAATTGGGAACACTGCGTAAAAAAGCGAGATCAAAGATTCCATTGTGTGTCGCGCCATCGTCACCGACTATGCCGGCCCGATCAAGGGCAAAAACAACAGGCAGGTTTTGCAGGCAGACATCGTGGATTATTTCATCGTAGGCACGCTGTAAGAAGGTCGAATAAACAGCGACGACCGGCCTAAATCCGCCTTTAGCCAGTGCGCCGGCAAAAGTAACGGCGTGTTCTTCGGCGATACCAACGTCAAAAAAGCGTTCGGGGAATTTCGTGGCGAATTCTTCAAGGCCAGTCCCATCGATCATCGCGGCGGTAATGGCTACGATCTTGGGATCACTTTCGCCAAGCCTGGCCATTGTCTTGCCAAAAATAGAGGTATACGTCGGTTTGCCTTTACCATTAAGGGGATTGCCGGTTTCAATATCAAACGGTCCGGTGCCGTGGAACCGGGTCGGATCTTTTTCGGCTGGCGGATAGCCCTTCCCTTTTTTGGTCAAAACATGGATGAGGACCGGCCCCTCGACTTCCTTGGCATAATGAAGGGTGCTCATCAGGAGCGGGATATTGTGGCCATCGATCGGGCCGAAATACTTAAACCCCAGCTCTTCAAAAATAACGTCAACTTTAAAACTAACGACGATATGCTTGGTCCGGTCTTTTAACTTTTTGGCCGCCTTAAAAAGCGACGTGCCGACGCGAGGGATCCTTTTTACCACTCCTTCGATCCGGTCCCTTAGTTCATTATAGGTCCCACTGGTCGATACCTGGGTAAGATAATTGGAAATCGAACCGACATTTTTGGAGATCGACATTTCATTGTCATTAAGAATGACGATCATGTTGGTCTTTAAATCAGCAACATTGTTTACGCCTTCAAACGCTAGCCCACCCGAAATAGAACCGTCGCCAATGACCGCGACGACTGAATGTTTTTCGCCATTAAGGTCCCTAGCCTTAGCCAGTCCGAGCGCTTGGGAAATCGAAGTTGACGCATGCCCAACGGTAAAAATATCGTGGGGACTTTCCGCGGCATTTGGGAAACCGGAGACTCCGCCGGCTTGCCTTAAAGTGTCAAACTTTTCCAGCCGTCCGGTCAAAAGTTTGTGGGCGTAAGCTTGGTGGCCGACATCCCAAAGTATCTTATCTTGAGGACTTTCAAACGTGGCATGGAGGGCAACGGCGATCTCTACCGCTCCTAAACTAGGAGCGACATGGCCGCCAGTCACCGCAGTTGTACCGATGATCTTGCGCCTGACCTCTTCTGCTATCTGTTCCAGTTGTTTGGTCGAAAGCTCCCTTAATGTTTCCGGCAGTTTTATTTTATCTAATAAAGTAGACATAATATGTCAATAATGTTAAAACTATGGCGAGACATGCCCCAGCAAAGACTTCGATCGGATCATGGCCTAAGATCTCTTTTAATTTTTCGATCCTGACCTTGCCGTTTGAATAAATGTCATCAACGATCTTGTTGAGCATTTCGGCCTGCTTGCCAGCGGCCCGGCGGACGCCGGTCGCATCGTACATTACGATCAAGGCAAAAACAATTGAAACAGAAAATAAGGGCGAGTTAAACCCCTGGGTCAAAGCGATACCAAGCGTTAGCGCGGTTACAGAAGCCGAGTGGGCCGATGGCATCCCGCCTGCTTCAAAAAAATGCCAAATGTTCCAGTTGCCGTCGGAGATCCTATAAAGGACGATCTTTAGCGACTGGGCAAAAAACCACGAGATCGTCACCGCCACGAACGTAAAATTACTTAATAAAGCGGGTATTACTTCATAAATATTGAGCACCTTATTGTCTCCTCTTCAACCTGCGAATGAATTCGCGGTTATTGTAATAATACCACAGAATTAATTCTGTGGTATTGAAGATGGAACCGAGAATTTATTCTCAGGTTCCATCCAGTTTTTTTAAAATCGACGCCATGATGGATAAGTCTTCGGGCGTAGTAACCTTTATATTAGTATACTCCCCCATTACCATTTTAACCGGTATTCCCAATTTTTCAACTGCCATCGCGTCATCTGTCACATTTTCAGTTAATTTATCATAGGCTTTTTTTATGATCTCCACTTGGAAGGTTTGCGGCGTCTGCGCCGCCCAGAGTTCATTTCGATTCAATGTCCCCATTACGCGTTCCCCGTTACTCATTACTTTCTTGACCGTATCTTTGACCGGAACTCCAACAACAATCGCGCCAAGCTTTTTCGCTTCATCAATTGATCTTTCTATGGTCTCGACCGACACGCCCGGCCTGGCACCATCGTGGATAGCGACTATTTCTGTTGAGGCGGGAAGTTCCGCCAAACCATTCCTAACGGAATCCTGGCGTTCTTTCCCCCCGGGGATAATGGCAATTATCTTTCCGGCTTTTATCTTTTTAGCTAAGGCGAGCTGTTCTTCGGAAACAACTAAAACAATGCCGTCGATCTCTTTACATTTTTGGAAAGCGGCGACTGTCCAGTCCAGCATCGGTTTCCCGGCAATTCTAAGGAATTGCTTTGGTTTACCCATCCTTTTACCTTGACCGCCGGCTACTATAATTACTATATTCTTCATACTTTTACCGCTCGGAACCTGAGAGTAAAACTCTCGGTTCCTCACGCATTTTGTTTTGGAACCGCAACTTTCAGCCGCAGGTTCCAGTCAGAACCTTGCATCCTTCTTTAGTTACTAAAACCATATCTTCGATCCTGATACCGCCCCAGCCTTTTACATAGATCCCCGGTTCAATGGTAATGACCATTCCGGCGGCCAGCTTTTTCCGGCTTTTCATGCTGATCCTGGGCTCCTGGTGGATCCTGCGCCCGACACCGTGGCCGGTCGTATGGATAAAACAATCACCGCCGCACTTTTTTAGGCTAAGATGGCATTGGTGAAAGCAGGCCCGTTTGATGTGTTCCCTTGCGGTAATGTCAACCTCGCGGCAATAAACGCCGGCCTTAACAACTTTGATCGCTTTTGCCTGGGCAGCTTTAACCAAGCTATAAAGATGAGTAAACTTAGCCGTCGGTTTGCCCAGGAAAAAAGTCCGGGTAATATCCGAACAATATCCTTTATATTTGACGCCAAGGTCGACGACGACCTGCTCCCCATTCTTCATCGCATTATTGGTCGGTTTGGCGTGAGGATCAACGCTTCTAGCTCCCGAAGCGATAATGGTAGGGAAAGAGGGTTCGACCCCGTTGTTCTTCATTTGAAGAGCGATCCAGGCGGCCAGCTGTTTTTCGGTTAAACCGGCCTTGAGCGGCAGGTCACGCATTATCTGGCAGGCAATTTTGATCGCCCGGAGTTGGTTTTTATTCACTTTGACAATAAGCCGATCGCGGCCTGTAATCCTAAAAGATAGCTATTTACCCCAAAACCAGAGATCTGGCCGATCGCCACCGGCGCGATGACCGATTTATGGCGGAATTCTTCCCTGGCATAGATATTGGAGAGATGGACTTCAACGGTTGGGATATTGACCGCGGCGATCGCGTCGCGGATCGCGACACTGTAATGAGTGTAGCCGGCCGGGTTAATGACGATAGCCTTAAAATCTTTTCTGGCTTTGCCGACCTTTTCCACGATCTCACCTTCGCTATCAAGCTGGACGATTTCGAGCTCAACCCCTTTTTCTTTAGCAAGTTTATTTAAAGAACTATTGATCTCATCTAAAGTAAAACTGCCATAAACAGAAACTTCCCTTTCCCCCAGGAGCGCTAAATTAGGGCCATGGATCACGAGTATTTTATTCACGTTATTCCCCTCCCAATGATATAAAATATATCATAAAATGGTATAATTTCATAGCATGGTTAAGAAGAAGAAAAATAGCTGGAGAAAGGTTTTAGTCCTTTTGGTGTTGTTCCTTTTGGTGGGGATAGCGTTCATGACCTTACAAGCCTTAACGACGCTCCCCCTTATTGAGGGCTTGAATAATTACCTTCCCAGCGAAAGCACCATAATATACGCGGCTGACGGAAAGGTCCTCGCCCGCTTTCATCGAGAAGAGAATCGCCAGGTCATTCCCCTCTCCAGAATATCCCCATATTTCCAGAAAGCGGTGATCGCGACCGAGGACCCCCATTTCTATGATCATCATGGGCTTGATTTTAGCGGGATACTGCGCGCTTCGATCAAAAACCTGATCTATGGCCGGGTGGTTGAAGGCGGGAGCACCATTACCCAGCAGCTGGCCCGCAATGTTTTCTTGAACAAAAAGAAAACTATCTCTAGAAAATTATCCGAAGCGTTACTGGCTCTCCAGCTTGAACGCCGCTATACCAAAGAAGAGATATTGGAGTTCTATTTGAACCAGGTCTATCTAGGCCATAATGCTTACGGGATAGAATCGGCGTCCAACCTTTATTTTGGCAAGAACGCGGCCGAACTTGACCTCGCCGAATCAGCCATGCTGGCCGGTTTGATCAGGGGGCCGGAACTTTATTCCCCTTACCGCAATTTTAAGAATGCCAAGGCCCGCCAAGTATTTGTTATCAACAAAATGCTGGGCCACGGTTTGATCTCGGAAGATGAAGGGAAACTAGCGGCGATATCAATGATGGAGTTTTCGCCTAAGAATTTAAAAAGGTTAGGCGAGATCGCCCCCTACTTTATTAGTGATATCCTCCAGCAATTAACGGAAAAATACGGCGAAGAAATGGTCTACCATGGGGGGTTAAAGGTCTATACGACCCTTGATATCAACATGCAGACGGCGGCCGAATCGATCATTACCAACTTTGTTTCCGCTGAAGGGAGCAAATACAATTTTTCCCAGGCGGCTTTAGTTTCGATCGATCCCAGGACCGGTTATATCAGGGCGATGGTCGGCGGCGCGAATTTTTATGAGAGTAAATTTAACCGGGTGACCCAAGCCAAAAGACAGCCCGGTTCGTCTTTTAAGCCGTTCGTTTACACGGCCGCGATCGAGCAAGGGATAATGCCGGGGACTGTTTTGCCCGATACGCCAACGACCTTTAACGTTTGGCCAAACCGGTGGAATCCGCTTGGCACTTGGGAGCCACAAAACTTTGACGGTAAATTCCACGGCCAAGTCACCATGCGTTACGCCCTTGAAAAATCATTAAATATACCCGCGATCAAGCTTCTTGAGCGGGTTGGGATCAGGAACGCGATCGATGTTGCCCAGAAAATGGGGATAAATAGCCGACTGGAACCGGCCCTCTCACTGGCTCTTGGCGCGTCAGAGGTTAATCTCCTTGAGATCACGTCCGCTTTTGGCGTTTTTGCCAATAGCGGTGTTAGGGTTGAACCAGTTTCGATCATAAAAGTCGAGAGCCGCGATGGGCTGACTCTTTTTGAATATCGCATTAAAGAAAACCGTGTTCTTGACCGTAATGTGGCGGCGATCATGGTAGATGTCATGAAGGGTGTTTTATCGCGCGGGACCGGTGTTCGCGGACAGATCAATCGGCCGGCCGCGGCCAAAACCGGGACTTCGCAGGAATTTCATGACGCTTGGATGATCGGCTTTGTCCCTCAATTAGTCACTGGGGTTTGGGTCGGTAATGATGACAATACTTCAATGAAAGGGGTGGCCGAAGTAGCGGTCTGCCCGAGGATCTGGAAAGCTTACAACCAGGCGGCCTTGGTCGGCCAGCCGGTGATCGATTTCCCCAAACCGGAAGGTTTATCGCCCGCTGATTATGAGTCAAAGATAGTGAAAGAGGAGAAGCCGGTGGAAGAAGATCGCGAAGAAGGACCGGCCGAGGAAGGAACTACAGATGATGAATAAAATTAAGTTTGGAACTGACGGTTGGCGGGCTAAAATGTCTGAAGATTTTACTCATGAGAACGTCCAGCTCGTGACCCAGGCATTGGTTAAATACTTAGGGGAAAAGGGATTAGCAGGAAGGGGAGTAGCTGTTGGATACGATAACCGGAAAGATTCTGAAAACTTTGCTCGGACGGCGGCTGAAATATGCTCCGGTGCCGGGATCAAAACGTTATTAACTTCCCATTCTGTCCCCTCGCCTGTTATTTCTTATACGGTTAAAAATAATAATTTGGGCGCTGGGATCATGATAACCGCGTCGCACAACCCGCCAGAGTGGAACGGGTTTAAGATCAAAGAAGGCTTTGGCGGTTCGTCGTTCCCCGAAACAACTAAAGCAGTTGAAGCTAATCTTAAAGATGTCCTGGAAATTAAACCGAGTGGCGCCAATTTGAAATTAATTGACCCTGACCAAGATTATTTAGATAAACTGAAATCATTAGTTAATATTGAATTGATCAAAAGCGGTAATTTGAAAATCGTTATTGACCCAATGTTTGGGAGCGGCAACGGTTATTTTAAAAAATTAGGGATCCAGGTGACGGAAATTAGAGGCAGTCGGGACGTGAATTTTGGCGGGATAAATCCTGAACCGATCGCCCTTAACCTTAAATCGTCAATTGAATTTATTAAGAAGGGCTCCCTTGATGTTTGCGTAGTCCTTGATGGTGATGCTGACCGGTTAGCGGCGATTGACGGGACGGGACGGTTCATTAATACCCATAATGTTTTCTGTCTTTTGCTCCGGCATTTGGCTGGCAATCGTAAAATGACCGGCGAAGTGATCAAAACTTTTAATCTAACTAATTTGATCGATAAGCTTTGTCTTGAATATCAAAGAAAATTAACGGTTGTGCCGATCGGCTTTAAGCATATTGCCAAAGAGATGCTGGAAAAAGATATCCTTTTAGGCGGTGAAGAGAGCGGCGGGATGGGGATTAAAGGCTTTATCCCTGAACGTGATGGTGTCTTGGCTGGCTTAACACTCCTTGAACTAATGGCGACGGAGAAAAAAACTTTATTGCAGATCCTGGACGAGATCATGAAAAAACATGGCTACTTTTACTACGATCGCCTTGATGTTAAGACGGATAAAGGAATTGAGCTGGTAAAACAATTATCAGTCACTCCTCCAGAAGAATATGCGGGGATGAAGATCACAAAGATCGAAACTTTAGACGGACTCAAGCTTAACTTTGCCGATGAGAGCTGGATCCTCTTCCGGGCTTCCGGCACCGAACCCCTACTCCGGATTTATGCCGAAGGAAGAAGCGATGAGGAAGTTAAAGCTTTACTTGAGGCGAGTAAGAGCTTGATATGAATAAACTCTTAAAAGGGACGATATTTGGCGCAGTTGTCGGGCTGGTTGATGTAAGGCAATACTCATTTTTCCGCTCGTTATGACGGTAGTTTTGGGTGGTTTGCTGGGTTTCTTTGCGTCTTAGCGGATTGGTTGATGGGTTGGGCGACTGGAATAGTGAGTAGTTGGTAGATTACTAACAAATAACTCTTCCTAAACTTCCTAGAAGTACGCTCTTGCGCCACAATAAATAGTGCCCGCTGTTGCTGCTGTGCTAGAGAAGCTGTTAACCTCTAGCAATGAAACATCAGCCAATAATGAAAAATTTCTAATAATCTCATATTCAAACCCAACAAAAACGTTAAAAGACATAAAATTATTGGTAGTATTAGTCCCAGCTTTATTCAATAAAGTAAAACCAAGGTGAGAATTTAAGTCGCCAGCCTTTGGTAAACCAAATTCCACGCGGAGAACCCCTCCATCGATAGTATTTAAACCAACAGAGTTTTGTCCTCCAATGATTCCTAGATCAGCATATAAAACAGGAAAGCGAATGCCAAAAGTTGTAGCGGTGCCAATTGTTCTTGGCGCTGTAGGGACCGAAATTACGCCAAGACGATAATGACTCTCTTCCATTGATGCAAAGGCTGAGGTTGCAACTAATAAAATAATTATTAATAATATTAGTTTTTTCATTTGATCATTTTCCTCCTGTCAATTCTTTCTCAAACGCGGCTTTTTTGGCCAGACGGTTTAGTTCCGATTTTTCCCTGGCAACTTCGGTTGGCTTTTTCATCTGTTCAAAGACCTTAAGCAATTTTTCGTGCGCGGCTTTATTATCGCCAGCTACCATTGAAGCTTTGCGGTATTGTTCCGCGGCTAACGCCGGTTGTTTTGCTTTTTCGTAAGCTTTACCCAGCACAATATAAAGATCGGGATTGCCCCCTTCGAGCTTGACCGCATTTTCGTATTCAGTAATGGCTAAATTATTTTGGCCGATCGAAAGAAATGAATCGCCTAAATAAATATGGGGGAGCGGATTTCCGGGATTTTGAGCGACTGCCTTTTTATACTCACTAATGGCTTCTGTGAGCTTGCCAGAGAAGCGATAATTATGCCCTTTAAAGATCGGGCTGATGATCTCAACCTTTGCTTTGCTACGGAGCTCCGAATAAAGGCGCCGATAAGCGTTTTGGGCTTTTTCCTGCAAGGCTTTTTGTTCGTCGATCTTACGGAGCCTTGAATCAGTGACCTTGATGATGTGGTAACCAAAAGCGGTTTTGATCGGTTGGCTGACTTCCCCGGGTTTTAGGGAAAAAGAAACTTTTTCAAATTCCGGGACCATTGCCCCGATCGTAAAATATCCGAGATCACCGCCTTTATTGGCAGTCCCTGGATCGAGTGAATATTTTTTAGCTAAAGCGGCAAAATCGGCGCCCCCTTTTATTTGGGCTAAGAGTTGCTTTGCTTCCGCTTCAGTTGAAACCAAAAGATGGCTGGCTCTGATCTCTTTTAGGTCTTCAGGCAATAGTTTGGTCTCTTGCTGCAGCTTCATTGAAAATTTTTGGACGGTAATATCATCTTTGACCAAGTCGCGGAACTGGCCAAGTGATAAGCCCACTTGTTTCAAAGCCCGCTCAAGCTCCCGTTTTGAAGGGACCTTTTGCTGTTTCATGATGTTATCGACGGCGGCATCAACTTCCCGGCCGGAAACTTTAACCCGTTTCCTGGCTTCATTTAAGATGATCGTATAATCAATGGCCTGGCCGAGCGCCATGTTCTCAATAAAAGCGACCATCGACAGGTCGGCATTTTGCCCAAAACTTTGGTAAGAGCGGTTTAAGATCTCCCTAAACCTGATCGGATCAATTTCCCGGCCATTAATTTTGGCAATGGCCTTAGAATTACCGCCGCCGCTACCCCCCCCTTTTAATCCGCGATATCCTAAACCGTAAAACATCGAGCCGGCAAAGATCACCACCACCGCGATCATGATCGTTTTTGTATGCTTCCTAAACCAAGTTAACATTTTTTAGCTCCCTTCTTTTTTTAAGATCCTGGAAACGGAAATATAACCGCCGAGCACCCCGAGCATAATGCCGCCAATGAACACGATAAAATAGATCGACCATAAGATCTTGGCGTCTGTGACCAGCGGTAAGAACGGCAAGGCGCTGGCAATTTTGCCGATCGATGATTCGTAGGCGATCTTCAGGACCAGGAATGAGGCTAAGCCGCCGATCACCCCGATAAGCAAGCTTTCAATAATAAACGGCCATTTAACGAACGTGTCGGTCGCGCCGACCAGTTTCATTATATAAATATCCGTCTCCCGCGCTAAGACGGTTAATCTAATAGTGTTGACCACGATCAGTAAAGTGGCAATGGATAAAAGGATAACTAAAATAATGCCGCCGACCCGAACGGCGCCGACGAGAGCCTTCATCTGTTCGATCAGCTTGCCGCTGTACCGGACCTCGTCAATGACTTCAAGGTTAGAGATCTCTTTGGCGATCTGCGGAAGCAATTCCGGCGTCCTGATGCGGACGGCAAAAGTGTGCGGCAGAGGATTTTCGTGGATAACTTCCTGTAGATCAAGCTTTTGGCCAAAATCATTTTTGAACTTGTTCCAGGCTTCGGTTTTCGAGGTGAACTCCACCTTTTCCACGCCGGAGATCTTAGTGATCCTAACTTGGACGGCGGCCGCTTCGTCCAGCGATAATGTTTTTGACGAAAAAGCGACCAGGTCGAGCCGGGATGAAACGGTTGAAACAATGTTCCCCAGATTAATGATCAGCAATAAAAATAAGCCCAGAATCGTTAGGGAAACGGTGATGGTGCCGATCGCCACCGTGCTCATCAGCGCGCCGCGGCGGAAAGATCTAAAAGCTTCGACTATAAAAAACTCAAGACTGCTTAACATTGTACATCCCCAATTGCTGGTCGCGGATCAGGCGCCCGCCTTCCAATTCAACGACCCGTTTTTTCATCTCATCAACGATGCTTTTATTATGAGTGGCGACCAGCACAGTAGTATTTCTTTTATTGATCTTATCAAGCAGTTGCAAGATCTCCCACGAAGTGGTCGGATCAAGGTTGCCGGTCGGTTCGTCAGCCAGCAAGATCGGCGGGTTATTAACGATCGCCCGGGCAATGCAGACGCGTTGTTTCTCTCCGCCCGAAAGTTCATGGGGGAAAGCATTTATCCTTTTGAGCATGCCGACCAATTCCAAAGCTTGCATGGTTTTGCGCCTGATGGTTGAACGGGGCGCGCCTGTGACCCTCAAAGCGAACGCGACATTTTCAAAGACCGTGCGCCTGGGAAGGAGCTTAAAATCTTGGAAAACAACGCCGATATTGCGCCGCAAGTAAGGGATCTGGGAGGGTTCCAACCCGGCAACGTTAATCCTATCAACAATAACTTTGCCGGAGGTCGGCCGGTCTTCCCGATACATCATTTTCAAGAGAGTTGTTTTGCCGGCGCCAGAAGATCCGACCAAAAAGACAAATTCTTCTTTGCCAATATGCAGGTTGATATCGCGCAAAGCGTCGATCCCCCCGCTGGCAAAAACCTTGGAAACGTTAATAAGTTCAATCATATAGTGGGAATTGCTTGCTCAACTCGGTAATGGCCTGGGTGACTTCTTTTTTGGCGCTTTCATTATCGGTATTTTTCAGGACTTTGGCGATCAGGTCGGCGATGGTTTTCATCTCCCCTTCTTTCATCCCTCTAGTTGTTAAGGCTGGTGTTCCCAAACGAAGACCGGACGTGATCGTCGGTTTCTCAGGATCAAAAGGGATGGTATTCTTATTAGCGGTAATGCCGACTTCATCAAGGACCGTCTCTGCAATTTTACCAGTCACTTTAAATGGCCGGAGATCGACCAGGACTAGATGATTATCCGTTCCGCCGGAAACCAGGCGAAGGCCATTCTTGATCAATCCTTCAGCTAAGGCTTTGGCGTTCTTTACCACTTGAGTTTGATAGGTTTTGAATTCTGGGGCCATCGCCTCTTTAAAGCAGATCGCTTTGCCGGCGATCACGTGTTCAAGCGGACCACCTTGAATACCCGGGAAAACGGCTTTATTTATCTGCTTGGCATAAGCTTCTTTACATAATATAAGCCCGGCTCTGGGCCCTCTAAGAGTTTTGTGGGTGGTTGACGTGACGATCTCCGCGACCGGGACTGGTGATGGATGGAGGCCGGTGGCAACTAAACCGGCGATGTGGGCGATATCAACCATTAAAATAGCCCCGACTTCATCGCAGATCTCGCGGAACTTGGCAAAATCAATTATCCGCGGATAAGCGGTCGCTCCGGTCACTATCAATTTTGGCTTATGTTCTTTAGCGAGCGACCTGACTTGGTCAAAGTCGATCGTCTCATTATCCTGGCGGACGCCGTAAGAAATAAAATTAAAATATAGGCCGGAGACATTGACCGGACTGCCGTGGGTTAAATGGCCGCCGTGAGAAAGATTAAGGCCCATTACGGTGTCACCCGGTTTTAAGCAGGCGACATAAGCGGCAAAATTGGCTTGGGAGCCGGAATGCGGCTGGACGTTGGCATGGTCGGCGCCAAAAAGTTTTTTGGCTCTTTCGATCGCCAAAGATTCCGTGATATCAACGTTTTGACAGCCGCCGTAATAACGCTTGCCGGGATAACCCTCCGCGTACTTATTGGTCATGACAGAGCCGCAGGCTTCCATGACCGCCCTCGAAGTAAAATTTTCTGAAGCGATCATCTCGAGTTTTGTCCTTTGGCGGTCTAATTCTTGGTCGAGGGCCTGGGCCACTTCTGGGTCTGATTTCCTGATGTTTTCAATATTGAAATGCATGTGATTTCTTCCCTCCAAAAAAAGTATAGCACAGGCTTCATTCCTTGCCAAGAAATCGCAATTATAGTATAATCAAAAAACTTAAGTTATGCCTGATGACAACCGCGATTACGAAGATAATGATCCGGGTCCCTGTGAAGCTTGCGGCGGCACGCTCGAACTCGAAAAAGTCAACCTCGAAGATTACCAAGGCGGGAAGTTGTATCTAATGGAAAGCGTTCCCGCTTATGTTTGCCGCGATTGCGGCGAAACTTGGGTGCCTGAACCGATCATGGAAGAGTTTGAAAAAATGATCGACGCGGCCAAAGCGGCGAAAAAGAAACCCCTCGACAGTGCCCTTCGACAAGCTCAGGGCAGCGCCGAGCGAGGTCGAGGTGCTCGGGGTAAAAAAAATAGGAGGAAAAAATGAGAAAGCATAAATTATTTTTAACCCTCGGATTGGTTGGATTTTTATCTTTAGGGGCGATGGCTATCGGGACTGCCCCAATCCCAAGTATTTTTGGGCCGGAAACGATCGCAGACATCGTAGAAAGTGAAGGCAACGCGGTCGTTAATATTGATGTGGTTAAAAAGATAAAAGTTAGTTCCCCTTTCCATGGTTTTGAAGGCTTTGGCTTTGAATTCGCGCCAGAATTCAAGGATTTTTTTCAGGAGAGGGTCGTTCCCCGCAAAGGGGCTGGTTCCGGTTTTATAATCGATAAAAAAGGCCTTATCTTGACCAATGAACATGTTATCCGCGGGGTTGACGAAATAAAAGTTACCTTGCGCGACGGCAAGAAATTCAATGGCAAAGTGATCGGCCAAGACGCTAATCTAGACGTCGCGATCATCAAGATCGAAACTAATGGGGTTGATTTGCCTGTCCTTCCCTTGGGGGATTCTGCCAAGATCAGGCCGGGGCAATGGGTGATCGCGATCGGCAACCCGTATGGCTTTTCTAACACAGTTACTTCCGGAATTGTTAGCGCGACTGGACGGTCGTTGGGTGATCTAGGCAAGAAGAATTTGATCCAGATCGATGCGGCGATCAATCCTGGTAATTCCGGCGGTCCCCTGCTTAACTTAAAAGGCGAAGTGATCGGCCTTAATGTCGCGATCGTAGCCGGGGCGCAAGGGATCGGTTTTGCGATCCCAATTAACGCGGCCAAAGAGATAATGGGTGACTTGATCAGCAAGGGAAAGGTCATTCGCCCCTGGCTTGGCATTTTCATGCGTGATGTTGACGAAAGGATCGCTTCCTACCTTGACCTGCCGATCGCTGAAGGGATCGTGATAACCGACGTGGCCAAGGATAGCCCGGCGGAAAAGATGGGACTAAAAAAATATGATGTGGTCCGTGAATTAAATGGCGCGAAAGTTGCCAAAAGCAGTGATCTTTCCGACTTGGTCGGGAAAGCTAAAGTTGGCGATAAAATCAGACTTAAAGTCTATAGGGAAGGCAAATTATTGGTCTTAAACGGGAAGTTGGAACAGCGCCCGTAATTTAGAGGAGGAAAAAATGGAGATAGAATTAGGCAAGAATAAAAAAACACGGCGGGCGTACGGGTTTGATGAGATCTCACTCGTCCCTTCGATCGTCACGGTCAATCCGGACGATGCCGATGTTTCCGTCTCTATTGGCGGGGTCAAGCTAAGCGTGCCGATCATCGCTTCAGCCATGGATGGCGTTGTCAGCCCGAAGATCGCCATCCTCATGGGCAAACTTGGCGGCTTAGGCGTTCTCAACCTTCAAGGAGTTTGGGCCAGATATGAAGATGCCGATAAGCAATTAGAAAAGATCTCCTCTGTCAGCAAAGACGAATATGTCGGGCTCATGCAAAAAATGTATCTTGAACCGATCAAAAAAGAATTGGTCATAAAAAGAATAAAAGAGATCAAAGCCGCCGGCGGCGTGGCCGCTGTCTCTTCGATCCCGCAAGACGCCATAGAACTTGGACCGATCGCCCGGGATGCTGGAGCAGATATTTTTGTTATCCAATCGACGGTAATTTCAACCAAACATAAATCGTCGACCTCTGACCCGCTCGACCTAAAAGAATTCTGTGCTGAAATGAAGATCCCCGTTTTAGTTGGCAACTGCGTTACCTATGAAGTTGCTTTAACTTTGATGGGGACAGGCGTGGCTGGCGTTCTAGTCGGCATTGGCCCGGGCGCCGCTTGTACCTCGCGCGGCGTCCTTGGTGTCGGCTTGCCAATGGCAACAGCGATCGCCGATTGCGCGGCGGCCAGGGATTCCTATTTTAAGGAGAACAGCATTTATGTGCCGATCATTGCCGATGGCGGCATGGTGGTTGGCGGCGATATTTGCAAAGCGATCGCTTGCGGAGCCGACGCGGTGATGATAGGTAGCCCGATCGCCAAAGCGGAAGAAGCACCAGGCAGAGGATTCCACTGGGGCATGGCGACGCCGTCTCCTACTCTGCCTAGAGGCTCTAGAATTAAAGTCGGCACGATCGGTTCCTTAAAAGAAATAATCCATGGCCCGGCAAAATATGACGATGGTTCAATGAACTTTGTTGGCGCGCTGAAAACATCGATGGGAACGCTGGGCGCTTCTAATTTAAAAGAGATGCAGCACGTTGATGTCGCGATCGCCCCGTCAATTTTAACCGAAGGTAAAGTCTACCAAAAGGCCCAGAGCCTGGGGATGTATAAGTAATGAAACACGATCTTATTGTCGTCCTCGATTTTGGCGCCCAGTACGCGATGCTTATCGCAAGACGCGTCAGGGAATGCAATGTTTATTGCGAGATCATGCCCCACAATGTTTCAGTGGCGGAACTGAAAAAGCGTAAAGTTAAGGGCATTATCATTTCCGGCGGCCCCTCCTCTGTTTACGATAAAGATGCGCCGCAGGCTGACCCAAAACTGTGGAAATCAGGAATTCCGATCCTGGGAATTTGTTACGGCACCCAGCTGATGGCCAAAGCGCTTGGCGGGAGAGTTAAACCCGAGAAGAAGCGCGAATATGGGCGGACCGAATTAATTATTAATGATGGTACCCCGCTTTTTGCCGGTTTCCCCAGCCAATCAGTTTGCTGGATGAGCCATGGCGATTCCGTGGTTAAATTACCAAAAGGATTTAAGGTTTTAGCCCACACTAAAAATACGCCGCTTGCGGCGATCGGCGATCCGGAGGCCAGGCTCTTCGGCGTCCAATTCCATCCCGAAGTCGCCCACACCCAGCGCGGCACGGAGATCATCAAGAATTTCGCCTATGTGGTCTGCGGTTGTAAGCCGACTTGGACGACCAGGAATTTTATTGAACAATCAGTAGCCGAGATCAGGAAGACTGTTGGCAAAGAAAAGATCTTGCTTGCTCTTTCCGGCGGCGTTGATTCTTCGACCGTCGCGGCATTGATCAACAAAGCGGTCGGCAAACAGCTGACCTGTATGTTCATTGACCAGGGATTCATGCGCAAAAACGAGGCCAAGAAAATCGTTGAGGTCTTTACCAGGAATTTTAAGATAAACCTGATCCACATTGACGCCTCCAAGCGCTTTTTTGGCAATTTAAAAGGGATCACTGATCCGGAAGAGAAAAGGCACCGGATCGGGAACGATTTTATCCGGGTTTTTGAAGAAGAAGCCAAGAAGCTGGGTAAAATCCCCTATCTCGCTCAAGGAACACTTTATCCTGACGTGATCGAATCGGCTGTCCCAGGTTTAACTTCAACCACAGCGGTAAGGATCAAAACGCACCATAATGTTGGCGGTTTGCCGAAAGATATTAAGTTTAAACTGGTTGAGCCGTTAGCGAAGCTTTTTAAGGATGAAGTCCGGGCTCTTGGCCGCGAGCTTGGCATTCCCGATGAAATTATTTCGCGCCAGCCCTTCCCCGGGCCGGGTTTAGCCATCAGGATCATTGGCGAAGTTACCCCGGAGAGGGTCAAGATCTTGCAGGAAGTTGATGATATTGTCGTTTCCGAAGTTAAAAAGGCCGGTTTATATAAAGAAGTCTGGCAATCTTTTGCCGTCCTGCTCCCGATCAGGACGGTCGGAGTGATGGGTGATAAACGGACTTATTTAAACACGATCGCGATCCGGGCGGTGACTTCCAGCGACGCGATGACGGCTGACTGGGCGCGTCTACCCTATGACTTGCTGGACATATTCTCCAACAGGATAATCAACGAGATCCCGGAGATCAACCGCGTGGTTTACGATATTTCCTCAAAGCCCCCCGCGACGATCGAGTGGGAATAATTTAGGGTTAATTTACACTAAAAGAACAACTTATTTCCCCGACTAAACCGTCATTATCCACCGCCCTTAGCGTAAAATCATATTTTTTTCCGCTTTCAGTCGCACGTGGAACGCCGTTTAAAGTGCAGGTTGACATCGATCCATCAGGCGAAGGCCTTGATGACATTCTCAACCAAGCAGGCAGGACCCCTGATAATACGCTCCAAGTCGTGAACTTTGAACTAGCGCTAAACTTGCCGCCGCTGGCGGTAAATATTATTCGATAATACAAACCAGGAGTTGCCGCTGCCGGTGCGGCGGGAGAGGATGTCATCGTTAAACTACCTTGACCAGGGATCGTAGTTGTTGTAGGTAGTGCTGTAGGTGCCGGTGGAGTGCCAGCCGTTGGAGCAACTGGAATTGTACTGAATAATAATTTCTTGAATTTTTGGATCCTTTGGTTATTATGATCAACAATATAAAGGGATCCGAAAGCGTCTACAGCCAGATCGGTTGGATGATTAAATTGTCCGTTATTAACACCGGCCGTCCCCAAAATTGTCAGCTGTGACCCGTCTATCATTGAACAGACGATCCGATTCTTGCCGGAATCGACAACATATACATTCCCGTTCAGGTCGACTGTGATCGCGCTGGCGGAAGAATAGGTATTCTCCGCGTCTCTGGTGATAAAACTCCCATCAGCCCTGAATTGATGGACTTTAGACCCATCCAAAACTAGGATCGTCCCATCATTCTTGATCGCTACATCAATTAGCGGGAGATTGAATTGCCCCGACCCAGCGCCCCGACTTCCAAATTGAGAATAATACGTCCCATCGGGATTAAAAACCTGGATCCGATAGTTATTAGAATCAGCCACATATAATTTACCATCGGCGCTTATAGCTAGTCCTCTCGGATTTTGGAATTCACCATTACCCGAGCCATATTGCCCAATGAACAAGGCATCATTATTATTTTTATCCAAGATGATCACTTTATTATCATCAATGTTATTAGTGCCACCGGTAGAAAAATAGATTTTTGACTGGTTTTGGCTAGTAGCGATGCTGTTGATCTTCGCGTTCGGCGACAGATTAGTTAGTTTATGGCCCAAATACATCGGCGGCCACCCGTCAAAATAACTATATTTTTTTGTCCCGGTTGGTGAATATTCATTGATCCATTTACCATTAAGATTAACCAATAAATTACCAGACCGATTAAGGGTAATATTTTGCGGGGAGCCGGTATTGGCTAACCAAACAGAATCAAATTGCAATCGATCCTCGCCATAAACCTTTGGAATAAAACAAGTTATAAGAATTAATACTAAGACAACCAATTTTTTCATTATATTTATATGTTACTCCCGACCTATTTATGCGTCAAGTGAAATATTGTTGAGGGAATAGACTAAAGAAAGTCGATAGTTGAACTTCGAACGTTGAACGTAGGAATCACATCCCTACGCTCAACGCTCAAACATCGAAACCGTCCGGGCCTATTTTACTCTAAAAGAGTAAACCTTTTCGCCAACAAGGCCATTATCATCCGTCGCTTTTACGGTAAACTTATAAGCTTTTCCGGAAGCAGTAATCGGCACCCTGCTGCAACTTAGAGTGCAGACAGATTTCAATCCTTTTGAAGATTTGCTTAACCAACTAGGCCAATTCCCAGTCCAACTTGAGGCAGTTCCGAATGTTCCACCACTTGCGGTAAAGGTTATTTTATAACTCCTGCCAGCTAATGCTAGCGGCGGCTTTGTTGGCATTGAGGTTATTGTCAAATTGGTTGTTGGAGGGATAGTTGAAGATGTCTTACTTGTGGTTGCCCCTCGGATAGTAAAAACATTATTCGATACATCCCCACTCGTTCCCAACGCGCTAATTCTTATTTTACAATTAGTCGACGAGATGGCTGGGACTGTCCAAGCATAACTGCCGGAAGAAGCTGGAATCCTTTTTGCGAAATAAACCCAACTTGCTCCCCCATTTATGGAATAATCAAGGGTAACTGTTGCATCTGCTGGCCAACCGGTTGTTGGTGTCCAGGTAATATTATATGTACTGCCAGCGGTTAAAGTTTCCCCTCCATTGGGGGAAAGAAGGGTAATTGAGGTGGGAGCTGGGACGGTGGCTGTGCCTGGAGCCCATTTGGCTATATAAGTGTATTTTGACTCGTTTGGCTTTTTAAAGAATCCTCCCGCATAAATATTTCCAGCGTCGTCAACCACTAAGCTGTTAACTTGACCGGAATATTCTTGAAGGCCAAGAGGAACCCAGTCACTTCCGTTAAATTTATAAGCAATCGCAGAATTATTACAAAATCCTGCCGCATATAAAGTTCCATTATTATCAAGTGTTAAAGCATAGACATTAAAATTTAGACCAGCTCCTAAATTAACCCATAACGCATTTGGTTGCCATTTTGCAACATTTTTAACATCTGTCCTGTTAGGTAAGGAAAAATCTCCCCCTACAAATAAGTTCCCTGATGGATCAGATACTAACGCTGAGACTGAACCAATTATTCCTGAGCCCAACGTGCCATGATCATAAGTATTGTGCCTAACTATCCCATTATATCCCAGTGTTTGGCCAAAGCTTCCTGCAGCATAATAAGTATTGCGAATATTATTAATTGCATGGTAGGGGTTGGTGGTAGACGAATCAATATGAATAGCTCTAATGTTCTCGCCATTCCAGATGACAAAAGAAGGATATTGCTGCCATTTATTTAAGGCTGGAAACCAGCAAGCAATATTTTGAGTTTGCGCAGACCCTATAGGGGTTCCCATGCCACCACCTGCTCTGCTAAAAGAACCACCGATATATACATTTCCATCATTATCAACCGCTAAAGCTGTTACGTCACCAGGTCTATATTGACCCCTTGGATCAGTTAGTTCTTTTTCCACTCCCTCACCAGCGCTTGTTCCAAACACTGACCAGCTACTTCCATTCCACTTTGCAATACTATTTGCTCTTGTTCCACCAATAGTAAGAAATCTTCCTCCAGCATATAAATTTCCAGATTGATCTGTTTTAAGAACATTAACCCAACCATCAATATTCGACTCAAAAACCGACCAATTTCCACCATTTAATTTTGCTAGTCCACTAGAATTACTATTGTTTATGGTGCCTGACGCATAAACAATATTATTGGTTTTATCATAAGTTAAACTTCGTATATTTTGAATTACATTTACACCGACTGGTTGCCACGTTCCTTCGTCTGCCCTCCCTAAACCTGGAAAAGATAAAATTAACCCTAAAGCCAATCCCAAAACTATTGTTCTTTTCATTTTCCCCAACTCCTTTTTCCGGCTAACCGGATTTCGAAAAATTCATCTGCTCATATAGTAACCCTCGCCTATTTCCAAGTCAAGTGAAATTTTATTATTGAACTGCAGATAAAGAATTACTATGCCAGTTACATTTTCACCGATTGAACCTGGGAAAAGCGCTAAACCACCAGCGGCAAAACAAGGAACGGATTTAATTTATGATTATATAACCGCTAATCCGGTTGTTGGCTATCCTGACTTTACTTATTTTAAGGAATTAATTGAAAGTGCGAGATTGACTAATAGTGAGATCAAGGAAGTTCTTTCTGTCGGAGTCAAAGGTGAAGGCGTTAATCAACTTTGGACTTATGCTTTACTGAAAAAGACGCAGAAAAAGCATTTGTTATCCCCTCGCTACCAGGAATTTCAGCAGACGATGGTGAGTTTATTGAGAAAAGGGAAGATAAAGGTGATAGCTGAAAGTAATGATCGCTTGAGCCACGAAAGTAACGCGGAATATTTACCACAATCAAATAACTTAAAACTCAATTTAACTCCCGGGATGCAGCTCGGAGGTCAGTTTTATGAGGAGTATATCATTCACGAATTATTTCATGCAAGCCAAGATTATAAAAAAAGGACTATTAGCCAAATGACCTCCGAAGCCGAGGCGTATTTAGCGGCCGCGGATTACCTTTTTCATCGCGATAAAGAAAAAATGGCTAATTCTTGGATAAAGCTTAACGCTTGGGGTGACCGAAATAGCGGTGTGGGATCGTTTACGTTCGGCGTTCCCAGGGAAAATATCAAAAATTTAGTAGTTAAAAAAAGTGGAGAGAAAGAGTTTCAAAAGCAATTAGCAATAGTTAGAAAGAGTTATCAGCAATATTGGGTATTCCGCCAGTTGTATTATACGGCTGAGACTATGAATATAAGTAAAGAAATAGTCAGTGAAGCTAATAATGATCCCACCCTCGCCTTACCCCTGGCCCAAAAGATCTTTATGGAATTCAACGCCGATCCTCGGGCAGTTGTTTCGGTTATCAACATTGATGGCAAACCATATTCTCAATCAGCGAAAATTGTTAAAAGATTCCTAGCTGCTACCAAGGTAGCTATTGCCAGCACCTGGATGTCTGAACAATCTGGTAAACCAGTAGTCTCTCAAAGCTTACTCGATGAAGCCTTCACAATCTGGCAGCAAAAAATCGAACCTGATAGTATGGGAGATAAGGAATTGATCGATCCAAAATTAACATTTGATGGGATTCAATAAAAAAACAAAATAATTTATCTAACTAACCAACTAACAAACTTACAAACTATTTATTCTTCCCCCTCGCCTTCTGATGCTCACCCCAAGTTTTCGAGAATGTATGCGAACCATCTTTTTTTGCCACAAAGAAGAAATAATTGGTTTTGGCTGGATAAACGGCTGCTTTAATTGAGTCAAAACCAGGATTGCAGATCGGTCCTGGCGGCAAGCCTTTTCTCTTATATGTATTGTAAGGCGAATTAACTTCCAATTGGTCGAAATAAACCCTCTTGCTCGGGCGCTCCAGCGCGTATTTAATAGTAGGATCGGCGGCCAGCGGCATCCCCTTTTTCAAGCGGTTATAAAAGACCGAAGCGATGATCGGGCGTTCCTCCGGCTTCTTGGCCTCTTTTTCCACGATCGAAGCCAGGGTGATGATTTCGTGCAGGGTCATTTTAGTCTCTTTGCTTGATGTTTTCCAGAATGGGAGAACAACCTCTTCAAACCGTTTTAGCATCGCTTCGATCATCACCTCGTTGGTAGACTCGATTGAGAACTGGTATGTATCTGGGAATAAATAGCCTTCCAGCGATTCTGACGGGATATATTTAAAGATCGTCCAATGGCGTTCGCGCCGCGGCGCGGTGATCCCCTGGTCGACCAAACCCTGGAATTTTCTCCAGTTGCTAAAACCGTTCTCTTTTAAGATCAAGCCCATCTTATAGATCGAAGTCCCTTCCGGAAAAGTAACTTTCTTATTCTCGACCGGTATAATAGTCCCTTGGGTCAAGGGAAAAATGATCTTGAATAAGTTGTCTGACGGGGAAAAGCGATATTCTCCGGCCTTAATGCTGTTGCCGACGCGAATTAAGCGGACAACATAACGGAACGGGGTGAATTTTGGCAAGATATTATTAGAGACCAAAACCGCTTGGATCTTTTTGGCCGAACTTCCCGGCTCGATCTTGATTTTTTTGGTTGAGAGGTCAAAGGGGTTGGCTGGCCAAATCAACATGGTAAAAAACACTAATAAAACTATTAAAATTATATTTATATATTTCATTACCAATTGGAACCGCGACTTTCAGTCGCAGGTTCCAGTCCAGTTATTTTTTTCGGCAATCAAGATAACTTTGCAAAATGATCGCGGCGGCTGACTGGTCGATCACTTTCTTCCGCTTGGCCCGTGACAGCCCGGCTGCGATCATCCCCCGCTCCGCTTGCGAGGTGGTTAACCGTTCGTCCCAGGTGACGATCTTATAGTTAACGATCTTCTTAAGTTCTTCGATAAAGGCGTTTGTCTTCTCGGCCTGGATACCGAGCGAGCCATCAAGTTTTTTGGGCAGGCCAACAACGATCTCCTTAACGTCAGTGTAATTATCAATGACTTTTTTCAATTCAGCGAGGTTGGCAACGGCGGTCACTCCACTGGCGATGATCTCAAGCAGGTCAGAAACGGCAACGCCGATCCTTTTATCCCCATAATCAAGGCCGATGATCCTCATGCGAGCAGTTTCTCGATCGCGGCCAGCCCTTCCCCAATTTTTCCTATGCCTGTGCCTCCGCCTTCGACTTTCCCGTCTTTCCCGCCCCCTTTGCCGCTAACGATCGGAGCAAAAACTTCGGCGAGCTTCTTGGCGGAGAGGCCTTGCTTGACCAGGTCTTCGCTGACCAGGATAAGATAGATCAAGCGTTCCGGCAAAATTGAAACTAGGACGATGACGCCAGTTTTCATTTGAGTCTGAAGGGTATCGGCCATGGAGCGCAGAAGATTCATCGGCAAGCCGTCCACGGTTTTGAGCAAAACTTTTTTTCCGCCCAGCTCTTTTATTTCAGCTAAAAATGATTGGGCCTGTGAACCGGCATTTTTGGCTTTTAGGGATTCGACTTCTTTTTCCGCCTTGGCCACCCGTTCTTTCAGCCAGTCGACCCGGCCGCTAAGATGGTCTAAAAATTTATTAACAATGACCGGATCATGGTCGTCAACCGCCTTGCCAATGCTTTCTAGTTCGGTCACTTCGATCTCAAAAATATTAGTTTCCGAAACTTTGGTCCCGCCCAAAGATCCTTTAACGCTTTGCAGTTTGCGGTATTGGTTAAGGAGCTTTTCAACTTCCTCCTGCAAGGCTTTGGCTTGGTAGATGATCGCGACTTTGGCCGGCTGGCCGGCGATCGCTTCGATCCGGCGAATACCAGAGCCTAAGGTCCCTTCCGATAATATTTTAAAGAAAACGATATCAGCGGTGTTCTTAACATGAGTTCCGCCGCAAAGCTCCAGGCTATAATTGTCGATCTTGATCACCCTGACCTTATCACCGTATTTTTCGCCAAAAAGGGCGGTCGCGCCCAGCTCCAGCGCTTCCTTATAAGATCTCTGCAGGACATCGACTTTTATTTTTTCTTTGATCTTTTGGTTGACGATCTCCTCGATCTTCTGGAGTTCGCCGGCGCTTAAAGCGTGGAAATGATTAAAGTCAAAACGGAGCTTATCCGGCCCAACGGCCGAGCCGGCTTGTTTAACTTGATCGCCTAAGACTTCGCGCAGCGCTTTTTGTAATAAATGGGTCGCAGTGTGGTGGGCTTCTATGTTTTTCCTTTTAGCCGCGTCGATCGTCGCTTTAATCTTGGCCCCGACTTTTAAGTCGCCGGTCTTATCAACCTGGTGGAGAAAAACGCCCTTGGGAGAGATAAAAGTGTTGGAAACGATAAGTTCCTGATGGTCAAAAGAGAAGAGCCCGGTATCGCCGCATTGCCCGCCGCTTTCGCCGTAAAAAGGAGTATGGTCAAGCGCGACTAATTTTTCTTCCGGAAAAAAAGCGGATACTTTGGCCTCTTCGGCTGTTTTTTCGTAGCCGTCAAAACGGGTGGGCTTGCAATGTGACAGGTCCAGATGGCTAAGCGTATTCTTTTTTTCAGCGGCCAAACCCGATCTTCTGGCCCGCTCTTTTTGTCCGGCCATCGCTTTTTCAAAACCGGCTTTGTCGACTTCCAGCCCCTTTTCTCCCGCTAGCTCAACAGTTAGATCGAGCGGAAAACCGTAAGTGTCGTGGAGCTTGAAGGCGTCTTCTCCCGAGATGGTTTTTGTCCCTTTTCCTACGATCTCCCCAAACCATTTCAGCCCTTGTTCTAAAGTGGCAAAAAAGTTCTGCTCTTCTTCCAGGATTACCGCGGAGATCTGCGTTTCCTTTTCTTTGAGGTTTGGATAAGCTTCCCCCATCATTTCGACGACCTTGTGGGCTAAGTTATGGATAAAAGGTTTATCAATACCCAGTTTTTTCCCAAAGGAGACGGCTCGCCGGATCAAGCGCCTAAGGACATAGCCCCTTCCCCCGTTAGAAGGGGAAACGCCATCGGCAATTAAGTGGGTGATCGCCCGCGAATGGTCGGCAATGATCTTGGCCGCGGTCATATCATGGTTTTTGGCTAAAGCCCCGACTTCGTTTAATAACGGCGTGAAAATGTCGGTCTCAAAATTATCGCTTACTCCTTGCAGGACCGCGGTGATCCGTTCAAGCCCCATCCCGGTATCGATCCCTTTTTGTTTTAACGGGATCAATTCGCCCTTTTCATTCCGGTCATATTGGATAAAGACCAGGTTCCAGATCTCCAGGAAGCGGTCGCAATCGCAGCCGGGAGCGCAATCTGGTTTGCCGCAACCGTGCTCTGGCCCCAGATCGTAATAGATCTCGGAGCAAGGGCCGCAGGGGCCGGTCGGTCCCGCCGACCAGAAATTGTTATCTTCGCCCAAACGGTAAATGATCTCTTTGGGCAGGCCGATCGCTTTATTCCAGAGCTCAAAGGCTTCGTCATCTTTTTCGTAAATGGCGATCTTAAGTTTTGTCACCGGGATATTAAATTCCTTGGTTAAAAGTTCCCAGGCAAATTGGATCGCTTCGCTTTTAAAATAATCGCCAAAAGAAAAGTTGCCGAGCATCTCAAAAAAAGTGTGGTGCCGCTTGGTCTGGCCGACCTGTTCAACGTCGATCATCCGGATGCATTTTTGGACGGTCGTGGCCCGGCGGTGTTTTGGCCTTTCTTGGCCCAAGAATATCGGCTTGAATTGGAGCATCCCGGCCAGCGTTAACAAGACGGTGGGATCGCTGGGAACGAGCGAAGATCCTGGCAAGATGGTGTGCCCTTTGCCCGCAAAAAAGTTTAAATATTTTTCCCTGATCTCCCTACTTTTCATTTAAATAACTCCTGATCTTGTTCTGGACTTCTTCGATCGAAGCCGCATCGGTATTAATGACCTTGATCCTGGCTTTGTTTTCCTTGGCAATTTCCAAGTATTTAGCCCGGACTTTTTGGTGGAAAGCGATCTTTTCACCCTCGAACCGGTCGGCGGCCCCTTTGCCGGCCGCTCGTTTTAACCCGATCTCCGGAGAGACGTCGAGCAGGATCGTGAGGTCGGGCAGCAAACCTTTGGAGGAGATCATGTTCACATAGCGGACCAGGTCTTCCGGCAAACCTCGGCCTCCGATCTGATAAGCTATCGTGGAATCGATATATCGATCACAAATAACTATCTGCCCTTCGGCTAAAGCCGGCAAAATGATTTTACTGACGTGCTCCGACCGGTCAGCGGCAAAAAGATAAATTTCGGTCGTATTATCTAGTACATTGTCCGGTTGCAGGAGCATTTTACGGAGCTCTTTGCCCAACGGGGTCCCGCCCGGCTCCTGGGTCAATAAAACTTTTTTTCCCTTCCCTTCCAGAAAGGTTTTTAATATTTTAGACTGGGTTGATTTACCGCAGCCCTCCGGCCCTTCAAAAGTAATGAGCATTTTAATTCCCCGCTAAACTGACGCCGACTTGGAATTCGTTCCTCATTGAGCGATAGGTCGCTTCTAGATTATAACAGTGGAGGCGGAAAAATAAAGTGTAATCAATATCTTCGGCTGTCCAATTATCAAGATAATAGGAACTGTAAATTTTAGCGGCTGTTTCTCCCAGCTTGAAATTTAAGGCGCCGGTCAAGCGGTCGGCCGGTTTAAAGCGATACATTTCGTAATTGAACGGGCTTTGGCCCCTAAAGAAAAAATAATGCTGGTAGCCTATGCCCAGAAGCAGGTCACTAGACAGCTGTTTGGCAACATCAAAGCCAAATGAAGGTTTTATCCATTTAGTGTTATTAGAATAAAAGAGCGCGTCCATATTGAGCGAAGGAGTTAAAACCCCAAAGGTTTGGTCGTAATAGCTTTGGTAGACTTTTCCCTGCACTCCCCCCCGGTTTAACTCGGTATTCCCTTCTTCCGCGACCCGGCCGGCAATAAGTTCATAATCATACAAAAATTCCGCAATTTCTCCCCCATGTTCGCGCAGGCGCAAGTTAGGCAGAAAACTGACCCGTTGGTAATTGATCCTTTCTTTTGAAGAGAGCGTTGCTTCAAGCTGGTACTGGCGGAAAAACGGGGTGATCTCGCGGCCAAAAGAATAGACGTGGGTTATCCCCCCATAGAAGCGGTTAACTTGATTCCAATTAAGACGTAAGTTCCCAGCGTTGCTATCATTAATTATATAGTTGCCGTTAAGCCCAAGGAGCAAGTTTTTATTCGCGGCGTAGCCTAAACTGTAAGAGCCGGAAAGCTCCCGGCGCAAATGCCAGGCTAAGCTTTCAATGATATAACTGCCATCCTCATCATTTGAGCCGATCTCCGGAAATGGCGGTAAATTTTTGGTATTCCTTTCGGCCGCCCGGAAATCATAAATATAAGTTGGCATTGGGACTATCGGCAGGTTTCCCAGCCAAAAAAGCCCCCAATAAGCGACCAGCCAGCCCGACTTGGGATAAAGGTTGAGGTTAGCCGCGCTGACATGATAATGGGGTTCCCGAAGGTTACAGGTTGAGAAGTGCGCATTGGTTAAGGAAAATTCTTCTTTGTTAAATGTCAGTTTTTTGCCGTAAAGCTCTACCCCTTCATAGAGAAAAGAAACCTCTTTGGCTGTGCCGCTATTATTTTCCAGGTAAAAATCTATAACTTTACCCTCGATCGTTGTCCCTTCATAAAAACAGGAGAAGCCGCGGTCAAGGTTCAATACTTCGGAAGACGAATTGTAAATAAGGTGTTCTCCAGTCAGGCGGAGTTTTTTATAAGTTACTTCGACCGACCCGGTCGCTTCGATCTGCTGTTTGTGTTTCTCAACGGTAACTTTGTCGGCGCTGATCGCCAGGTCTTTTAACTGCGCATAAGCAGGGCAAATGACAAATGACAAATGACAAATTACAAATGAAGGAATAATTAAAAGTAATAAAAAGAAACAGCTAAGCGGTGATTTCTTCATATCTGGTTTCTTTACTGCTGAATTTAGCCAGTTCTTTGCGGAAGACGAGTTCAATGGTGCCGATTGGCCCGTTCCTCTGCTTGGCAATAATGATCTCGGCAATGTTCCCCCTCTCGGTCTGGGGATTATAATAATCTTCCCGGTGGATGAACATGACGAGATCAGCTGTCTGCTCAATTTCGCCTGATTCCCGGAGGTCTGATAGCCGGGGGATCCGGTCTGGCCGCTGTTCGACCGCGCGCGAAAGCTGGGACAGCGCGATCACTGGGACTTCAAGCTCCCTGGCCAAGGTTTTAAGCGACCGGGCAATATCGGAAATTTCCTGCACCCGGTTTTCCGAATGGGCCTTGCCGCGCATGAGCTGGAGATAATCGACAATGATCAGGCCCAAGCCCTTTTCTAATTTTAAACGCCTGGCTTTGGCCCTGATCTCAAGGGCCGTAACTGACGCCGCGTCATCAATATATAATTGTGCTTCTGATAAGCGGCCAAGGGCACGGGTTAATTTTTTCCAGCCGGTATCAGAGAGCGTTGCGGTTTTTAATTGTTGGGCGTTTACTTCGGCTTCGGAGCAGAGCATTCTTTGGGCCAGCGACTCTTTGCTCATTTCCAGCGAGAAGATGGCGACCGGGATCTTATGTTTGATCGCGACTTCCTGGGCGATGTTAAGGGCGAAAGCGGTTTTACCGACCGAAGGCCGGGCGGCAATGATAATTAGATCCGATGGCTGGAAACCGGCGGTCAATTGGTCAAGATCAGGGAAACCGGTTGGCGTGCCGGTGATCGCGTCTTTTTTTCCGTATAAAGAATCGATCTTATCCAAAACGTTTTTAATGACCGAATCGATCCGGTGGAACCCTTCTCTTGTCCTTTTTAAGGCGATCTCAAAGATCGATTTTTCTGCCTGGTCGAGGATCAGATTGACGTCTTCCGGTTCGCTGAAAGCATCGGAAACAATTCTTGTTCCCGATTCAATTAACCGCCGCAAAATTGCCTTTTCTTCGACGATCTTGGCGTAATAATCAACGTTAGCGGAGGTCGGGACAGAATTAAGCAGGTCGGCAATGTAGATCGAGCCGCCAACGGAGTCTAATTTTCCAGCTTTGCGCAATACTTCAGTTACCGTGACCAGGTCGACTGGTTCACCCCGCTCAAATAGCTCGACGATCGCTTCATAAATAAAACGGTGGGCATCGCGGTAGAAACTATCTGGCGCCAAAACCTCAAACGCCCGCATGGCGGCGTTCTTATCAAGCAACATCGAGCCGATCACCGATTGTTCGGCGGCCAAATTTTGCGGGGGTACTCTGTTTTCAGCCATATATCTATTTTAACACTTTTTTAAGGTACTTGCCGGTGTAGCTTTTGGGTTCCTTGGCAACTTCTTCGGGCGTCCCTTGGGCGATCACTTGTCCCCCCTCATCCCCACCCTCCGGGCCAAGATCAATGATATGATCGGCGGTTTTAATGACGTCGAGATTGTGTTCAATGACAAAAACCGAATTGCCGGTGGAAACCAGCCGATGTAAAACTTCAAGCAGCTTTTTGATGTCGGCAAAATGAAGGCCGGTCGTTGGTTCATCGAGGAGATATAAGGTTTTGCCGGTCGATCTAGAGGCCAGTTCAGTCGCCAGTTTAATTCTCTGGGCTTCACCGCCGGATAAAGTCGTAGCTGCCTGGCCGAGCTTAACATAATCTAGACCGACATCGTGCAAGGTTTGCAGCTTCTTGCTGATCTGGGGAATGTTTTCAAATAAGCTAATCGCTTCCTCAACCGTCATGTCGAGAACATCATAAATGCTTTTCCCTTTATAATGGACTTCGAGGGTTTCCCGATTATAACGCTTTCCCTTGCAAACATCGCAAGGGACGTAAACGTCGGGTAGAAAATGCATTTCGATCTTGACGAGCCCATCGCCATGGCAAGCTTCACACCGGCCGCCTTTAACGTTAAAAGAGAACCGTCCAGGTTGATAACCGCGCATCCTCGACTCTTGGGTCATCGTAAAGAGATCGCGGATATGGTTAAAGACTCCGGTATAAGTAGCGGGATTAGACCTCGGTGTCCGGCCGATCGCCGTCTGGTCGATAATAATAACTTTATCAATATTTTCGATCCCGGTAATTTCGTGATGCTCACCCGGTTTTTCCAGCGAGCGGTAAAACTTTTTAGCCAAAGCTTTGTATAAAATATCATTGATGAGCGAGCTTTTGCCGGAGCCAGAGACGCCGGTGATGCAGGTGAAAACGCCAAGCGGAAAATTGACCGTAATATTTTTCAGGTTGTGATGTTTAGCGCCTTTAATCGTAATGAACTTGTCATTGCCGGCTTTTCTCTCATTAGGAACAACGATCTTAGCTTTGCCGGAAAGATATTGGCCGGTGATCGATCCTTCTTCTTTCTCCAGATCAGCGACTGAACCGGTGGCGACGATTTTTCCGCCATGCACCCCTGCTCCTGGGCCAATATCAACCAGATGATCAGCCAGCCTCATTGTTTCTTCATCATGTTCCACTACTACAATGGTGTTGCCCAGATCACGGAGACGATGAAGGGTATTAATTAAGCGACCGTTGTCGCGTTGGTGAAGGCCGATCGACGGTTCATCTAAAATATAAAGGACGCCGACCAACCCAGAACCGACTTGGGTGGCCAGCCTAGTCCTTTGAGCTTCGCCACCCGACAGAGTTGAAGAATGGCGATCGAGCGAGAGATAATCTAAACCAACATCAGAGAGGAATTTTAATCGCGACTTAATTTCTTTAATGATCTGCTTGGCAATTAGCAGTTCCCTGTCAGTTAATTTTAGATCGTCTAGGAAGCTAGTCGTTTTTTTGATCGATAAAGCGGTAACTTCAGAGATCGATTGGTCGGCAACTTTAACCGCTAAGCTTTCCGGCCGTAGACGCTCGCCATGGCAAGCCTGACAAGTAATTTCACTCATATAGCGGTGTAAGTAATAACGGATATTTTCTGATTTGGTTTCGAGATAGCGGCGGCGCAAGTTGGTGAGAACGCCTTCAAACTTCCCTTCATGCTCCCAGTAACCTTTTGACATCACAACTTGAAATTTGATCGGTTTATCGGTCCCGTAAAGAAGGACGTTTATTTGTTCCTTATTAAATTTCTTAATTGGTGTATTAAGATCAAAACCAAAAACTTTGCCGACGGAATCAGCCTTTTGCAGGTAATAACTGGCCGCTTCACCCCAAGGGGCAACCGCCCCTTCAGCCAGCGTTAAATTCTTATCTGGAATAATTAGGTCAGGATCAAATTCCAACCGATCCCCTAACCCATTGCATTTGGGACAGGCGCCGTAAGGGCTGTTGAACGAGAAAATCCGTGGGGTTATTTCATCAAGGGAAATATTGCAGTTGGGACAGGCAAACTTCTCGGAATAATTCTCTTCCTTGTTACCATGAAGAACGATCAATAAACCATTGCCATAGCGGAGTGCTGTTTCGACTGATTCAGACAATCTTTTTCGGTTGCTGGCACTGGTTGTTAGCCGGTCGATGACAATATCAATGTCATGCTTGATCTTTTTATTAAGGACTGGAACTTCGCTGATCTCATAGATCTTTTTATCGACTCTAACCCGGACAAACCCATCTTTGGCGATATCTTCAAAGAGCGATTTATATTCACCCTTTTTCCCTCTGATCGCCGGGGCCATAACAACAATTGGTTTATCTTTGATCTCCCACATGATCTGGTCAACGATTTGCGGGACGGTCTGTTTCTCGATCTTCCGTCCGCATTTTGGGCAGTGTGGAATGCCAATATTGGCAAAGAGAAGCCTTAAATAGTCGTATATTTCAGTTACCGTTCCAACCGTAGATCGTGGGTTCCTAGGCGGCGATTTCTGGTCGATCGAAATTGCTGGGGATAAGCCTTCGATTGAATCGACATCCGGCTTTTGCATCTGCTCCAGGAATTGCCTGGCATAAGCCGAAAGTGATTCAACATACCGCCTCTGCCCTTCGGCGTAGAGCGTGTCAAACGCCAGTGACGATTTTCCAGAACCCGAAAGCCCGGTAAATACAACAAACTTGTTCCGCGGGATCTCAAGATTAACGTTCTTAAGATTATGTTCCCTGGCGCCTTTAATGATGATTTTGTCCATGTTAGATTTCTTTGGGCAAGGAGTTCTTAGTCATTTTCTTTAGTCGTTTTTTTGATTCTTTGATGTTTTCCTGGGTTGGCAGATGTTCCGGCATGGTGCCGCCCAGTTCTTTGATCGTTTGGCGAACCTTTTTGCCAACTTCATGATGAGCTTTGTTCGCTTTTTCCTGCCCAAAGATATTTTCCCTTTTTAATTTGGCCTCTGCCTGTGTAGCACGGAAAAGATTGGCTGCCAACTCTTCGCTTCCCATATGATCAAGTATCGCCTGGGTCTTTTTTAACCTTTTCCTGGCATGAATATTTTTTTGGCGCAACCCACCATAAAGCCCCATGTAGCCATAATCCTGAAAATTAGCGTAATTGATGACCCCCGCTTCCTTGGCAGCCTTGGCGAGGTTCTTATTGTGCTCCTTCATCTCGCTGCGCAGATAAATGCGCTTGCCGTTCTCAATCTGCAATTCATGGACTTCCTGTCGTCTTGTTTGGATGACAAAATAAGTCTGTGCCAGGGCAATCTCTTCTTTTTTGGGATCGCCATTTTGGGCGATCAGGTAGCAAGCGTAGCGGGAAAGATTATAATCATCAATTGGTCGCACTGTCCCTGAGCCGATTTGGACCATTTTCGTGACATCACGAAAATGGTCTTCTATGTTTTGTTTGCTGTTACCGCAAGACTCTTTCGCTCGCGCTATCGCTACTTCAAAGTTCTCCCATCTAACATATCCAAGAGGTGCCATGAGCTCACGGGCGCTCCAGTACTCTTTCTTGTATTCATTGACCTTTTTAATTTGTTCAAATATATTATCAGTCATTTCTTACGCTCTTTATTTTTAACTGTTGCATATTTTGCAAATAATTTTCTCTAGAAACAACTGATCGGCCTAATTTTTTCTCGAGCTCTTGTCTGGCGTTGCCGGCGATCCGGCCTCCCACTTCGGCGTCTTTTTTTAACTTCTTAATGCCATTTGAGTTTTCGTTGCGATGAATTTCCGTCGTTGACCGCTCTCCCAGCATGGAAAAGATCAATTCAAAATCATTCATATGATCGCGCAGGTTTTCGCGTTTCAGTCCTTTTAATTTCTTATATTCATTCGGTTTTAGTCCAAAAGTCGCTTCGGATATTTCTGCTGTCAAGATGGCGAAATCCCGTTCATTCTCTGCCCCACGATTTTTCCATTCATCGGTCAATTCTTCCCTAATGGCAATCCCGCGCATCCGTTTTTCGATCCAATCATCAGGATAACCTTTAGCTTTATAAAGAGCCCTGGTTCTTTTTGTTGCCAGCTCTGGGTCTTCGATCTCCTGTATTCTTTCATAGCCGACTTTAGCCAACCAGCGCTTAAAAAGCTCCGCTTTTGGCGAGGGGATAGTTTGGATAATTCGAAACAAGGTTTCGGTATTAGCGCAATCAGTTTCCCGCATTTTCCCATCAGGAGCAGGTATTTTCAACTGTCCGATTTTTTCGGACACTTCGGAATAACCCTCTTTTTCAAGCTTTTTTTTCAAGTCATTCCAGTATTTTCTGGGCCGGTCGCTTCCTGTCAATACTTCAATTATATCCACAATCGAAAACCACCATTCATTATTATGAATGGCCTTTCTTATCTCTTTGCCGCGAAAAATGGCGATATGTTGGTCGTTTTTATTTGGCATTTGTTTCCCTCTATTCATTTGTCATTTTAATAACGGTTTTGTCGTTCATAATGCCCTCACCCAGCCAAGCTTAACATTTCCCCCTCTCCCAGAGGGAGAGGGTAATATGCGAGGTTTTTTCTCTCTAGCGTTAGCAGGTGAGAGATACATTTTATACTAAAAAAAGTGAAATTTCTACAATAATCAGACGATATATATGTGTAAAGGTTGATGTTTATTAATTTTAACATGGAGGTGGGATAAGAGATTTACAAAATCCAAACGGTTTCAGATTTCTGGATCAAAAATAAATTTGGAGGAAAATAAAATGAATGTTTCAAAAGTTATCGTTCATGCTTATCAACGGGTTGCCTCTGCTATTAAAGCAAAGACTCACACAGTATTGCATCAAGTTAATGCACAGAAAAATGTTTTAAGGCCTTTAAATAAAGAAGCTTGGGAAATTGGTCCTTTCAAGTCATTGAAGTATATGGCTACAACCGATCTAGCATTGCCGACTAGGGCAGCATTAGGTCTTCAGACTGGCAAAATTGGACTTATTCCCAACGGCGTAGATACTATTGATGAAGAACATTCACCAGTAATTGAGAATGGGACAAGATATACTGGCGTTACTGCATCAGGAAGAGATGAAATGTTTTATCGAGACGTTCAAAATCCTGCAAAATATAATCCAAAAAAATAACTATTTTTCAGGAAAACATTTAGCTCCTTTATCATTAATTTGGTAAAGGGGCTTTTTGTTTGGGGATGGTAAGCAAGTGTGTTTTGTTATACCCCACAATTAATTGTAGGGTATAACAGTATAAATTGACGTTGTTGGTCGGGGAGATAGGTGCCCTTAATCCACCTTATTAAAAAAACAACTCCGATTGCCAGTATGGCAAGCGCAGTCGCCAACCTGTTCGATCTTGGCTAAGATCGCATCGGCGTCGCAATCATAATAGAGCTCTTTCACTTTTTGGATGTGGCCGGACGTGTCACCTTTGTGCCAAAGAGTTTTTCGGGACCGCGACCAGTAGACCATTTCCTTAGTGTCTAGCGTCATCTGCAGCGACTCTTTATTCATATACGCCAGCATTAAAACCGCTCCATCCTTATAATCTTGGGCAATAACCGGAACCAGACCATTCGCATCAAATTTAATTTCCACCTGCTAATACCTCCACTTTCTTTTGAACTTTGAATTCCACATTAACCGCGCCGCGACCTAAAAGGGTTTCGAGTTGTTCGATCAAATCAGGATTGATCTCGACCCAATTATTTTTGCCTAGAGCGACACTTCTGCCATCCATCCTGATCACCACCGGATCATTTCCCCGAAACAGAGCTAAAACTTCCTTCATCTTGGCTAAAACCGCGTGATCGCTGATGTCTATCAATTCTACCTTAAGTGAGCGGACCTTTTCCAGTTCAATTAATGGTTCTACTTCTTCAACTGTAATTTTTAATTCTTCTGTCCGAAAATCGCGGCTTAACCTGCCTTTAACAATCACCATATCATCATTATTTAAAAAAGCCGAACATTTTTCATAAGCTTTGGGAAAAACAATGATCGAGGTTGTGCCAGTCAAATCCTCAAGGTTTGCCGACATCATCGCGTCACCCTTCTTTGTGACGATCCTCTTGCAATCAGAGAGAATCCCACCGGCCTTAACCTGTTCATTTTCATTCATTTCCGGAATATCAATTAAATTAATAGAGGTTTGCGCGTCGAGCGATTCTTTGACTCGTTCTAACGGATGCGATGAAATATAGAGCCCAAGCAGTTCCTTTTCCATCCTTAGCAATTGCTCTGGCGTAAAATCAATAACACCTTCATTCGTCATTCGTAATTCGTCATTCGTCATTTTCATTTCCCCAAAAAGACTCTCCTGCCCATTTGCCCGTTCTTTTTGGAGAGAGTTCATCCGACTGATCATCCGCTCAACATTAGAAAGGAGAAAAGCCCTTCCCTGGGCAAAAGAATCAAACGCCCCAGCTTTGATCAGGCTTTCTACAACTTTTTTATTAACCGTCCTGGTATCAACCCGGTTATAAAAATC
>JBDRLW010000011.1:0-5880 GCA_043812655.1 bacterium | reverse complement strand
AGGTCTTTGTTTGAAGATGGGCTGGATAAAGTTAAAAGCGGCGAGACCACGCTGGATGAGGTCTTAAGGGTAACAGAGCTTGAGTAGGTTTATATACAAAGCCAGAAAAGAGACGGGTGAGCTGATCGACGGCGAGATCGAGGCCATGAACGCTGAAGAGGCCGACAGGCTGCTGGCCTCTCGGGGGTTTACCCCGGTCAAGATCGAAGATAAGGGGATGATCTTGAACCTTAACGATCTTTTAGCCGAATTCTCTAAGGTCAAGTCGCGCGACCTCTCGGTATTTTTTCGCCAGCTCTCGTCGATCTTTTCGGCCGGCGTCCCCCTTTATGAATCGCTGATCGCTTTGGAAAACCAGGTTTCGAGCGGCAACCTAAAAAATATCGTTAAAGCGCTGATCCTCGATGTTGAAGCTGGCAGTACTTTTTCGCAAGCCCTGGCTATGCACCCGTTGGTTTTTTCTAAGCTGATAGTGACAATGGTTGAGGCGGGGGAGCGGGGCGGCGTGCTGGGCGATGTATTGGGGCGGATCTCAATTTACCTTGAAAAAGAAGGGGTCCTCGAGCAAAAGATAAAATCGGCCCTTCGCTATCCGACCATGGTCATCACATCGCTTGGCCTGGCTTTTATTTTTACGGTCGCGTTCATTATCCCTAAGTTCAACGCGACTTTCGCGTCGTTCAAAACCCAGTTGCCGCTGCCGACCAGGATACTTTTAGGCCTTAATTTTATTTTTACCCATTATTGGTATCTTTTGATCGGCGGTTTTATCCTGGCTTATGCCGTTTTCAAAATGTTGGTCCGCCAGCCGGCCGGCCGGATGAAATGGGATAAATTATTGCTTAATTTGCCAGGCCTAGGGGCTGTTATCGTTAAAATTTCCCTCTCCCGGTTCTTTAGGATGCTTTCATCGATGATCAGTTCCGGTATCCCTCTTATCTATAGTTTGGAAGTGACCGCTGGCACAGCCGATAATTCAATGATCGGCAAAACGATCTTGGAAATAAGGGACCAGATCATGTCTGGCGGATCGATGTCTTCTGCTATGAAGAATTATAAGTTATTTCCATCAACCGCTTACCATATGGTGGCGGTCGGCGAAAGATCGGGGACGCTGGGCGACATGTTGGTCAAGGCGGCCGACTATTTTGACGAAGAGACCGAGTATACCGTTTCCAACCTCATGAGCTTGATCGAGCCGCTTTTGGTCCTGGTCTTGGCGCTGATGGTCTTGCTCCTCGCGCTGGGGATCTTCCTGCCGATGTGGAATTTAATGTCGCTTTACAGTTAAATAAACGTTTGCTATACTCTGGAACGTTACTTTAAGGGGGTGAGAATAAATGAAAAAAGGTTTTACATTAATTGAGCTAGTGATGGTGATCGCAATACTCGGGATCTTGGCGGCGATCGCCATTCCTAAATATGTTGATCTTTCATCCAGCGCGAAACTCGCGGCTTCTAAAGGGGCCATCGGCTCGATCAGGGCGGCGGTCGCGATCTCCTATGCCCAATCGGCAGTTGCCGGGACTCCGGCCTATCCGGCCAGCATTACCGGGACGCTTTTCCAAGATGGGGTTGTGCCGACCAACCAATTGTCGCCAGCGGCTAATACGGTGGTTACAGCCTATGATGGGGTTGGCGGGTGGGTTTATTACTCGGCAACCGGGACAGTTGAGTCCAATGACGCTGCGCGGACGAGTATGTAGCCAAAGTATTTCTTAGCTAAGAAATGTAGGGCAACGGTTTACCCGTTGCCCTTTTTTTTGTCTACAGCCCTCACCCCGTGCCCCTCTCCCCCTGGAGGGTGTCCAACAACTGCATGAAACCTGCGACTGAACGTCGCGGTTTCATAGACAGGGTCTTTCTCATGCCATTTGAGGGCTTAATTTGAGGCTTGTTAACCATTCTTGCTTTCCTTTTTGATGCTTTTGAATCTTTAACAGGTTGTGAACCATAGTTATCAGAAAAAATTCGCCTCGAGTTTTTATCAGTCCCCTCAAACTAAACTTTCTAAAACCCAGATTGTGTTTGATATTGCCGAAAATCGGCTCTGAAGTCTTAAACCGTTGCCGATAGAGCACGGCTCCTTCCTTGCTTTTAACACGGCAAATCATTTCTTGTCGAAGCGCTTCATCATCATATCTTCTAATGCTACGTTGCCCTTTACCCCGACAACAGGTCATCATAAATTTACAGTCCAAACAATTCTGACATTGATAACGTACCGCTCTGGCTGTTGCTCCGCTTTTTCTGAAGAACAGTTCACCAGCTAGGCCCGTCCTGATCAGTTCGTTACCTTCAGGACAGCGATACACATCTTTTTCTAAAATATATTGAAATTGATCTTTTTTAAAGCGCGATCGATCAGGTAGGCTGGTGCCAGCTTCCAGGTTGATCTGACGAGTAGACCGGTTGGGGATTAATCCGTAAAGATTTTCTGCCTTCAGGTATTGGAGGTTATCACCGCAAAAGTAGCCGGCATCGGCCAGCAATGTTTGGGGTTTGTCCCCGCATACTCTTTTTAATTCTTCCATATTCCCTTTCAGCTGGTGTTGGTCATGTCCTTCTGTGCAAACATTAGCCACCAGGATTACTTGGCTCTCTCCATCAGCAATCGCCTGGCAATTGTAGCCCAACTGAAAACTATCATGCGTTCTCATTAGCCTGGCATCACGGTCGGTTTCATTAATTATTTGTTTGTTTTCCCTGTCCATTTCCTCTTTGATCTGACGCAGTTTTTCCCGTCTTTTGACCGGATCTCTTAATTCCTCCGGTAATTCATCGCCTCTTTTGTCTGTTCCATACAAGCGGTCTTCTTCTTCATCGGTTAAACTGGCTTTTTCCAGTGCTTTATCGATCGCTTCATTTTCTTCTTTCAATCTTGCCTCGATCCATTCCCGACTGCGCAATTTGTCCTTGCCCGCATTGGCCTTGATCTTTGTCCCATCAATAGCCACGGTCAGCAATTTAGCAACTCCCAGCTTAAGGCAAAGCCTCACTACTTCCCGAAAAACCTCTTTCAACTCATTAGCATGCCTAGTACGAAAAAGACAGGTCGTCCTGAAATCAGGTTTTTGCCGGCCGCTTAAGTACCAGTAGAAGATATTGCTTTCTAGTTCCTGAGAGATCTTTCTAGCACTGTATATCCCCTTGGCATAGCTGTAGAGGATAACTTTTAGCATCATTTTGGGATGGTAAGCAGGGTTGCCTTCTTCCTTGAATTTGCTCTCGATGCAATTCAAATTAATTGATTCCACCGCCTCATCAATTACGCGGCAAATGTCGCCCTTTGGTATCTCATCTTCAATATTTGGTGGGATCAACCACTGTTGCCCTTGACTATATTCCTTAAACTTCATTATTTGATCACCTCTACTAAGATCGTATCATAAAGTAACCGCGACGTTCAGTCGCAGGTTACTTTATCCCTAGTTGTTGGACACCCTCCAGAGGGAGAGGGGTGGTTAAAACTGCTTAATGTGGACGCCAGAATTGATGAGGAATTTGGTGCCGTAACTGCTGATGATGCCGGTGCCGGTCGTGGCGACGAGGTTTAATTGGACCCGGCCGATGGTCGAAGGGGCGGCGACCGGCGTTGAAATTAAAGCTTCAGCACTCGTATAATATTTAAAAATTATTCCCGCGGTTTGGCCGTTGACCACAATATCATTATTCGGATATTCTTTAGGTAAAATTTCCGTGCCGGCTGGGGTTGTCCTAGAAAATTTACCGGTCACACTGTTCCACGAGAGCGTGACGCTTTTCAGGTCAACATCAGTATAAGTGATCGAGGTGTCAGTCGCCGCCGAGATGCTTTTTATGATCCGCAAGCCCTTGGCGCCAGCGTCCCCTTCAATGATCCGATCGTTAATAAGATTAGCGATGCTTTCGATCCTGGTCTGGTTGGGCGTAAAAAAATAGAGATTAACGATCGGGGCGAGGAGGGCGGAGCCGACCGTGCCGAGGATGCCGACCAGAACGATGACCATGACCAGTTCGATCAAAGTGAAGCCCTTATGGCTCGTAAATGACATTTTTTGCCCTCATGGTTTTGGTCGAAATGATCGAGGTTGAACTGCCCGGCCTGTAGATCGTGACCGTGATCCCTTTTAAGCTTTGGGTGGAAACATCGCTCCCCGCTTCGTAGCTGACCTGCCGCCTTAAGTCATAACCGGTATTTTGATAATTGCTGGTCAAGGTATTATAGCCATTGGCGAGTGCTGCGTCACTATAGTCAATATTGTTAACGATTGAAAATTCGAGTTTTGAAATATTGACCGCTTTGGCCAGGTCACTGCTCCGGCTTAGTGCGGTAACGATCTGCATATAGCCGGCCGCGATCGGAATTATAATTATCCCCAAAATAACGATTGACATAATGGTCTCTATTAAAGTGAACCCATTTCTATTTTTCATGGCGTTAAATGGCTCGCTACTTCATCATATCTTTTAATTTTAAAAACGCCGGAGGCGACTTCCAGCGAAGCTACGATCGTCTGCCGCATGGCGACATTACTGCCATTGTCTATAAATTTGCCGGTCACTTTAATTTGGGTGGGCGTCGCGTTGATCCGCTGATTATAGATTGCCAGCACTTCAGCGGCGGTCAGCGCCCGGTTAAAAAAACCAACTTCGTCTATTATCCCGTCAAAAGTTTCACCGTTGTTGACGTTACTGTAGCGGCGGCCGATCCGGAAAGGCAAAGCATTGGTAATTAACGTAGCGGCGACCGAGTCGTTAAAGGTCCCATTAACATAAAAATTCATAAGGGAGCCATTAAAAGTCCCCACGACATGGGTCCAGTCGCCGATAGGAGGGATGGCCAGGGAATATGAGCGGGTGGGTCCCAGTTCCCAGCAAATTTTATTTGGCTGGGTCCCAGTATTCGAGGAGCGGATATAAATTTCGTAACCATTGCCGGTATCGTAATCGCCTTTTGAAATTACCCCGTAGAAAATATTCGCTCCCGGCAGGGAATTTAATTTAAACCAAGCGGAGACGCTGAATTGGGCGGGGATCAACGCCGCGGCTGTCCCGCAATTGACATAAGACCCTGTGGCAGGATTAAAATTCAAGGCATTAGAAAACAAACCGGTCACCCAAGTCGGGCTATTGGCGCGCGTTCCCGTATTTGTCCCGATAGAATCTGATGCGGTTAAGCCAGAACCCTCGTTTAATCTCCACCAAGCCTGTAAATTTGGCGGATAGCCGGGCGCCCCATCGGGGAGGCTCGCTGTTTGCGCGCCGTAAAGCCGGCGGGTCATCATCCTGCCGTCGGTAAAATAGAAGGTCGCGTAAATGATATTACTGGAAACGTTCTTGCTGAAACGGAGCTGGTTATTGGTGATAGTTGTGCCGGCGGGAACGGTTAGCGGTGTGGGCAGGGTGATTAAAGCACCGCTGGCCGCAATGCCCGTCCAATCGGCGGAGGATAAACCGTTTAAATAAATGGACCTTAGGGTCCTGGCCGGTGAGTTTGGCGACCAATAGACCATGATTTGGCTGATTGAATAAGCCGTGTTGGTACTGGTATTTGTAATAGTCCAGTTATTTAACCGGGCCCTGCCGTTGCTTAGGGAAGAGGCGGATGCATTGGCGTAAACATAAGAAGAGGCGCCCAAAACACTACCGCCGCCAATAAAATCATATTTATACCATTGATTAGTTAAAAGCTGGACTTCGGTGCTGGTATAAGTCCCGCTGTTTAGCCCGGTGTAAGCGGCTTGCATTAGTCCCGCTTGGGCGGCCATCAGCGCCTGGTGTTTGTTGTAGCGGATGACATTGAACTTTATGTTCTGGCCGAGGAAAGAAACGGTGGTATAGATCACTAGCGAGACCAAGACCATGATCATGGTCAGGGAAATTAGGAGCATGCCTCGC
>JBDRLW010000010.1:0-10255 GCA_043812655.1 bacterium | reverse complement strand
AAGGAACAACTGCGAATAAAACTGGCCCACTGGCCGAAACAAAGAGAATTCCGCGCTTGGGTAGCGGGCTGTTCTTCCGGCGAAGAGGCTTATTCCCTGGCGATCATCATCCGGGAATGCCTGGAAAAGATCCCCGGCGTCCAGCCGGTCAAGGTCAGCATCTATGCGACCGATATTGATAAGGACGCGATCGATCGGGCGCGGCAGGGGAAATACCCAAAGAACATCATCGCCGATATCACGCCGGAGCGATTGCGGAAATATTTTACCGAATCGGAAAGCGGCTACCAGATCAAGCCGGAGATCCGGGGCCTGATGGTCTTCGCGCCGCAAAACCTGATCATGGACCCGCCTTTCACTAAATTAGACCTGGCCTGCTGCCGCAACCTCTTAATTTACCTGAATAACGAGATGCAAAAGAAATTGGTCCGGCTCTTCCACTTTGCCTTGAACGCCGACGGCCTCTTATTCCTCGGCTCATCCGAGTCGCTTAGCGGATTGGCCAGCCTGTTCAAGGCCGTCAGCAATAAACAAAAGATCTTTGCGCGCAAGCAGCTGCCTTTTAACCGGCTGGAGCTGGGCGAGCTCCCCTCCCCAACAGCTTTCCGCGGCTCCGCCCCAAAAGCGGGAAGGCAAAACCCGGCTAAACAAGGGGAAAGCGGCCTCACGGAGATCGCCGAGCGCCTGCTCATCGACCAATACGCCCCGCCATCGGTCCTGATCAACGAAGGAGGAGACATCCTCTACGTCAGCGGCAGTACCGGCCAATACCTGGAGCTTCCTTTAGGCAAAGCTAACCTTAATATTTATGCCATGGCCCGCGAAAGCTTGCGGGCCGAGGTCTCGGCGGCGATCCGCCGGGCCCTGGCGCGGCAAGAACCGGTCATAACGCCGGGGCTCAAGATCAAAATGGGGAACAAATACCAGGCCATCGACCTGATCGTCAAACCACTCTCCCGGCCCGAAAGCGTCGCCGGCTTATTGCTCATTGTTTTCAAAGAGACCGCGGCCAAGCCGGTCAAGGCAGGGAAAGTAAAACCGCCTCGCGGCCGCAAACACGGTGAAAGGATCTCCGAACTGGAAAACGATCTCAAGGAACTGCGCGAAAAACTGCAGAATACCGTGCAGGAGATGGAGACGACGCAGGAAGAGTTGAAATCGGCCAACGAAGAGCTGCAGTCAACCAATGAGGAATTGCAGTCAACCAACGAGGAGCTGACCACTTCCAAGGAAGAGATGCAATCGACCAACGAAGAGCTGATCACGGTCAACGCCGAGCTGGAGGCAAAAAATAATGAATTGAACCTGACCAGCAGCGACATGAAGAACTTGCTCGACTCGACCGACATTGCCACCCTCTTTTTGGATAATGCGCTAAAGATCACGCGTTATACCCCGCGGGCGACCCGGATCATCAGCCTGATCGCCGGTGATATCGGCCGGCCAGTGGCGGACCTGGTCCAAGCGCTAAAATACCAGGACCTGGAGCGCGACGCGCGTGATGTCCTGGAAAACCTGGTCAAGAAAGAGATCGAGGTGGAATCATATGACGGCAAATGGTATATTATGCGGATAATCCCGTACCGGACCAACAATAACATGATCGACGGCGTGGTGATAACTTTTACGGATATCACGAGGTTTCGTTCAGGAGGTAAAAATGGCTGATAAAGAAAAATCCAAGATCCGCCAGGAAGCGGAAAAAAAATATTCCAGCCGAAAGAAAAAACCAGCGCAGCCGCAATCCGCAAATGACCAGCAAAAAACCCTCCAGGAGCTGCAAATCCACCAGCTCGAGCTGGAAATGCAGGGAGAAGAAATAACCAAGGAGAAGGAGGCCATCAGATCGGAAAAAGACCTGCTGGATAACATCATTAACACCGCGCCGGTCATTATCTTGACCCTCGATACCAAGGGAAATATCCTCAACTTTAACCCCTTTATGGAGCAGCTTTCCGGCTATCGCCTGGAAGAAGTGAAAGGGAAAGACTGGTTTGCCAATTTCCTGCCCGAACGCAACTGTAAAAAAACACGGGAATTATTTTTAAAAGCGATCAGCAATATCCAGACCAAGGATAATGTTGACATTATTGTAACAAAAGACGGCCGAGAGCTTATGATCGAATGGAACGACAAAACCCTCAAGGATAATGACGGCAAAGTCATCGGCTTGCTCTCTATCGGCCAAGACGTTACCCACCGCCTTCAGGCGGAAGCCCGCTTGCGGGAGAGCGAAAATCAATATAAAGCTTTATTTTCCAGCGCCCTGGACGGTCTCTGCCTGGCAGACGCTGAAACGGGCGTGATCATTGATTGCAACCTGGCATTGGAAAAGTTGGTTGGCAGAGACAGGTCAGAATTAATTGGACAGCCTCAAGCCATTCTTCACCCGCCCACGGGCAACAAAACGGAAGTTTCCTCCACATTCAAGCAGCACCTTAATGAAAAAGAGGGGGAAAAAATAGAGACGCAAGTTATTACCAAGACCGGCAAGATTAGGGAAGTGGAAATTAAAGCAAATGTATTGTGGCTCCAGGGCAAGAAAAGATTGCAGGGGATATTCCATGATATCACGGACCGCAAGGAAGCGGAGCAAGAGATCAAACGCCTGGCGTTATTCCCCGAGATGAACCCGATGCCGGTCGTTGAAGTCGACAAAAACAACAAATTGCTGTATTTAAATCCAGCCGCAGCCAAGGCCTTTCCTGACCTGGAAAAACGCCAAGCCGAACATCCTTTCCTGGCAGGATCGACCGACTATCTTGGCCGGTTCCAGGCAGAGGGCCAGCAATTTTTCTCCCGTGAAGTAAAGGTTGACGATCATTATTACAGCCAGACGATCTCGCCAACCGGCCAAGGAAACTTGCGGATCTACTCTTTCGACATTACCGAGCGCAAGCGGGCGGCCGAGGAGGAGAAAAAACTCGCAACGGTGGTCAAAAACAGCCGGGAGCTTATCAACCTGGCGACTCTCGATGGTAATATGATCTTTTTAAATGATGCCGGCTGTCAAATCCTGGGGATTGACCCGGCCGAAGTTGAAAGGTACAACATTATGCAGGTGATCCCCAGCCATTTGCAGGCACTGGTTAAAAACGAATTGCTCCCAGCCTTGCTCAAAGGGAAAGTTTGGCAAGGTAATCTGCAGTATATTAATCTTAAGACCGGCAAACTGGCCTCTGTTGACGCCATGACCTTTACCATCAACGACCCTGACAACAACCAACCCCTTTATTTAGCCAATGTTTCACTCGATATCACCGAGCGCCAAAAGACAAATGAAGAAATGAAAAAGAAGCTGGAAGAACTGGAGATCTTCTACAAGGCGGCCATGGACCGCGAGGATAAGATCCTGGAGCTGAAGGAAAAGATCGAGGAGCTGGAGAAAAGGCCACAGGCCTAAAAGCTACTTGGCGCGGCCATTTGGAAATACTACCAAAAATGGTGGAAAAATGAAACAAGTTAAGCTTGACAAGGGCAAATACCTTATTTATAATCATTTCAGTAACAGGACAAAAAGGTCAAGATAATGAAATTGATTAATATACAAAATATTCTCAAAGAAAAGAAAATGAAGATCTTCACGACCCGTGAACTTCGACTATTGCTCAAAACGTCCGAGGACGCGGTTCGCCGGCTGCTCTGGAGGTATGAGAAGAAAGGAATAATCGTTAAGTTAAAACGGGGCATGTACGCGTTGAAAAGCAATTATCCGTCGCTTTTTCAGGTAGCCAACAAATTGTACTCGCCTTCTTATATCTCTTTTGATGCCGCCATGTCTTTTCATCATATCATTCCGGAAACGATTTACGCGGTCACCTGCGCAACCACAGGTATCACCAGGGAATTTATTGCCAACGGGGTTTCCTATAGCTATCACCGTATCAAGCCCAGGGCTTTTACGGGGTATAAACCGATAAAATATGATAATCAGATCATTTTAATGGCGGAGCCGGAAAAAGCGATAGCGGACTATCTTTATTATGTGGATATCGGGAAACGCGGGCTGCATTACGAAAGAATGGACCTGAAGAACATAAAAAAGAATAGATTACGGGAATATATTAAAATGTTCCAGCGACCCGGCATGATGAGTTTGGTGGATAACATATATGATGAATTCAGAAGACCTCAAAGAATTTACTGATCGCTGGCAGACCACAAAAGAAAACGTGGTGCGGGAATATGTCCAAAACCTATTCTTGGGCGCCCTTTATAGGATCAACGGATCGGAGAGATTATTATTCAAGGGCGGGACCGCTTTGCGATTGGCGTATTTAAGCCCGCGATTCTCGGAAGACTTGGATTTTACCGGGCAAGGGATCCACCGCAACCTGGAAATTGACGACTTATTCCTTGCCGCCCTGGCGGAAGTGGAGAAGGCCGGGATCGATATCTACTTCAAAGAGGCTAAGCCGACCACGGGTGGATATCTTGGCTTGATCAATTATGATGTTTATGATGTGTCGGAGGACATGAAATTCGAGGTGTCTTTGCGGAAGGGGAAGCCGATGAAAGGCGAATTAGTTTCGATCGCATCCGAGTTTGCCCCGCCGTTTGTCATCATGCAGATCCCTCCAGCTGAACTGGTTTCCGGAAAAATGGCGGCCCTTCTCTCCCGTAAGAAACCGAGAGATTATTATGACCTTTATTTCATGCTTAGAAATCGGGCCCTTAACAAAATGGTCAATAAGCAAAAATTGAAGGAAGTATTGCTCAACCTCAAAATGGAAAAAATAGATTTTAAAAAGGAATTGATGGTTTTACTGCCAGCAAGCCATCAGCTGATATTGAAGGAATTTAAAGAAACCCTGAAAAAAGAGATAGAAAAATATCTTTAAAGACCACTGGCCTAAAATCGATTAAATGCATAAATAAGGCGTAATAAATGGTTGACACTCCGTTATTTACGGGTATAATTGGAATATGATAAAAAGATCATTAGATCTTAGAAAATACAGCCGTTCTTTTTTTCTTTTTGGTCCCCGTCAGGTTGGCAAAACTTACCTGATCGAGCACACCTTGTCGCCTGATATTTTTATCAATCTGTTAGACCAGCGGGAATATCTAAGATACGCGAAAGATGTTTCCTTGCTGTCCAAGGAAGTTGGGGCATTAAATAAAACCACTAGCCAGATCGTGATCGATGAGATCCAGCGCTGCCCTGATCTTTTAAATGAAGTCCAGCTTCTCATGGGAAAGCTACCCGGAGCACAATTTATCCTGACTGGATCAAGCGCCAGGAAACTGAAGCGGGCGGGAGTTAATTTATTGGGGGGAAGGGCGATAACGCTTAATTTGCATCCCCTAACCCACGAAGAGACCGGCAATTTGTTTTCCCTGGAAAAAGCCCTGCGTTTTGGAGGGATCCCGAGTGTTGTTTTACAGCAAAATGAGGCGGAAAAGATCCGGTCGCTTAAAAGCTATTCCGAGGTCTACCTAAAAGAAGAGATCCAGCAGGAGGCGCTAACCAGGAACATCCCGGCTTTCGCCCGCTTTCTGGAGCTGGCCGCTTTTGAGAACGGCAACGTCATCAATTACCAGGGCATCGCCAGGGAGATCGGGATCCATTCGAAAACGGTCAAAGAATATTTCCAGATATTAGAAGACACCTTGCTGGGATTTTTATTTTCCCCTTATTCCGGGTCGCATCGAAAACGCATCATAACGCACCCGCGCTTTTATTTTTTTGACCGCGGCGTAGTAACAGCGTTACGGGGGGAATTATCCCAGGATCTTACGGCTGGGACGTCTCCATATGGCAGGGCCTTTGAACATTTTATTGTCCTGGAGTTAAAGCGTCTCCTTGACTATCGCGAAAAGGAGGCTAGATTAAGTTTCTTCCGGACCTCCGATGGAGCGGAAGTGGATATTATCCTGGAATTGGACAAAGAGGTCTGGGCGGTCGAGATAAAATCATCGGCCGAGCCCGCCGCGGCGGAGATCAGAGGTTTGAAGAGTTTTAAGAAAGACCACCGGGTTGACCGGTCGATCTGTGTTTGCCAGACTCCCCGCCCCTTTACAAGCGAAGGGATCGAGTTCCTTAACTGGCAGGCATTCCTAAAGCAATTTTAGAGCTGGAGAAAAGACCATAGGCTATAGTCCGTTTCATTAGGAGGACAAAATGCTGAACACGGTAAAAGTCCCGAAGGCGTTCGAACCGCTCTTTGCCAAGGCCCAGGATTATGTCAGTAAATACTTCAAAGAGAAAAAAGAAGACCCGACCAAGGGAACGATCGAGGTCTTTGGCCAGCGCTATATCCTGGTCCGGGCCGCGGCTATGTCGGTTGAGTTTTTTGAAATGGTAAAAGAGCAATACCTGGAAGCTGGAGAAGAAACAGCCAATGGTATTGCCAACAGCTTTCTTTTTGACCTGGCCCACGCCATCGGTAAAATGGACTCCCGGAACTTCCACGCTAAAATGGGGCTCAAAGACCCGATCGAAAAGCTTTCCGCCGGTCCGGTCCATTTTGCTTTTACCGGCTGGGCGTTCGTGGATATCCTCCCCGAATCCAAGCCGTCGCCCGACGAGAATTTCTATTTGCTCTACGACCATCCTTATTCTTTTGAATCTGATTCTTGGAAAAGATCGGGCAAAAAGACCGACTTCCCCGTCTGTATCATGAACTCCGGCTACTCGTCGGGCTGGTGCGAAGAAAGTTTTGGGATCCAGCTGGTCGCCACCGAGATCACCTGCATCGCCAAAGGGAATGATAAATGCCGGTTCATCATGGCCCACCCGTCCAAAATAGAAGGGTTTATTAATGAATATCTAGCCCAGAACCCTGAATTTAGAAAACAGGCCACAAAATTTGACATCCCAGGATTCTTTAAAACGAAGCGCCAAGAAGAAGAGCAAAAACGGATCCAGGAATCCCAGGCCAAACAAATCAAAGAGCTGGAAAAAATAACAAAAGTAATGGAGGGACGCGAGGACCTGATCATTGAGCTGAAGGCACGCGTTAAGGATCTTGAGGGGAGACTACAGACCGAAGACCGAAGACCACAGACCTGAAATGAGAGATTATAAAAATATCAAAGCATACCAGTTAGCGGCGGAGTTGGTCATTGAGATATACAAGGTGACCAAGGCTTTTCCCAAAGAAGAGATATACGGGTTGACTTCGCAGCTCAGGCGGGCGGCGGTCTCTGTTCCAACTAATATTGCCGAAGGCGCCAGCCGCAATCATAAGCGGGATTACTTGCAGTTCCTTTATATTTCGCGAGGATCGCTGGCTGAAGTTGAATGTTTGCTCCAATTGGGGTATAAATTAGATTACTTGGACGAAAATAAACATCGGCAACTTGCAGGTTGTCGGGATGAGCTTGCTAAAATGTTATTTGGCCTGATCCGTGCCGTCGAAAGCGAAGTTAAATGTCTGTAGTCTGTAGTCTGTGGTCCGTGGTCTTTTGTCTGTAGTCTAAAATATGAATTACACTTTTGCCGTAATATCGTTCATTAATACCATTTTAGCCGGGATCTGCGCTTTTTTTGTGCTGTCGAAAAACCCCCGGCAATTACTAAACCGTCTCTTTTTTGCTTGTGCCCTGGCCGTGGCGTTCTTTGATCTTGCCACTGCTTTATCGATCACAGGCGCCACCCCTTTTATCTCATTGATCTATAATAACTTTTCGAACCTGTTTTGGCTGATGTTCATAGTTTTCATGATCCATTTTAGCGTAGTCTATTCCGAAAGCGATACCCCGCGGATAAAATATTTATTTCTTCCTTTGGTCTACGTTTCCGCGTTAATATTTAGCCTGTTGTCGTTCAGATCGAATTGGTTTTACCTGGTCCCCGAAATGAGCCACTGGGGCCATGTTGCCAAGTTTGGACCAGCCTATTTACAGTACTCTTTATACTCGGCAGCACTGGCGTTAACGGCGTTGTTTTTTCTTTTCCTGGGTTATCGAAATAAAAAGAACTATCGGGAAAAGCAACAAGGTTTTACTATCTTGGCTGGAATGATCGGTGTTTTTCTGCTGGGATTTACTTCAGACGTCACCCTGCCTCTTTTTGGTTTTTATCTCCAGAGCCTGGTGCCGCTGGCGTCATCTATTTTCGTCCTGATCTTTACTTACGCGATGGTGCGCCATGGCCTGTTGACAGTAACCCCCTCATTCCTGGCTGAAGATGTCCTAAGTGTCATGCCGGATATCGTGGTTTTTACTGACCTTGGCCATAAGATAGTCTGGGTCAATAATAGTTTCTGTGGTACGCTGGGATACGCCAGGGAAAATATCATAGGCAAAGCTTGTGAAATATTCCATGACAATAAGCAAGAGCACGCCAAGCTTCACCTCGACGTTGAAAAGCAGGGGAAAATAAGCTTAGCCAAGGTCTCTTTAGTGCTAAAAGATGGCCAAAAGGTCCCGGCCAGCCTAGAGGCGATCATAGTCAAAGATCGGTATGGGGACGCTGTCGGCAGCCTGTTTATCTACCACATTACCACTCGGGAGCAAGAGTTAACCTTTCAGAGGGAAAAGACCATTGCCGAATTGACTAAAAATAAACAGCGGATGCTCTCGATCCTGGAAGACACGACCACGGCCCGCGACGAAGCCAAGCAAAAGGCCGTCGAGCTCGCTAAAGCGCTGGAGGGACTAAAAGAGCTTGACCGTCTCAAGACTGATTTTATCGCGACCGTTTCCCATGAACTCCGCACGCCGCTGACCACTATCAAGGAAGGCATCAATTTGATCGCCGACAAGATCTTAGGCCCCGTCAATGAAAAGCAGGAAAAAATGCTTGCTTCCATTAGGGCAAATATCTCCCGCCTAACGAGGATGATCATGGAGCTCCTTGATATCTCCAGGATCGAAGCGGGAAAAATAGCGCTTAAAAAAGAACCGTTCGACCTTACCGCCGCGGCGGCGCAAATCGTAGCCGAGCTTAAGCCGCAAGCCGAAGAAAAACAGCTTGAACTCCGGGTTAATTTCCCTCCCCAAGCTGTTAATATTATTGGCGACAAAGATAAAGTGATCCAGATCCTTGTCAATCTGGTCGCCAACGCCCTAAAATTCACCCCAGCCGGCTTTGTGGAAGTCTCTATTGTAGAGCGCGAGAACGAAGTTGAATGCGCGGTAGCCGACTCCGGTGTCGGTATTTCCAAGGAGAACATGCCAAAACTCTTCCAAAAATTCATCCAGTTCGACCGCACTCCCGGCATGGGAGAAAAAGGGACCGGGCTTGGCCTCGCTATCGTCAAAGGGCTGGTCAACGTCCATCATGGGAAGGTCCGGGTTGAAAGCGAGCTCGGCAAGGGAACCCGGGTCATTTTTACTTTGCCGAAATAGTCGTAGGTTATTTTGACTTCCGCAATGCAGCATCCTTAAAATATATTGCCTGTAGGGCAAGGGCTTGTCCCTTGCCCTCATAAATATTATCATTTATAAGATGGCAAACAGTTTAACCAAAAAAGAAAGATCAGAACGAAAAAGGATCAGGTTAAAGGGCTTTGATTATGCGTCACCCAGGCCTTATCTTATAACGATCTGCGCTAATAACAAGGAAGCTTTGTTTGTTGACGATAAACTAAACCAGCTAATTATCGATTGTTTACTGTCTGAAAAGGGTAAAGCCAATTTTAAACTTTATGTTTATTGCTTAATGCCAAACCATTGCCACTTATTATTAGCTCCTTCAACAGAAAAAATCTCTATTTCAAGGTTCATCGGCGCCTTTAAAAGCAAAACCACCAGAATTGCTTGGAGTTTTGGGCTCTCCGGTAAAATATGGCAAGAACGATTTCACGATAGGATCGTAAGAAAAAGAGAATCGTTAAAAACTATTGGTCAATATATCTTAGATAATCCTGTTAGGAAAGGTCTAGCTCAAAAATGGCAAGATTACAACTACCTTGGATTAATTGATAGTTGGCTATAGACGGCAACGGACCCTCCTTCGGCGGGCAAGCAAGCCGTTGCCCTACATAAATTATATTTTGCCACCAGAGATCGCGGTTATTATTACTTAGCTAATTTATTATAAAGCCAGGCAACAGTTACCCCGCCTACCCCCGCGTCGCAAAAACCCCAGACGCCGCCAATAATGCTCCCGATCAGCGTTGGTGAATAGCCGAAATAGACCGTGCTCATGATCAAGCCAAAAGAATCTCCCCAATCGGTAAAAATATCGATCACGCCCAAGAGGAACATCGCCCCACCCCAGACCAACCCAACCGCTAACCCAAACGCTTTGATATCCAACTTTGCCATCACGATCGCCCTCCTTTTTTTTCGAAATCCCCTAAAG
>JBDRLW010000009.1:0-64158 GCA_043812655.1 bacterium | reverse complement strand
CCTTCGACGAGAACTAACATCGTATGCCCGCCGCTGACTAAAAGGCAAATGAAGGGAAAGTTCGGAGTTGGGAGTTCGGAGTTGGGAGCCAAAAAATTCGCATAGATATGGCCTTCGAGGTGGTTCACGCCGATGAGTGGTTTGCCGATAGACCAGGCCAAGGCTTTGGCGGCGCAGAGGCCGACGATGAGTGAGCCGACCAAGCCGGGTCCGTAGGTGACGGCGACGGCGTCGATATCCTGGAAAGTTATTTTTGCGGTTTCGATCGCTTCTTTAATGACCGGACTGATCACTTCAATGTGCTTGCGCGCGGCGACTTCGGGAACGATCCCACCGTATTTCTTATGGAATTCGATCTGGGAGGAGATGACATTGGATAATATTTCTTTCCCAGCGCGGACTACGGCCGCGGAGGTTTCGTCGCAAGAAGTTTCGATGGCAAGAATTAGCATTGGTCTTCTCAAGAAGAGGGTTGCTTGGACTGTTGATTTTTGACTTTTTCCCACTTCAGGAGCTTTTCCGGGGATAAAAACATTCTAGCAAACTGGTTTGCTTCTTCCAACCATTGCAAAATTCTCTCGGCAGAAGGGAGGACTGTTTTTTTATGGTGCTTAGTCTTTGCCATTTAATTTCTCCAGCAATTCTATGTCCCTCAAGTCTTGCGGGCGGCCGGCGATCATCTTCAACTTGATGAGGTGCCGAAGCGAGGGTATAGGGATCTCTATCCCGGCGGCCGTTTTGACAAGCTGCTCATTAGCCATTTCCTGGAAATCAATAGGATTAGCGACGAAAACATCGATAAGTTTCAAGGGGTCATTGGTGTTCCAAAAAGAGAGGACCGTCATCCCTTTGTCTTTTATCCAGCCGGCCCTTTTCTTGGGATCGGCAAGGTCTTGCGCGTTAACCGGGACTTTGGGCTCATAACCGAGCTGCTTAAGCGCCCGCAGGAACCTTTCAATGTTGTCCGGAACTAATTGCAGGGCAAAATCTGCGTCAGCAGTAAAACGCGGAGCTCCGTGCAGGGCTACCGCAATACCGCCTACGACAAGATAGTTGATCTTCTGTTCTTTTAGCTTCCTGAAAACTTCGCCGTAAAACAACTCGGTCATAATATCATGATTATACCATTAATTTGTTGGTCGCAGGAAGTTGCGATAGCGAGAATAAGCAGGAGATCAAACCTATTATTTTAAGAGCAGGAAAAAGATCCCGAGGGCGATAAAAAATATACCGGCGTAATTTTGCAGAAATAATTTTTCACCAAGCATAAAATAGGAAAGCAGGGCGACAAAAAGATAGGTCAGAGCGGTTAAGGGGAAAACCAGGCTTAATTTAAACCAGGATAAAATGACCAGCCAGAGGAAAAAAGAGGCGGCCAGCAGTCCGGTCCCGATTAGAAGATAGGGATTTTTTAGCAGGGCCGGCAGTAAAAGCAAAACGTCCTTAAAGTTTTGGAGCGGAAAACCTGCCAGGCGGTTCATCCCCAGCTTTAACAATATCTGGCCTAAAGCCAAAATAAAAGTATAGATGAATATCCAAAATAAAAGGTGCCGCATGACGAAGTATTTTTTATCTATTGATTAAAAGTTGTTCCAGCCGTATAGTAATATTCCACATCAGCTTCCCAGGTGCCGGCAGCGACTTCGAGGGTATCTATTTTAGTGACATAAATCTTAGCATAACCTTCGGGTGTGCATTTAACCACGTAAGAATGTCCTTCTAATAACGGCCAGATCTCAGATCCACTCTCCCAGGTGCTTGGCACGGTAGTGATCGTGCTTAAGGCAACCGCGCCCATGTGTTTTTGGTTGAAATTGCCGCCAAGAGTGGAAAAGGCGCCGCTCCACCATAAATAGATCGAGCCATCAATATATGTTGTCCCATTCACTTCAGTCGTTACCCCGGCAGGGTTCCAATTGCATATCGCGCCGTCAGATTTCCCAGCTTCATCTGTTTGTGTCCCAGTGAAAAAATCAAAGCCTGAAAAATGGGACAGTGTGGCGGTAGAATAAGTAGTACTAGAAACCAAGGCGCAACCATAGGTAAACAAAACCACGAAAGCTAAAAGAAAAGCGAACATTGCAAAAGCATTATTTTTCATGCCTGATCCTCCTTGATCGATCACTTGATAAAGTACATGTTAAATGAAAGCGATTGGGAAGTCAAGGCTAAATAGTTATTGATTTCGTGACCGTTCATTCTCGGTCAGGAACTTTTTGCGGAGGCGGACTTTTGAGGGGGTGATCTCCACTAGTTCGTCGTCATCAATGAATTCGAGCGATTGCTCGAGCGTTAATTTGATCGGTGGGGTTAATTTTATTGCCTCATCGGCGCCGGAGGAGCGGACATTGCTTTGTTTCTTTTCCTTGGTTGGGTTAACGGTCATATCCATGTCCCGGGAATTTTCCCCAACGATCATCCCTTCATAAACTTCAACGGCCGGCCCGATAAATAATTTGGCCCTTTGTTGCAGGTTGTCGAGGGCGTAGGAGGAGCTTTTGCCGGTATTGCCGGAAATCAAGACACCGTTTTGCCGCTTAGAAATTTCACCCTTAAACCGTTCATAGCGGAAGAAAGCGTGATTAAGGATCCCTTCACCCTTGGTATCCATGATGAATTCGGCGCGGAAACCTAAGAGCCCGCGGGTGGGGACAAGATAAACCAGATTTACCGTGCCATTCTTATTGTTCATTTCCTGCATTTCGCCCCGACGCTTCCCCAGCTTTTCGATGACCGCCCCGGCAAATTCTTCGGGGACAGAGATATAAACTTGTTCTATTGGCTCCATTTTTTCACCATGGATGGTCTTGTAAATGACTTTTGGCTGGGAAACTTGGAGCTCATAGCTTTCCCGCCGCATCAGCTCGATCAAGATCGAGAGGTGGAGCTCGCCACGGCCGGAAACTTTAAAACCGTCGGCGTTTTCCAGCGATTCAAGACGGAGCCCGACATTGGTCTGCAATTCTTTTTCCAGCCGTTCTTTTAAGTGGCGAGTGGTAATGTATTTCCCTTCGCGGCCGGCAAAAGGAGAATTGTTGACCAAAAATTCCATGGTTAAGGTTGGTTCATCAATTTCAAGGAGCGGCATCGGCTTCGGATTATCAGCGGTACAGATTGTTTCCCCGATCGTAATGTCGGTTACTCCGGCAAAGGAGACAATATCGCCACAATCGGCCTTTTCTACCTCTACCTGTTTTAAACCTTCAAAAATATTGAGTTTCACGATCTTCCCTGGGACGATCGACCCATCTCGTTTGCAAACGACGACATTCTCTTTTTTTTCTAGGATGCCGCTGGTTACCCGGCCGATCCCGATCCGGCCGACATAATCGTCATAAGCTAAATTAGTTACCTGGAGTTGGAGCGGGCCCGTCGACTTGTCAGGGTAGGGCTTAACATGCTTTAGAATTGTTTCAAAGAGAGGGGTCAGGTCTTTGCCTTCATCCTCCAGGTTATATTTGGCGATCCCTTCACGCGAGATCGTGTAGACGACGGGAAAATCAAGCTGTTCGTCGGTTGCTTCGAGCTTCACAAACAGGTCAAAAACCGCGTCCATCACCTGGTGGGCGCGCTGGCCTTTTTTATCGATCTTATTGAGGACGACGATCGGTTTAAGCCCGAGCCTGAGCGATTTGGCTAACACGAATTTTGTTTGCGGCATGGGGCCTTCTTTAGCGTCGACCAAGAGGAGGACGCTGTCAACCATTTTTAAGACACGTTCAACTTCGGAACCAAAGTCGGCGTGGCCGGGAGTATCGACGATATTAATTTTATAATCTTTGTAATGGATGGAACAATTTTTGGAGAAGATAGTGATCCCGCGCTCTTTTTCCAGGTCGTTCGAATCCATGACAAGTTCGGTGATCTCATCGCGAGCGCCAAACGCCCCGCCTTGGCGCAGGAGATGGTCGGTTAAAGTCGTCTTCCCATGGTCAACGTGCGCAATTATAGCGATATTAATTATCTTGGGCATATACTATTATAGTATATTTTGCTCGCTACCGATAGTGGTCGACCAGCCGTGGCCGGGGTAAACATGGGTTTCGGGGGGGAGCTGAAGCAGTTTTTTCAGGGAAGCCAGCATCGCTTCTTCTGAAGAATAGGGGAGATCGACTCGCCCGTAAGTCCCATGGAAAAGCGTATCTCCGCTGAACAGGATTTTTTCTTTTTCACAATATAAACAGATCCCGCCTGGGGTGTGGCCTGGCGTGGCCAGAACTTCAAACTTCAAACTACCAACTTCAAACCCATCTCCCTCTTTAAGTTCTTGGTCCGCGGACAAGACGGTTGTCGCTTTAACGATCATATCGTCCGCCGGGTTAGCAAGATAGGGGATATTTAATTTTTTCTTTAGTTCAGGGATGGCCGTAATATGGTCAAAATGGCCGTGGGTGCTAACGATAAATTTTGGTTTTAGCTGGAGCTTTTTGATGTCCGCTAATATTTTGCTTGCTTCATCACCCGGATCAAGGATCAGCGCTTCTTTTGTTGTTTCATCCCAAGCTAAATAGCAATTGGTCGCAATTGGGCCAACCTTGATCGCTTCAACCCTCATTTAAGTCGAATGGGTGATATCAAGATTAAGCTTTTTCAGTGATTCATCTTTACCAAAGAGGACAATGGTATCTTCTTTTTCAATGACCGTGCTCCAGGCCGGAATGACCAGGTTTTCGCTCCCCCGCCTAATCGCTAAGACGGTGATGTTATATTTGGCTCTAAGGTCAAGGTCGGACAACGCTTTGCCGACCCAGGCGGCATTGGCTTTTGTGCCGATAATGGTCAGGTTTTCTCCCAGGTCAAAATAATCGAGCACGCCATGGCTTGTCAGTTTGTTGACCAGCTTGATGGCCGTATCTTGTTCGGGGAAGATTATCTGGTCAACACCCAGCTTGGCTAAGATCTTTCCGTGGACGGTATTGTGGGCTTTACAAATAACAGTTGGAACGCCAAGGCTTTTGCAGATCTGCGCCGCGATGATATTGCTTTCCATGTTCGTGCTTTCGGCGATGATCACGGTGTCGCAGTCAAGGACACCGGCTTCTTTCAGCGCGTTCTCATCGGAAATGTCGCCGACAAAAGCGTGGGTCACCTCGTCTTTAATATCCCCGATCACCGATTCTTCCTTATCCAGGGCGATCACTTCCTGCTTTTTGTAAAAAAGCTCCCTGGCGATCTTGCTTCCAAACCGTCCGATCCCGAGCACCGCAAATTGTTTTTTCATCCGATTGACACTCCTTCTTTTGGTGGTTCTATTTTCGGTTCTTTCTGCTGCATTGATAAAGCAAAGAGCAGCGTTAGCGGCCCGACCCGGCCGACGAACATTACCAGTATTATGATGATTTTCCCGATAGAACTCAAGTAGGGAGTTATACCGGTCGATAAACCGACGGTCCCAAAAGCTGAAATGACCTCAAAAGACAATTGCAAAAGCGAAAAGCGCTCGGTCGTGTAGATCAAAAAGATAGCCCCCACGCAAGCCATGATAGAAAGGAAGATTATGGTGAACGCCCGCCTAATCGTATCAGCAGGTATGCGGCGGCTAAAGATGATCGTATTCTTATTTCCCTGCAGGGTCGCCCTAATGGTTAAGAGGATCAAGGCAAAGGTCGTGGTCTTAATGCCGCCGCCGGTCCCTCCGGGGCTGGCGCCGATAAACATCAGGAGCATTGTCAGTAGCGCTGTCGCTGGGAAAAGTTTATTTATCGCAATAGTATTGAAGCCGGCGGTACGGGGAGTGACGGATTGAAAATAGGAAACTAAAAATTTATGGGGCAGAGAAAGGTTGCCGAGGGTATTAGTGTTGTACTGTTCAAGTAAGAAAAAAACCAGCGTTCCGCCAACGATCAGGATGAGCGAGGTGCCGATCGCCAGCTTTGAATGGAGCGACAGCCTTTTATGCTGGAGGATATCAGCGATCACGATAAAGCCGATGCCGCCGATGATAACAAGCGTCGTAATTGTTAAGTTAACTATCACATCGGTTGTGTAGGGCGTTAGGTTGGCGAAATTCGCCGGTAGGGCGAAGCCGGCGTTATTAAAGGCTGAAACGGCGTGAAATACAGCGTAATAAAAAGCTTGCTTGTACCCCATCTGTGGCAGCCAGCGCAAGAAAAGGATCAAAAACCCAAGCCCTTCAATCGTAAAGACAATGCCAAATATTTTTCGCAACACAGAAACGACATCTTTGGTCGAGTAGAGGTTGAGGGCTTCCTGTATCGCGATCTTTTGGGAGATAAAAAGCTTTTGCCGGAAAACCAAGAGCATAAAAGTCGAAAAAGTCATATAACCTAGCCCACCAACTTGGATCAGGATGAGGATGATGATCAGGCCGAAAAGAGAAAAATGGGTGCCGGTATCAAGCGTTACCAGGCCGGTGACGCAGGTTGCCGAATTAGCGGTGAAATACGCGTCTAGAAAATTTGTTGCTGTCCCACTGGCTGAAGAAATTGGTAAAGAGAGTAAAATGCCGCCGGTCAAAATGACCAGGAAAAAACTGACCGCGATCACTAAGCTTGGACGCAATCGAAACATTGAGTGTTATCTTATATCTTGTGGCCCAAGAAATCAAGCGCCGCGCAGAAACTTTGATTTAAGCAAGCATTCCTCGTATTCTTTTTTAGGGTCAGAAGCGTAAGTGACGCCGCTGCCGATGCCTAGTTCGGAGTTGGGAGTTCGGAGTTTGGAGTGAGAACTCCTGATTAGTAGAGTGCGGATGGCTACGTTGAAGAGCATGTCGCGCTGAGGTGTAATATAGCCGATCGTGCCGCAATAGATCCGCCGCGGTTCCTTCTCTAATTCCCTAATGATCTGCATGGTCCTGACTTTGGGCGCGCCGGTGACGGAGCCGGAGGGGAAAAGGTTTTTGAATAATTCGTAAAGTGATAAATCTTTCCTGGTTTTAGCCTCAATGGTCGAGGTCATTTGGGACAAGGTCGGATGTTTTTCGATCTCAAAGAGTTTATTGACTTTAACTGTTCCGGTTTTGGCGATCCGCCCCAGATCGTTACGTAATAGATCGACGATCATCAGGTTTTCGCTCCGGTTTTTATTGTCGACAATTTCTTTTCCGGGCAAAAAGGTCCCTTTCATCGGTTTAACTATTATTTTATCCTTAGCTTTTTTAAAAAATAATTCTGGTGACAGTGAAAGGATGGAGAAATCGTCAGTTTGGACAAAGGCGGAGCAGGGTGTTGGTTGGTTAGTTAGTAGATTAGTAAAAAGAGAGAAAGGATCGCCGTTAAAAAAATATTTCTGCTTGAAAGTGTAGTTGACTTGGTAGGTGTCGCCGGCGGCTAAAAGTTTTTTGATTTTTTTTAGGGCTTTGTAGTAGCTTACCCCCTCTGTCCTCGCTTCGCTCGGACATCTCCCCCTTATTAAGGGGGAGATCATAGAGGGGGTTGAAAAGTGGAGAGGGGGCAGGGGGTGAGGGTTTTTAAAAACCCCAAAACAAACTAATGGGAAATCATAAGTTTTATTGTCGGCAAAGGTCTTTTCGAAAGCATAACCGGCTTCGTAGGAGAGGAACCCGGCGAGGTGATGCCCAGAAGCCAGGGCTTTTTCCATTTTGGCAAAACAGTCTTTGACTTTAGATAAATGAAAGCACTTAATTATTTCAAGGGGAGAAGAAAATTGTTGGTTATTAAAAATAATTAGCATGCCTGTTAGTAGTCTGGATGGCTGGGAAGCCTATGGCATGACTTTATTTATTATATCATGTATAATTTCATCAAGAGGTGAAATATGACAAAAGAAGAAGATAGGCGCGAATCTTACCGTAAAACGGCCGCATTATTTTTAGTTATTGTGGTCCTTATCCTTTCTTTTTTGATCGTCAGACCATTTTTAATCGCGATCCTCTCGGCCGCGGCGCTCGCTTATATTTTTTACCCGCTTTACCAGTTCCTGCTTAAAAAGATCCCCAAAAAAATGCGAGGGAAAGAATTGGGAGCGATCTTAACTTGTTTGATCATTATTTTAATTGTATTGATCCCGGCGGTCATGATCACTACTGTCGTAACTATGGAAGCAAAAAACGGTTATCGTTTTATGCGCGACATTATGCATTCAGAGATCTTTTTGCCGCCATTTTTAAGCAGATGGTCCGGCTACATGCCGCAAATCAAAGAGATCGCGGCTAATCTGGCCGGCCAGCTTTTTGTTTTTTTTCAGGGGATAGTTAAAGGGATTCCCAATGTAATCATGAGTATTTTCATTATTATTTTTTCAACTTATTATTTCCTTAAGCATGGCCGTGATCTTTATAGCTTTTTTTCAGAGGTCGTCCCTTTGCCTGAAGGGAAATATAAGCAGATAATAAAACGGTTTGATGACCTTAGCCGCGGGATGATCATGGGACAGGTAGTGGTGGGAGTTGTTCAAGGTGTTTTATCCGCGATCGGTTTCGCGCTTATTGGCGTTCCAGGGGCGCTCTTGCTTGGGGCCTTAACGGCGATCATTTCGATAATCCCGCTGCTTGGGGCGGCAATTATTTGGGTGCCGGTTGATATTTATCTCTTTTTAAACGGCATGATGACCGGCAATTACCTACCGGCGGTGTCTTTGCTGATTTACGGGACCTTTGTGATCAGTTCGATCGATAATATCCTGAAACCAAAAATCGTTGGCGACCACGCCAAAGTCCACCCGCTTATTGTCCTGTTTGGGATTTTAGGCGGGATCCAGCTTTTTGGTCTACCAGGGATTTTGATTGGCCCCCTGATACTTACGATCTTTGATCTAGTGATAGAAATCTACAAAGAAACGTTATAACTTTTTATGCCAGAACTGCCTGAAGTAGAAACGGTCAGAAGAGGCTTAGGCAAGACAATAGTTGGTAAGTCGGTTAGTCTGTTTGATTCTGACACGCCCAAAATGCTTAACCATCCGGTCTCTTTTTATCAAAAAACACTGAAAGATTTAACTATTAAGAGGATAGGACGCAGGGCGAAGATGGTGATCATCGAGTTAACCGGCGATTGGATAATCCTTGTCCACCTCAAAATGACCGGACAATTGGTTTATAGTTCCCATCATCACCAGAAAGTCGTCGGCGGGCATCCGATCAAAGAGGGCTTTGAAAAAGACCCGAACCGCTTTACTCACGCGACGTTTACATTTGCCGATGGGAGCAAGCTTTATTTTAATGATGTCCGCAAGTTTGGTTGGGTGAGACTGTTTACCAAAGAAAATCTTGCTAAAGAATATGAGGAAATGGACTTGGGACCAGAACCACTGGAAAAATCATTTACGATCGATGTTTTTCGCCAAACATTAAAAAAGAGGCCAAATAATAAGATCAAGCAATTCTTGATGGATAATAAAAATGTGGTGGGGATCGGTAATATTTACAGTGATGAAGTCTGTTATTATGCTAAGGTTAATCCGATCAGGAGAGTGAAGAGCCTAAAAGAAAGTGAGATCAATTTATTATTCAAAGGGATCAAACATATTTTAGCCGAAGCGATCAAATATGAGGGAACTTCGATCAGCGATTATGTGAATGCGATGGGTGAAGCGGGCTCATATACGAAAAAGCTGAAAGTTTATGGACGATATGGGCAAAAATGTGTAAAATGTAAAGGGATTGTGAAGCGGGAGAAGGTCGGCGGCAGGACCTCATCGTTTTGTCCATTGTGTCAAAAATGAAAATTATTTATAAGCCTCAATAGAACTCTAAGGCCAAAAAACAGTAACTCCTTTAGCCCTTAACTCATCAACTTGTGAAGAAGGGATTTGACTATTGCTTGTCAGCCACACTTGATCTCCCGTATTCAAGCCAGAATTGTTTACTAGTGGTGAAATGTCTGAGATCGATAAATTATTGTCTAATCTAAGGTCTCTTAAGTTTATTAAATTTGAGAGAGAGGTTACTTCGGATATTTGGTTTTGATTGAGATCAAGATCTGTTAAACCGATTAAACTAGCGAGCGGAGTGATATCTGATATTTGATTGACAAATACACTAAGCTTAGTCAAATTGGTCAGGTTAAATAGTGGGGCAATATCTGTTATTTGATTGTTGCCAAGCGCAAGTATAGTTAAGCTAGGCAGGTTGGAGATGGGGGCGATATTTGCTATTTGGTTATATTGCAACCAAAGGCCGGTCAAATTTCTTAAATATGAAAGGGAAGAAATATCAGTAATTTGGTTTTGGTAAAGATAAAGTTCAATTAAATTAGTCAAGCTAGAAAGCGGAGCGATGTTTGATATTTGATTACCATTTAAATAAAGTCCCTGTAAATCTGTAAGCATTGAAAGGGAGGAAATATCAGATATCTGATTTTGGTAAAGATTAAGATAAATCAGGTTAACCAAACTAGAAAGCGGTGTGATGTTTGATATTTGATTATTCGGCAAATAAAGTCCCTGTAAATTTGTAAGTGTTGAAAGGGAAGAAATATCCGATACTTGATTGTTAGCAAGGCTGAGTTCGCTTAAATTAACAAGGCCTGAAAGTGGTTGGATATCCGACACTTGATTGTAACTAAGGTAAAGCCCTCTAAGATTGGTGAGCCCTGCAAGCGGCACAATGTCGGATATTTGGTTTGTATGAAGATTAAGAGCGCTCAAATTAGTTAAGCTGGACAGCGGACCTATATTTGAAAGAGGATTATTAGTTATTTTAAGTACCGTTAAATTAGCGAAGCATTCAATCCCAGTCAAATTATTGACGCCAACATTATCAATGCTTAAATAGCTGGTGCTTTCTGTGTCGGGGATAGTGATTTCGTCTGTTGGCTCTTTGCCCAAGGACGCTAAAATTGCTTTTTGTAAATTAACGTCAATGAATTGAGTGGTAATTATCCCGTCTCCATCAGGATCACAAACAAAAATTCCGGCGTCTACTTGGCTGGAATCAGGTAACGAAGCATCAAATTGAAGATCAACATCAGCTTTTCCGGCATCTAAAATAATGTTCGAATCTGGTTCTCCACTATCAGGAACGTTGGGAATGTTGGCGTCAACTATTTGCGAGTCAGTGATTGAACTGTCAAGTCTATCCCCGGCATCAAGCCTGTTTGCATCTAGCCAGCCAGCTTCTGATGAAGTAATCTGCGCATCCGTAATCTGTGCGTCAGAAATAAAAGCATCTCTTGAGTTCCCGCCATCTAAGCCGGTATTGTTAATATTGCCGTCTGACGCATTGTCACTACTGCCTTCAGGTAAATTCTCCGGCAGGACATGACGGTCGTCACAGGCTAAATTTGCTAGCGCTGTGATGGCTAATGTCAAAAAATAAAAAAGAGGTAGACCGGCTTGAATTGTATTATTATTATTATTGCCGAAGTATGATCCAGATACGTTATTTGTTGATCTTGTGTACATATTATCTCCTCCTTTAGACTCTAAGAATATGTTAGTTGTTTCATGTATCTATCGACAATTATTGCTATAAATTTCAATATATCTTTTATTGTGCACGTGTAAAAAATGGTTGAAATTATTGTTGATTTCCGTTCCTCCGGGAAATCCAAGGGTTAATTTTAGACACAGTTCTGCTATAATTATCCATAATAACAATGAAAATTAAACCAACAAAAATTGTTTGTGTCGGATTAAATTATACCGATCATGCGGCGGAGATGAAGATGGAGCGGCCAAAAGAGCCGCTGATCTTCTTAAAGGCCGTGTCGTCGTTGATTTATAATGGCGACGGGATTATTTATCCTTCCCAAACCAAAGAACTGCACTATGAAGCGGAATTGGCGGTTGTGATCAAAGATAAAATTAAAGATGTTTCTGAAGCTGAAGCGCCAAAACATGTTTTAGGCTTTACTTGCGCCAATGATGTGACGGCGAGGGACCTGCAAAAACTTGACGGCCAATGGACGAGAGCCAAATCGTTCGATACTTTTTGTCCCGTTGGCCCAGAAGTAGTATCTGGGATCGATCCGGACAATTTGAAAGTTGAATCATTTTTAAATGGGGAGCTTAAACAATCATCGACTACGGCCAATATGATCTTTAATGTCAATTATCTCGTGGCTTATATTTCCCAGATCATGACCCTTGAGCCTGGCGACCTGATCTTGACCGGGACGCCGGCCGGTATCGGCCCGATGAAAAAAGGGGACTTAGTCGAAATAGAAATTGAAAAGATCGGCAAATTAAGGAATAAGGTCGTTTAAGATGGCAGTTTTTGCTGGACACGTTAAAAAAAAAGATCCCAAATGGCCGTATATTATAGTTATAACTTTAGTTATTTTAACGCTTTGGCTGGTGATCAGCTTTGTTTCCTATTTTTCCAGATTAGCTGAGGATCAGATCGGTAAGGTTGAAGTTAAGGCAACAACGACGATTGCGCCAACCAGAGAGGCTGAAGTCTTAACGCTAACAACCAGCCTGCCAGAGCAGAAAGAAAGACCACCAGAGAATGCTCTTAATGCAAGCTTATCAGTTTCTAAGATTTCTTTTACCAGCCAGATAGCCGATAATTATTTGCCGGCGGATGAAATCGATTCAGTTGATCCAGTGGCGCAAACACAAGTTTATTGTTATACCGTTGTTGATAATCCTGGCGATAAACAAACGATCCATCATGTTTGGACTAACCCGGCAGGGGTAGTTGTCGCGGATATCCCTCTTGAGCTCCTTAAGCAACCGGCCAATACCTGGAGTTTTGTCACCATTTCGGGTTATAATCCAGGCAAGTGGGAAGTCCAGGTGAAAACTGATGATGGCCAGGTTATCGCAAGAAAAAGTTTTACAACCACTGTTAATTAATTGGGCCCGTGGTCCCGACGATTCGACAGAGTCGAATGTCGGGACGCAATTGGATAGTTAATATTAAGGCTTTTTTAAGACCTTAAACTTGGTTATAATAATATTAGTGCATTTCTTGTATATTTTGCAAAGTTGCGTTAATGGGCAATATTATGTAGGGGTTACGAATGATGTTCAGCGAAGACTCAACGAACATAATTCAGGCATCTCTGCTTCAACTGCTCCTTACAAGCCTTGGGAATTAAAGCGTGTTGAGGAGTTTGCTGATGTTAAGCAGGCCTACCAGAGAGAACGTTTTATTAAAGAAAAACATAGCCGGAAAATTATTGAAAAAATAATTTCGAGTTAATTTGCGCCCGTAGCTCAACTGGATAGAGTATTAGCCTCCGAAGCTAAGGGTTGTGGGTTCAAATCCCGCCGGGCGCAAATTAACGAGAGACAAGGGTTCCGAAGTCCCGACGATTCGACGAAGTCGAATGTCGGGATCCCGATGATTCCATAATAAGCATATTATAATGACCATCGGGACTAAGGGTTGTGGGTTCAAATCCCGCCGGGCGCAAATTAACGAGAGACAAGGGTTCCGAAGTCCCGACGATTCGACGAAGTCGAATGTCGGGATCCCGATCGAGCGAAGCGAGCATCGGGAAAATCCCGCCAGGCGCAGTTTGAAAATGAAAAACTTTATCAAATTTCTGGGAACAGCAGGGGCAAGAGTTGTTGTCGCCAAGCAACTTCGGGCTTCGGGCGGCATCTGGCTGTCACTTGACGGGACCAACCTTTTGCTCGATCCCGGGCCAGGCTCGTTGGTCCACGCTCTTTCCTCTCGCCCTAAATTAGACCCGACCACTTTAGACGGCATCGTCCTTTCCCATAAACATCTTGACCACTCGGCGGACATTAATGTAATGATGGAAGCGATGAGTTTGGGGGGAAGAGCAAAAAAGGGGATCGTTCTAGTCCCGGCAGATGCGCTCTCGGGGAATGATCCGGTCATTTACAAATATGTCAGGTCTTACGTTGATGAAATTAAGACATTAAAGATTGGGAAGACAAACTCCGTAGGCGACTTAAAAATAAAAGCGGCGGCCAAACATCTTCATGGGGGAGAGACCTATGGCTTGATAATAAAAGGGAAGGAACGGACGATCTCTTATATCACCGATACTAAATATTTTTCAGGGATCATCAATAAATATGGAAATGATATTGTGATAATTAGCGTATTGAGCCAAGAGTGTCTGCCTTTTGACCATTTGAACATGGAGGATGTCAGGCGGATAATTAAGAAGCTAAAACCTAAAACGACGATCTTGACCCATTTTGGAATGTCGATGATAAAAGCCAAGCCGTGGTTAGTGGCTGAAGCCCTTGGCAAGGAGCTAAAATTAAAAGTGATCGCGGCTACCGATGGTTTGAGAATAGAATTGTAATTTTATTTTTATTCGTGATTATGGTATAGTATTTGGCGATGGGGAAAAACATTAACCAATTTAGGGCCCTAATCCTCCTTGCCGTGCTTGGCATAGCTGTCTACATCATTATGCAAATGCCGATCACCCTTGGCCTTGATCTTCAGGGTGGGACCCGCTTGGTCCTTGAAGGGGTACCGACCGAAAAAATTAAAGTTTCCGAGGACGCGATGCACGGCGTGGTAGCCGTTATCCGCAACCGGATCGACGCTTTGGGTGTAACCGAACCGACGATCCAACCGAAAGGGAAAGACCAGGTCATTGTTGAGCTTCCCGGGATCAAAGATCCTGAACGGGCGATCAAGGTCATTGGCGACACCGCACTGCTTGAATTTGTTGAAGCGGAATGGTCTCCGGGTGATGCTAGGACAGTATCGGAAACAAAATTAAAAGAATTTTATGGGCCGGAAGCCAAGATCGCGATCTTTAAAGGAGAACGGGATTCTGAACGGCCGATAATTCTTAAAAAATCTGTAATTACCGGGGCCGATCTAAAAGGAGCGTGGCCAGGGTTAGACCAATATGGCAACCCCGTCATTGATATTGAGTTTAATTCAAAAGGCGCTGAGATCTTTGCCCAAGTTACCGCCCGTTCCGTTGGCAAACCGATCGCGATCATCTTGGACAATAAGATCATTTCTGCTCCCAACGTCAGGGAGCCGATACCTTCGGGGAGAGCGCAAATTTCGGGAAGTTTTTCGGCTGAGGAGGTCCAAGACCTAATCATCAAGCTAAAGGCTGGCGCGCTTCCGCTCCCGGTAAAATTGGTTGAGACCAGGATCGTCGGCCCGTCGCTGGGAAAAGATTCGATCGACCGGAGTAAAATTGCCGGGATAATCGGTTTCGCTATCATTATTGCCTTTATGGTCCTATACTATCGGCTGCCTGGTTTTTTAGCTGATATCGCCTTAGGTCTTTATATTCCGTTGACCTTGGCTTGTCTTTCACTTATACATACCACCTTAACCTTGCCTGGGATCGCTGGGTTCCTTCTCTCTATCGGTATGGCCGTTGATGCCAATATTATTATTTTTGAGCGGTTGAAAGAAGAACTTAGGCTGGGGAAAACAGTAAAAGCTTCGATCGAAGCCTCTTTCCAGCGGGCCTTTACCGCGATCCTTGATTCAAACGTTACTACCATCATCGCGGCGCTGACGCTTTTCTTTGTCGGTACCGGGACGATCAAGGGTTTTGCCGTTACCTTAACTGTCGGTATTTTAGCGTCAATGTTTACGGCGCTGATCCTAACGCGTGTCATGATGGATATGTTAGTTGATACCAAGATCGTAATGAATCCAAAGTCAAGGTTGCTTTATAAATAATATGGATTTTATTAAAAACAGTAAAATATGGCTGACTTTTTCACTGACCATGGTAGGCTTGGCGGTTTTTGCTTTTTGTTTTAATACTTTTATCCATGGTAAACCGATGAATTTTGGGATCGATTTTACCGGCGGGACATTGCTTAACCTTAGGTTTGAAAAGCCGGTTGGCGTTGCCGCGGTCAGGGAAGTTTTGGATAAGTTTAATTTAGGTGAGAGCATTATCCAGAAATCCGGCGACAAAGATATTTTGATCCGGACGGTGCCAATGGAGAACGAGACCAGGACCGGCTTGTTAAAAGCAATGGGGGAAAAGATCGGCGATTCCGAAATACTTGAGGCTGATATCATCGGCCCGACAATTGGCAAAGAACTGGCGCGCCAGGCGATCTGGGCCTTAATTATCGCTTCGATCGGGATTATTATATATGTATCTTTCCGTTTTGAATTTAAATACGCGGTGACCGCGCTCCTGGCTCTTTACCATGACGCTATAATTGCTACCGGCTTGATCGCTCTTTTTTGGCGGACGGTCGATGTCCCCTTTATCGCCGCGATCTTAACGATAATGGGGTATTCTATTAACGATACGATCGTCATCTATGACCGGGTCAGGGAAAACCTGAAGAAACCGGCGCTGGCCAAAAAAAAGCTAAGCGAAGTGGTGAATATCAGCATCAGAGAGACGATGGCCCGCTCGATCAACACGGTATTAACGGTGATCGTTGTTGTCTTGTGCCTTCTCTTTTTAGGCGGCGAGACTTTGCGTGATTTTTCTCTTACCCTGTTGATCGGCTTGATGTTCGGGGCGTATTCTTCTCTTTGTGTTGCGCCGCCCTTGTTAGTTTGGTGGTCAAAGCTGGAGAAAAATAAGGAGGTAAAAAAATGAAAAAGATATTGTCTGGTTTACTGCTTTTGGCACTTTTAGTTCCGCTTTCGGGGACATCTATGGCGGCGAAGAAAAAAGTTTATAAGGGGCCAAAACCGGTATTCCCTAAAGCGGGAGCGAAGGTTAATACGATCAAAAAAGTCATGAAAAGCCAGCCGGAAGTAAAACCGGCTGCCAATAAAATGTCTTTCCTTGTTGAGGGGGGATTTGGCGGTGGTGGTGCCTTAGTCCAGTTAGGACTGGAAAAACCAATCGCTAAGGGGATGAATTATGGGGCAGGGATTGGCTTTGGTTTAGGGAATGGTTATAACGTAGTTGTCCTTGAGCCGGCTAAACTTTCCTTCGGCTCGAATAACTTATTTTATGGCGTTGGTCTAACTTATGCCATGTATTCAGCTGTCGTTGATCTATCGATCATTAAGCCCAGCAGCAAGAGCTTGTTTGGTATTGGTTTTTTTATCGGCAAGGATTTTGGCCCTGTCCAGGGGACGCTCGGTCTTGATAGCGCGCTTGGACTAAAGGCGACGGCCTCGTACTACTTCTAGGTAATTAGTAATTAGTCATTTATTTTTGGGTATGGTATACTTTTTTAGTAATGCCGCCAAAGAAAAAAAGCAACGGAAAACGAGGGGAAGCCGCCTCCCTGCCGTCTAAATTCAAACAAGATATTATCGGGATCTTGCTTATCGCGGTGGCGATCTTTGTTTTTATCGCTAACCATTCTTCTTTAACCGGCTTAGTCGGTGTCTTTATCGTTAATAAAGCTCTCCGTTCTATCATTGGGATAGGAGTGCTTTGGCTTCCTTTTTTTATCGGTATTTATGGCTTAATAATGCTTTTGCGCCATGAAGTCAAGGAACTCCAGGTCAGATTGACCGGGTTATTCTTAATGTTCCTCACTTTTATTACTGTCGCCCAATATTTATATCCAAAATATTATGTTGGGGCGTTGAAATATGAAGTGGCCCAAGGGGCGGGTGGGGCGATCGGCTACGCGTTCAAATCTTTTCTCGAAAATACGATCGGGTTAGCTGGATCAACTGTTTTATTGATTGCCTTAAGTTTTATTTCGATCTTGCTGGTCTTAAATATTACTTTTCATAGTTTGGTGGCTTTAGTTGTTGGCTTGTTTAAATTAGAGAAAACTGAATCGACCAAGAAGCAGGCTGCGGCCCAAAATCAAGCCGCAAAGATGATGGCCCAATATGAAAAAGAGACTGCTTCTGTCCAGCACGTTCCGCCACCGCCAATTCCTGCCGCCGAAGAGCCGGCGCGGCAAGCGGTAATTGAATTCCCTCTGCCTAAATTCGAGACGGATGCCGAGGCGCCTGCGTCTAAAGTAAAGATCATTACGGCTGATTCCCAAGGGCAATCATACTCAAAATATAAATTACCGCCGCTCGACCTGCTTGATGACACGCCGGCCAAAGAACGCCAACAAGCGGAGCGGCTAAAAGAGACGACCGAGCTCCGCCGAAAATTGTTAGAAGAAGCTCTTCGCAGTTTTGGCGTAGGGGCGCATGTTGTTTCGATCTTCCAAGGCCCGGCGGTCACCCGCTATGAATTACAACCGGAACCGGGAGTTAAAGTAAGCCGGATCGCCAACTTGGCTGATGACATAGCGCTTAACCTGGCCGCCCAAGGGGTCAGGATCGAAGCGCCTGTCCCTGGAAAATCGGTCGTTGGCATCGAAGTCCCTAACGCGACTATTTCCCCGGTTAGGCTTAAAGAGATCGTTAAGACTAATGAATTTAAGAATAATCCTTCAAAATTGGTCGTAGCTCTTGGAAAAGACCTGGCTGGCGCGCCGATCTATGGTGACTTAGGTAAAATGCCCCACCTTTTAATCGCTGGGACTACTGGTTCCGGTAAGAGTGTTTGCATTAATTCGTTGATCACCAGCATCCTGCTTCGGGCGCGGCCCGATGAGGTTAAGATGCTGATGATCGACCCAAAAATGGTCGAGCTTTCGATCTATGACGGGATCGCCCATTTGCTCGCTCCTGTCGTGACCGATGCCAGACGAGCTTCGGCGACTCTTCGGGAATGGGTGATTAAAGAGATGGAACGTCGGTATAAGACTTTCCACGAGAGCGGGGCGCGGAATATCCAAGCTTATAACCACAAGCTTAAAGACGATGAAGCGCCGCTCCCATATATCATAGTTATTATAGATGAGTTGGCCGACCTGATGATGATCGCGGCGAACGAAGTTGAAACTTCGATCTGCCGGATCGCCCAGCTGGCCAGAGCGACCGGGATCCATTTGGTGATCGCTACCCAGCGGCCATCGGTCGATGTTATCACCGGTTTGATAAAAGCTAATATCCCGTCGCGGATCGCTTTTGCTGTCGCAACACAGATAGATTCCCGGGTTATCCTTGATTCATCGGGGGCGGAAAAATTACTTGGCCGGGGAGACATGCTTTACAACCCGATCGGAGCGATGAAGCCGACCAGGGCGCAAGGTTCTTTTGTCTCTGACAAAGAGACGGAAAAGATCATTAAATTCGTCAAAGACCAGGCGGAACCGGAATACCTGGAAGAAATTATCGGGATCAAAGCGATCGATTTTGGCAAAGATAAAGGGAATGGTGAAAGAGAGACGGGGGGGCAAGACGCTTTATTTGCCGAAGTGGCAGAGCTCGTGACCCAAAGCGGCCAGGCTTCAACTTCTTTTGTCCAGCGGAAATTCCGGATCGGCTACAACCGGGCGGCCAGGCTAATGGATGAATTGCAGGAAGCGGGGATCGTTTCTGCTCCTGAAGGGGAACTAAAAACCCGCAAGATCTTAACTCCGCGGATCCCTCAACCTAATGTTTCGTAGGAACCTGAGAATAAAATCCTCGGTTCCTTTTTTTGGAACCGCGACTTTCAGTCGCAGGTTCCAAGTTAGTTTTTTATTTCTTTTACTTTTTGTTCTACCGACTTTGGCCGCGCCTCCGCAACGGATCGTTTCGTGCATGCCCTCGATCACCGAAATTCTATTTGCTTTGGATCTTGATAAACAGATCGTCGGCGTTACGACCAACTGCAATTATCCGCCGGCTGCCAAAAAGAAAGAGAAGATCGGCGGTTTTTTCCTCAACCTTGAGAAGATCGTTTCCCTTAAACCAGACCTTGTGATCTTAATGGGCGAAGCGCAAAAAAAAGAGAGCGAAAAATTCAGGAGGATGGAGCTTAACGTCTTAACGATCAATCCCAAAAATGTTAACGGCGTGCTTGAAAGCATTGAGATGATCGGGCAAGTGACAGGGAGGGGGAAGTCGGCTGGTCGGTTAGTTGGTGAATTAAGGAAAAAATTAAAACGTGTCGAAAATAAAAACAAGAGATTTAAACCGTCATTTGCCGACGTGATAAAATTATGGAGCCGGGGGAGCAAGAAACGGAAAGCCTTGGTCGTGGTTGGCGTTAACCCGATCATCGTGGCCGGCAAAGGGACTTTTATTGATGATATTATTTCCAGGGCAGGGGTCGATAACGTGGTAAAAGGGACAATGGCCCCATACCCGCAATACAGTTTTGAAAAGCTGGTCGATGAAAATCCTCCATATATTGTTGTTCCGGCTGGCCTTATTGGCAAACGGGAGCTGAAAAAATGGGAAACGCTGGAAGCGGTCAGGGAGAAAAGAGTATTATTTATTGATCCGGATATCTTATCCCGGCCGGGTCCTCGCGTGGTGGAAGCGATTGACTTGGTCTCTAATTTTATTTACAATGGACGCTAATGGCTAGAAGAGGAAAGGCGCAAAATATTTTTAAGGTTGTTCCGGTCCTGCTGCTTTTATTGTTTTTAGCAATAGCAATTTCTTTTTTCTTGGGCTCGGTCCTTATCGCACCCTCTGAATTAATGCATAGCACCATTTTTTGGCAGATCAGGCTGCCCAGGGTTATTCTGTCGGCGTTAGTTGGGCTGCTGCTGGCTTTGTCCGGCGTTATTTTGCAGGGGGTTCTGCGTAATCCACTTGCTGATCCTTATATTTTGGGGATCTCGGCCGGCGGCGCGGTCGGCGCGGCGATCTCGATCGTGATCGGCGCCCAATTTGTTGTTTTAGGGATGAGCTCGGTCCCGGCGATGGCTTTTGTCTTTTCCCTCATGGCTGTTTATGTCGTTTATAAATTATCGCAAGTGGCAGGAAAAACTTCGCCCGAAACCCTGATCTTAGCCGGAGTGGCTTTATCGGCTTTTTGTTCCGCGATCCTGGCTTTGATCATTATCCTGACCGGGAATCTGCAAGCGATCTATTTTTGGCTCCTGGGGAGCCTGTCTTCCGCCACTTGGAGCAATGTGATCACCGTTACGCCATACGCGATCGCGGGCTTTGGGGTAGCTTATTTCTTTTCCAAGGAGCTTAACGCTTTGCTTTTGGGCGAAGAAATGGCGCAGACCCTGGGAGTTGACGTTGAGAAGGTAAGGCTGACGTTAGTAATAGTTTCATCGCTCATGACCGCGGCTGCAGTTTCTGTTTCTGGCTTGATCGGTTTTGTCGGCTTAATTGTGCCGCATTTTATCAGGCTTTTAATTGGGCCGAACCACCGGTATTTGGTGCCGGTTGCCGCCTTGTCGGGCATGCTGTTATTAGTTATTGCTGATACGATCTCCAGGACGATCCTGGCGCCGACCGAGATCCCGATCGGGATCGTGATGGCGCTTATGGGCGCGCCGTTTTTCCTCTATTTATTACGGCGCCAACGGATAGGCGGCAAATGAGCATCTTAAAAGTAGAGAACCTGGTCTGCGGCTATGACCTGAAAAAACAGATCATCAAAGATATCTCTTTTGATATTGAAGAGGGACAATTCGTTGGGATCGTTGGGCCAAATGGTTCGGGCAAGACGACGCTGCTTAGAACTCTGGTCGGTTTAATTAGCCCCCAAAACGGCGACATCCACATTGGCAACCACAAGATCGAAAATCTGGAACGGCGGGAACTGGCAAAACTGGTCGCTTTTGTTCCCCAGTTGATGGAACCGATCGACGGCTTTACCGTTGAGGACCTAGTCCTTTTGGGGCGCACGCCATATTATGAGCGCTTTTCTTTTGATAAGCCGGATGATAGGGAAGCGGCCGAGTGGGCGATCGAAGAATTAAAAATTGAAGACCTGGTCGATCGGCCGGTAACCGAGCTTTCAGGCGGTGAATTCCAGCGGGTGGCGATCGCCAGGGCCTTGGCCCAGGAGCCCAGGCTGCTGCTGCTTGATGAACCGATCTCACATCTTGATATCAGGTATCAAGTTAAGATCAGCAAGCTCTTGCGCAAGTTGCGGAGCCACCGGACGATCATCGCGACTTTTCACGATCTTAATATTGCGTCCCGATTTTGCACGAAGCTGATATTAATGAAGGGTGGGGAGCTGATCGCTGATGGAGCCCCAGCCAAAGTCATTACCCCAGAGAATATTTGGAAGGCTTACCGGATCAAAGTGAGCGTTAAAAGCGGGACCGGCACCCAGAAAACCCGCTACGTCATGTTGCCTTAGAAGAATTGGGGCGGCCAACGGGAATTGAACCCGTAATAACAGATCCACAATCTGCTGTGATACCACTTCACCATGGCCGCCGCGAGAACAAAACTGCGCCATGAAGGACTTGAACCTTCAACCAACTGATTAAGAGTCAGCTGCTCTACCATTGAGCTAATGGCGCACAAAACGGGCCCGAGAGGAATCGAACCTCCGACCAACAGATTAGAAATCTGTTGCTCTATCCAACTGAGCTACGGGCCCACAATATTTTATGGGCGAGAGAGGAGTTGAACCTCCATGGTTTTACCCACTGGATCCTAAGTCCAGCGCGTCTGCCAGTTCCGCCACTCGCCCTTAAAAAAAGCGGGAGACGAGATTCGAACTCGCGACATCCACCTTGGAAGGGTGGCGCTCTACCATCTGAGCTACTCCCGCCTACGTCCTTCGGACTTCGGCGGGCAAGCCCGCCTGATCCATTCTGGTCGGGGTGACTGGATTTGAACCAGCGACCTCCTGGTCCCAAACCAGGCGCTCTACCAAGCTAAGCTACACCCCGTCATTCGACTTGCTTTGGACAATAAAAAGTTTATCACGTGAAGGAATGATAGTCAAAGCGGCCAAGATAAGGTAAAATTACACGGTGATCATTAAAGTTGATAATTTAACCAAGAAATTCAACAGTTTTACAGCGGTTGATGGGATCTCCTTTGAAGTAGAAAAAGGAGAGGTCTTTGGTTTTTTGGGGCCCAATGGGGCAGGAAAGACGACAACGATTAATATGCTCTGCACGCTCCTGCGGCCGACTTCTGGCCAGGCTGTTGTTTCTTGCTGTGATGTCACGAAAGAACCGAACCAGGTGCGCCGGGAGATCGGGATCATTTTCCAGGATCCTTCGCTGGATGATCGCCTGACTGCGGAAGATAACCTGAAATTCCATGGCTATCTTTATAACATGGACCATCGTTTGATCGATCGGCGGATCGAAGAAGTTTTAGAATTAGTCGAATTAAAGGAGAGGAAGAAGGAATTTGTGAGGAAGTTCTCCGGCGGGATGAAGCGGCGGTTGGAGATCGCTAGGGGATTATTGCATCAACCCAAACTTTTATTCCTGGATGAACCGACGCTTGGCCTTGATCCCCAAACCCGCGCCCATATTTGGGAATATATCTTAAAAATGAGGGAAGAAAAAAAGCTGACTATCTTTATGACTACCCATTATATGCAGGAAGCCGAAGTCTGCGACCGGATCGCTATTATCGACCACGGAAAAATAGTCGACCTTGATACACCGGAAAATTTAAAAAACAAAAACAACGAAACAACGCTTGAAGGGGTTTTCTTAAAATTAACCGGCCGGGAAATTCGCCAACAGGCAGGGGAATCTTCTTGGGTGCAGTGGATGAGGCGGTCATAATATGGGAGATCTTTGGGCGATCTATATTTTATGGCTTAGGGATCTAAAGCGCTACTGGTATGACAAACCTAGGATATTTGCTTCTTTAGGGCAGCCGATACTATTTTTATTTGTCCTGGGCACGGCCCTTTCCCCGGCTTTTAAAGGGCCGAAGGGGCTTAATTTTTCAGAATTTATATTCCCGGGAATTATTGCCATGACCGTTCTTTTTACTTCGATCTTCTCGGCGATCTCGATCGTTTGGGACCGTGAATTTGGTTTTCTCAAAGAAGTCTTGGTGGCGCCGGTTTCCCGTTGGGCGATCGTGGTTGGCAAAGCTTTTGGCGGCTCAACGGTCGCGGTGTTGCAAGGGTGTTTAATGCTGCTGCTGGCGCCAATGGTTGGGGTAAAACTTTCTTTATTAATAGTGATCCAATCGGTCTTCGTAATGTTTTTAATTGCTTTTGCCATTACCGGGCTGGGCATCGTGATCGCCGCCCGGATGAAAGAGATGGAAGGGTTTCAAATGGTCGTCAACTTTGTGATCATGCCGATCTTCTTCCTTTCCGGCGCGCTTTTCCCGCTCGACCGTCTTCCTCCCTGGTTAACTTTCCTGACCCACCTTGATCCTCTAACCTATGGTGTCGATCTACTTCGCCGGGTGATGCTTGGGTTTAGTGCGATGAATCCCTGGCTTGATATCGCGGTGGTTTTAGGTTTTACCTGCTTGATGTTCGTGATCGCGGTGGTTGAGTTTAATTTAGCGGATTAGTTTAGCCAGGCTCCAAGCTCTTTACCGGTATTCTCATCATGATCAATAAAGATCTTTTCAATTATGCCCTTGGAATTAACGCAGAAAGTTGAGGGGATGATCAAGATCTGGTATTTATCAAGAAGGGAAAGCTTTTTATCGACTAAAACAGGGAAAGATAATTTGTTGTTTTCCAGGTAAGACTTGAGGTCTTTAGATTTTTTATCAAGCGAGATAGCTAGGACATTGGCGTGAGGGTAAAGAGCTTGCAGATCAGCCAAAATAGCTTGGCAAGGTTTGCTCCAACTGGCGATAAAGGTGATGATCAGCGGTTTTTCGCCAAGATAATCCCTAAGCTTTATAGTTTTACCGTCGAGGTTATTTAATTCAAATAGTGGGGGAGTGGACCCGATCCTTGGTTCGCATGTTTCAGCAAAGGCGCCCAGCGTCATTCCTACTAACAAACTAACCAACAAACCAACTGATAAACTATATTTTTTCATTTCCTTGGCCAATTATACGCCTCTAGTCAAGCGTTTTCAATGAAATCCCTGGCAGAGTCTGCCGCCAGGGCGCCGTCAGCGGCTGCTGTCACTATCTGGCGAAGAGTTTTAGCCCGGACATCGCCGGCGGCAAAAAGCCCGGGGGTGAGGGTCGCCATTTTGTCGTCAGTTAAGATAAAACCTTTATCATCGGCCGCGACCAAGCCCTTGGCGATCTCGCTGTTGGGTTTACTGCCTACATATATAAAGACGCCGTCAGCCGGGACGCGTAATTTCTTTTTCGAGATAAGGTCGGTTAAGACAACTTCGGTAACTTTATCTTGGCCGATAATTTCATTAAGGGTTGAGTGCCAAAAAAAATAGAGCTTGGGGTTTTTATTGGCCCGGTCAGCTAATATTTTATCAGCCCGGAGTTTATCTCTCCGATGGACGATCGAAACTTTAGCCGCGAACCGGGTTAGAAAGAGGGCTTCTTCTATTGCCGAGTTGCCGCCGCCGACCACAAAAATATTTTTGCCTTGATAGAAAGGACCGTCGCAGGTGGCGCAGTAGGAAACGCCGCGGCCCCTAAGTTTTTCTTCCCCCGGGACATCGAGTTTGGCGGTTTGCGTTCCCGCGGCGATGATCACGGTCTTGGCTTTTAAAGTTTTTTGTCCCACCACTACTTCAAAGCCTTTTTTAATGGCGGTTACATCGCCCCATAAGACTTCCAGCCCAAGCTCCTTGGCTTGGTTCTCCATTTTTTGGCCGAGCTCCAGCCCAGAGATCGCTTTGATCCCCGGATAATTTTCTATCTGATAGGCGGTTGAAGCGGTGCCGCCAATGACCATTTTTTCAATAAGGATCGTTTTTAAGGCGCTTCTTAAGGAGTAGATCGCGGCTGAGAGGCCGGCTGGACCGCCGCCAATAATGATGACATCATATTTTTCTTTGTCTTGGACGATCATGGTCTTGACTTTTGGTTTAGTGGCCAAGTTTAAACTCATAATTCATTCACCAATACTTTACTTTTCCCTAACAGCTCAAGCTTCTGGTCTTTGATCGAAACTTTGATCTTTTTGCTGGAGAGGGTGCTGTCCCCTTGGGTTCCCCGGGCGTTACCGATTATAACTATGCTTTCATCTTTTATCAAGTAAACGGCATTATCACCCTTGGCGGTAAAAGTTGAACCGGTAATTTTAACGTTGTTGTTCAGCTTAAATTGGTTTTCGCGGCTGTAAAACTCAACGCTTCTGGCTTCGATGGTGATCAGCGACTTATCTGCCAAAGTAACAAGTATCCGCGGGTTGCCAAACAGCTCAACTTTTTTAAACTCAACGTCGCCTTTGAGCGAATCAGCCCGGCCAGAGACCTCGCCTTTATTAAGGACGATCCCGCCGGCGCAAGTGATCAGCTGGTCAGCCAGTTTCCAGCTTAAATTTTTGGCTTGGAACCAGTAACCCGGCTTATCTTTGGGAAAAGTAAAGGTTGAAACATTTGAGGCCCGGGGAAGGGTATGGATGATATTTTTATAAGCTGAATCGTAGCCTAGCGGTTTGTCGAGAAATATTTCTTTTTTCTTCATATCCCAAAGGGCGGCGGGAGAGATAAAATTTAATGAAGCTTTGCCATTTTTATAGAAAGTCCCTTTAGTTGTTTGGAGCGAAGCCAGGCCGGTATCTTTATTGACAATGGCTGTTTCAGCCTGAAGCTGCCAGAACTTTTGCCCGGCTAAGACTTCTTCAAAAGTTACTTTCTTAAACCCGAGATCGGCCCGGGTTTCCTGTTCTTTTAAGGTCCGGTAGATCCGGGTTGAGATATCTTCCTTGGGGACAAAGAGGGCCCAGTAAAATATCGAGACAAAAGCCAGGGTAACGGCAATTAGGATGATCAGCTTAGCTGGTTTCATTTAGTAACCTAAAGCTTTAAGGCGGAGGGCTTCCATGATCTCGGCAAAGCCTTTCCATTTATTGCCTTTACGGTTGTAGCCTTCTCCGAGCAGGAGGTGGAGGGCAGCAACGTTGCTGTCGATCGCCAATCCTCTCTTAGTGTAATCCATGGCGATGTCAGTTTCGCCCATTTCGCCGTAGATCAAAGCGATGTAGCCAAACGCCCAGACGTTATAAGGATCGATAATAAGGACATTATCAAGTTCCCTGATCGCTTCTTTTTTCCGTTCGTTAAAATAATAGGCAAAAGCCAGGCGGAACCTAAGCCGCCAGTCGCTGGGATCCGCGTTAACTTTTTTTATGTATTCATCTAAGCCCTTTTTTCGGTAATCAGGGTCTAGTTCAACTGTTTTTTTCAGGTTGTTCCAGCCGTCTTGGATATTATTGGTATAAGCCATCGTAATGGCAAGATCGAACCGGGCATTGGGATCATTTGGCGCCAGTTTAACCGCTTTTTGTTTCGCCTCTAGCTCTTTTCGCAGTTCAGGGGTGATGCGCCACGCACTGGAAGGCAAGCACCAAGCTCCAAATACCAAGCACCAAACAATACCAAAAAATAGGAAAAAATTTAAATATTTATGTTTGAAGCTTTGGTATTGTTTGTTATTTGTGATTTGGTGCTTGATCATTTTGTTCCTCCCAATATTTTAGCAACTATATTTGTGGTCGATCTTCCCTCGATGGGGGGGATGACGATAACTTTGCCGCCCAGAGATTCAACTAGTTTTTTTTCGGGAAGGTTACCCACTTTATAATCGCCCCCCTTAACATGGATATGGGGTTGGATAGTTTTGATCAAGTTGTCGGGCCGCAATTCAGAAAACAAGACGACATAGTTGACGCATTCCAGCGAGGCCAATATCTCTGCCCGTTCCAGTTCGGAAACATAGGGGCGGGGTTTGCCTTTTAACGCCGTGACTGAAGTGTCGCTATTTACGCCAATGATCAAAATATCGCCCAGCTTTTTAGCTTCGCGCAAATACCGGACATGGCCAAGATGGAGGAGGTCAAAGCAACCGTTAGTAAAGATGATCCTTGCTCCTTCGTTCTTAAGTTGTTTAGCGATGGGACCGATCTCTGATCTTAACTTTATTTTCCTGGCGACCGGTTCGCGGCCTTCGAGAGAAAGTTCCAGCTCTTCCCGGCTGCAGGTGGCGGTCCCGATCTTACCGACGACGATCGAACCGGCATAGTTGGCGATGGTAGCGGCTTCTTTCATTTTTGCTCCTGCCGCTGTCGCCAAGCTTAAAGCGGCGATGACGGCATCGCCAGCGCCGGTAACGTCAAAAACTTCGCGCGGAATAGCGGGGATATAAGCTTCTGACCTGTTGCCAAATAAAGTTATTCCTTCTTTGCCCCTGGTAATCAGGACATATTCGGTTTTAACTTGAGCCCTCAAAGCTTGCCCTGCTCGGTTCAAGCTTTTTTCATCGGTAATAACTGTTCTTGAGGCAATAGCGGCTTCTTTTAAATTGGGGGTGATGATCCCGGCGCCGCGGTATTTTGTGTAATCGAACCCTTTGGGATCGACCGCGATCGGTTTGCGGTGTTTATGGGCGAGTTTGATCAAGGCTTGGCAGATCTCTTTGGAGACGGCGCCTTTTTCGTAATCGGAAATTATTACGGCATCGACTTTAGGGACGGTTTCTTCCAGTCGTCTAATGATCTTTTTAGCCAGGGCAGAACTGATGATCGTCCGGTCTTCCCGGTCGACTCGGACGACCTGCTGTGAACTGGCGATGATCCGTGATTTTAATATCGTTGGCCGGCCAGCGTCTTTGATCAAATAATTAACAGCGATATTCTGTTTTTTTAGGGCAGTCAGCAACTTTTCTCCCGAGCTGTCTTGGCCGATGATGCCGATGAGGCAGGGGATCCCCTCCATGGCCGCGATGTTGGCCGCGACATTGCCGCAGCCGCCGGGGACGTGGGTGGTTTTAATGACTTCAGCGATCGGGACGGGGGCTTCGGGCGAGATACGGGAGACGCGGCTCCAGATATGCTCATCGAGCATCAGGTCGCCGTAGACCAGGACCTTTTTACCGACGAAACCGGCCAAATATCGCCTTAAATTTTCCATCCAAGATAATTTTACCATAAGGGTAGGTTGGTTGCAAAAGGCTTCGCCTATGTTATAATTTTATTGATACCCCAAGGAGGACCTCATGCTAAAAAAGTTATTTGTTGTTAGTATTTTGTCGTTAGTCGTTAGTTGCACTGCCTTTGCTGCTGATCTTCCCGCCGCGGCGGGCCTGTCGCTTGATGAGGTGATCGGTAAACTCCAGGGCAACCAGCAGCAGATCAAAGATATGTATGCCGAAACCAAGACCGTTATCTTTTCAAATATGTCAATGCCCGGCCAGCAATCAAAAGGCCCCCAAAAAATAGAGCAGAGGGGGAAAATGTGGACGAAGGGTGAAGATAAATCAAAGATCGAGATCAGTTCGCCGATGAAGCAGGTTACCATCACCAATGGCGACAAGATGGCGATCATTAATTCCGACACCGGGCAGAAAATGATCCAAGATCTGAAAAAAATGAGAGGGCAAGGGGCAGCTGATCCGGGGAAAATGAGCCTTGATAAAGCTAAGGAGTTCTTTAACCTTTCGCTCAAGAAAGACGGTGATGATTATATTGTTACCGGAGTGCCGAAGAAAAAAAATAAATTTTTGGGGAAAATGGAATTTTATGTTGACAGCAACCAATGGGTGCCGACCAAGGTCAATATGTATGACCTTAAAGGGAAGTTGATCAGCCAATCAAACATTAAATACCAGAAGGTTAGCGGTTCCTGGGTCCCATGCAGCAACAATTCTGTTATCAACACCCCAATGGGGCGGATGGATGTGGCGATGGAATTTAGCAATATTAAAGTTAATAGCGGCCTTTCCGATAAAGAATTTAAGATAGAATAACAGCTAATTAACCTCTTTAGCGTGCCTGCCGGCAGTCTTGATACCCCGAGCCTAGCGGCACTTGCTTTGTAAAAAAGTGAAATTATTTACAAAACGTGACGATATATTTATAGAATGAAACTCGGGGATAAAATAAAAGCCTTAAAAGTCAGCTACCTGCTGACCAAAGAAACCTCAACCGCTTTTGAGTTAGCCTTGCTATATTATATTCTCGCGACCAGAAAAACTGCCGGCGATAAAATCGCGGAAGCTTCCTATAAATCAATTTTCTGGCTGAAAAAAGCCGGCATTAAGGTTCCAGGCCACATTCGAGAACTTATAGAAATAGAAAGGTTATTGGTAAAGAATAGATACATTGTTGGTGCGCGCTTTTACCCGCAGTTCGTGTTTGCGGGTAATTTGGCATAGCTAATAAATATTAGCTATACACTAAGGCATTAACGGTTCCGAGTCCCGAGTGGTGAGCTTGTCGAACCATCGAGGGATCGAGGAACCGTTTTTTTATTGCCTTTTGGCGAAAACGCGCCAAATTGTTGGTTGAACTAGGTGGCAATGGGATTGCTTACATTAATTTAAATGAATAAAAGGAGGTAAAGAGCTAATTATCAGCTACAAAGTTTAAACGATAAAATAAAAAGGAGGAAGAAAATGTTAAATAATAAAATGGTGTTGGTTTCTTTAAGTCTTGTTATGTTCATGTTGGTTGTTTCTGGGTGTTCGGTTTTGCAGACGCAGAGTAGTGGTGGAGGGGTAAGCTATTTCCCTTGTAACCAAGGGTATACTTGGACCTATTCTAGCAATGATGGATATACCCAAATTACGTCGGTAGAGGGCTCAACTTCAATTGGTTCTATCACAGTTCAAAAGATTTCTTCAAAGTATATGTCAACTTCTAACTCGACTATGACTTCAGACGCATATTACAGGGTTGATGGCACGGGGGTTTATTATCATGGGTCGCCCAGCAATTATTATTCTACCGGTATGCAAATGTTTGCGTTTCCATTGGAAGTTGGAAAAACCTGGATGGAAACAACTTCTGGGGCGAATTCATATAAAATCATGGTCACGGCAAAAGAGAATGTGACTGTGCCAGCGGGAACATTTGATTGTTACAAAATATCTATGATTACTAAATATGGGACGATTGAAACATCGAGCAATGTCTGGCTTGGCGATAATGTCGGGATCGTGAAAACGAACTCAAGCACATCAACAATTGAATCAGTTTTACAATCGAAGAATTTTTAAGGAGGAGATGAAAATGATAAAGAAAATTGTTGCTTGTTTTTTAGTTGTATCTTTCACGATGGCGATTACTTCTGTGAGTATAGCAGAAAATAATTATATTGTTGTGCCGGCACAGAAAACGTTTGTTTCTGCGGAAAGTCGTCTGAAGGATTTTGCAAAGAAAGCCGAAGAGGCGAGGATGCAAAGCGCTATGTATGGGGTTGGCTTGGGGTTGCTTTATGTTTCAATGGGGTCGTCTTTTTCAAATAGTTCGTCCGGTTCTAATACTTCATCGATGTTTTATGGTCTGGGTGCGGGCATGACCATAATAGGGATTAGGAGTTATTTATTTCCGACAGAACTTGAAAACAATTACAATAAGATAAGACAGATGGCATCATCAAATATTGATGAACGAGGGGCTCGTGAAGCTTTTTCCGAAAAATCATTAAAACAAGGAGCGGAAGAGGCTCAGCAAGGGAGAACAATCGCCTCAGGCATTTTGGTAGGTGTTGGATTATTATCTGCCAGTAGTGGCGTTGGCTTGCTTTATGCCGGATTAGGAGCAATGTCATATATCATGAAGTCTGACATTGAAAAGGCTTATGATGAATATGTGGCAGACAAAGAAGACTTTATTAAGAGCCAGCCTGTAACACTGCACGTCGTTGTGCCAACTACTACTGAAGTCGAATCAAAACAAGTGACTTCAGAGGCGAGTAGAGAATTGAAAAAAGGCAATTAAATAAAGGAGGTGGACCTGATTAAATATATGTTTCTTGTTATGTCATAAATAAGGAGGATAAAAATGAAATTACGTAGTTATTTGTTTAGTCTGATTTTTGTTGTTTTGTTGATTGTTTCTGTGTCTGGTTGTGGAAAAAATACTCCAGTTGATGTCACAAAAGAATTGAGTGACGCTAGCACTAAGTTGTCGAGCGGAGATCTGGACGGCGCGGCTACAGCCTATAATGAAGCTTTAGCAGCTGATCCAACAAATTCCGAGGCAAATTTTGGCGCGGCCATGCTTGGTGTTTTAGGTGTAGCGGTGGATGATAGCACAAGGACTCTGGTGGCAAAAGCAGGAGGGAATGCGCCGTCTACTCTTAATGAATTATTTTCCTTCATGTCGACATCATCTGGGGCTAAGGCGGTAAATTTCTCATCGTATATTCAAACCGCGACAACGGTAGAAATAACGCCAGAGGAAGTCCAGGTTTATATAAAAAATACCCTTATTCCAAAACTTGACATCGCTCTAGGTCGGCTGGCAATAGTAGAATCCGATCCAAATTTTAAATATATTTTAAAAGCCAGTATGACAAAAACCGGCATGGATCGCGAGTTGGATCTGGGCGAAATATACGCTTTAGATATGCTGGGGAGTTTTTTGAAAGCGGCATTGCATGAGGCGATCGCTTACAGCTGGGATTACACGACCACCAACCCATTAAGTGAGGAGGGGTTTGCCAAATTAAAGGCTGATGGCGCGGTCAATATGGAAGCGGCCAGAGTTGCATATGCCCGAATGATGGCCAAATGGATCGACGGTTTAAACTATATTGACGCTGAAACCGATGATCAGTCGGATGACCTTATTCCTAAATATACTAACCCATCGGAAAAAACCACCTGGGTAACATATATTGGGAAAATAAAAAATTCTCTTGAAAATGGGGCTACGACCATTGATCTTTCCTCAACCAAGAGCATAGTTGTTAATTTAAAGGCGTTTTACACCGCGCCAATTGCCGATTTGAAGGTTTATATAAATGGGGCCATGAATGGTTGTCCAGCGGGCTATGATTTTACTATCAATGGCCTTTTCCCGGGGATGACTACTGCTGCTGATTGGAGCGCCCTAGTAAATTAAGTGTTTACACGTACTAGACTAGCATTTGTTTTACTGTTTGTTCTAGTAATTACTCCGGCTGCCTTCGGGACGACCATCCTGAAGGCAGTCCTGGAGGATCTATTTGTCTGGGATGGGACCATAAGCTCCGATGTCAATTATATAGATCAAAACAAAAGTGCTAAAGCGAACTGTTCCTTTGAACAGAATAATATTGTTAAGAGTGAGGCAATAAATTTAAACGATGCGTCTTCCAGTGTAAATGTTTGTTTACCTATTGAAAATGGTGGTTTTATTGGTAAAAGCGCCTTGGAAATATCAAGTTTAAAGGGGACTTCTACTATTAGCTTAAATAAAGACGGAAAGAATTTTAATTTCAGTGGGAAGAATAATAGCTTGAATCTTTCTTATAATACCCAATTATCTAATTACTTTGCTGTCGGCATGGGTGTTACCCAGGATCAAAATGCGGTTTTAGAAAGAGGTAAAAATCTTGGTTATCATTATTTCATGGATGTAAGACCCGACAAACATCTGGCAATAAAGTATTCCAATTATAATGATGATCTTTATGGCCACGGAGAAAAATTTGAAATTGAAAACAACCGAAGCATTAACGATAAGGTCGTTTTTCTAGGGAAGATTGGACGAAAGTGCGACATCAGGGGGTTTAATATTTATGACCAAAACAACAATTCCGCTTATTATGGGAGTGATAGCCGTAATTATTTTGGAGTTGTTGGCGCGGCATTCAAATACCAAGGTTATGACGTTATTTTTAACTTGGGTAGGTGTGAGGTTTCTCTTCAGGGATCTGGAAGTACGATTTTTGAGAATTCTCCCGAATTATTAGCCAGTGTTGGTAATGTGAACAAACAGGTCGATTTAGACTCAAAAATGTCAGTTAATGGTTGTCATTTAGGATTGAAACGGATGATTTTTGACCGATTAACCTTAGATAGTGGTTTAGATTATATTAATATGTCACTCGATGGTAAAACAAATATTTGGAACAGTTTCTTTTTTGGCATGGCTAATATGTTAGATCAGAGCCTTGCTTTCCCTTATCGAAGGATCGATTATGCTCAATTTAAAATGGGATTAACTTTCAAGATCAATGAAACGATGGAATTGAATTATTCTTTTAAACAAATAGTACCGGTATTAGCTGAAAAAGATGAGCAGGGTGGAGGAGTGGGAGGACCGACTGGTTTGACGACTGGATCGACAATAAGTGGCGGAAATACACAGACTTTTTCTTTGGCGTATTTGTTCTGAAAGAAGTAAAAAATAGTGGGTAAAAAAGGCTTAAATCATGCTAAATTATAACACAACCTCAGAGACCCTAGAGGACTTCAAAATTCTTAACAGCTTTGTAATGTTTGGACATATTTTTTCTATCAAGGGGAATCAGGGTGATGATTAGTTTACTACCGCTCAAATCGTCTATTATTCTTTTTGCTTCTCAAGTATTTGCTGGTTTAATCTTTGGCTAAAGTGAGGGACAGGAAGTGAATTATGGATAAATTAAAAGTTTTGGGCATCGAGATCGCTTATTATAAGAAAAATAACAACGACTATATTTCGTTGACCGATATGCTAAAGGCGAAAGACGGCGAGTTTTTCATTTCTGATTGGCTTAGGAACAGGAATACTGTTGAATTTCTTGGTATTTGGGAGAGTGTTTTTAATCCCAATTTTAATTACGGCGAATTCGCCATAATTAAAAGCCAGGCAGGTTTGAACAACTATAAAATTAGCGTTAAGGAGTGGGTTGAAAAAACCAACGCGATTGGATTGAAGGCGACAGCTGGACGATACGGGGGGACATATGCCCATAAGGATATTGCTTTCGATTTTGGCATGTGGATTAGCGCGGAGTTTAAGGTCTATCTTATTAAGGAATTTCAACGCTTAAAAGAAGATGAAAACAATCGCTTGAAATTAGAATGGGACTTACCCCGCGCCCTTTCTAAAATAAACTACCACATACATACCGATGCTATAAAGGCAAACCTAATACCTAAGGAGCTGACAACGGCACAGATAAATAATATATATGCCTCCGAAGCCGACATCTTGAATATGGCTATATTTGGCGTAACTGCCGGAGATTGGCGCGCTAAAAATCCAGGGAATAAGGGGAACATTAGGGATCATGCTGAAGTCTCGCAGCTGGTATGCCTTTCAAATCTTGAAAACCTGAACGCATTATTTATTACTGAGGGGCTTTCACAAGGAGAAAGATTAAAGAAGCTTAATAAAATTGCCATTCAACAAATGAAACTACTAACAGAGAATAGACAAGTAAAAAGGTTGGAAGGGAAGGGATGAAGTCAGGATGCTTAAATCATGCTAAAATATAACATAAGCTCAGATACCCTAGGGGACATAAAAATCCTTAATAGCTTTGCAAAGTTTGGACGCATTTTTTCTAACAAGGGGGATCAGGGTGATGATTAGGTTGCTGCCACAAAAGACAACAATTAAAAGCCGCTCAATAAATCAAAAAACAAATCATGTTACAAAAAGTTACATTAGGTTAATTGAAGTTACATGAAGTTACTGAAAAAGGAAGCGGCGTACGAGAAATTGAAGTTTTACCAAAATATTTGTGAAATTCGACGATTGGTTTATAACTGCTCAGAGCGGTTCAAGAAAACGCATTTAAGGCTTGTCTCACAGATGAGGGATGCCGCAAGATCGGCCAAACAAAACATTAGAGAGGGGTATAAAAAGGGGTCTGCTGGCGAATTTAGACACAGTATCAACATAAGTTTGGGTTCGCTCGAAGAATTAGGAGGTGATATTGAGGACTGCTTGGAAGATGGTTTAATAACAAAGGAAGAGTTTGAAAAGCTAGCGGTATTATTTCAGAGCGCTGATTATATGGCAGGAAGATATGTAGTTTCTCTTAGTAAGATGGAACGTGATGGAACCTGGAAAAATCCAAGGGGGAGCATCAAATCAACCTCCCGCAACATCTCGCAACCTCATGTAACTTCAGGTAACATTAAAAAAGAAAGGAGTTTAAGATGAAAACGAAGCAGTTTCTTCCGATCCTAGGCCTGATGGTGTTGGGGTTAACAATGATGATGATGGGGGGGTGTGGAACAAGTTACTATGATGAAACAAGCTACGAATATCCAAATTGGACGCCGGAGGGATTAATTTACTGTCAGAAGGCTGTCACCCATTATCGTAAGGAACCGATGGGAACAATAACCCTTGGAACAGATTATTCTTATGTGACCATGGATACTGATGGGGACAATGAAGCCATTCTGCCATATAGCAGCTATCCATATTTTTCGCCCAAAGGAACTTATGCTGCTTTAATCAGTGATGAAACTATTTCAATTTATAAAAGAGCTGATAATTCTAAGGTTTATGAGTTTTCTCCAACGACTGAAAGTATTAGTTCTCTTGATTGGGGACCGGATGAGGCAAGGTTAGTGTATTTGAAAAACCGCGGCGGAATTAATGTGATAAATATTGATGGCACAGGAAATTTGAATATTGCAACAAGTGGAGAGGCTGTTACATGGAAGTATGGGACTAAAATTGTTTTTGAATATTTAGATGGTTTGTATACTCCAACGGCTATTATAAATATTGATGGAACAGGAAGAACCAACTTGGGAGACCAGAGCATAAGTAGTGCGACCGTTTCTTCAATCGCAACAAATGAAATTTATGGGAGCGCTGGAAATGAATATGGATATATTGACGTGAATGTAGCAACTCCTCAGTTTCACGCTAAAATATCGAATTTTAGAGGATATTTACCTAAAATCAATCCTGGAGCAAATAAAATAGTTTATGGTCAATTCAGAAGTAATGGCGTATGGCTAATTAATATAGATGGGAGCAATATAAAACAACTGAAATGAAGGGTTTTCGATTTTCTGTATTTTTAATACTGGTTTTGATTTATTCGGCTTCAATTGCCTGCGGTGCGATTGATAATAATGATATTGCCTATGCAAAAAATCATTTAATAATACTTGTTCATGGTATTGGCGATGACCATAAGTGCTTTGATAAGGTGTATGATTATTTAACAAAAGAAGCAGGTCTTAATGGATATGTTTATAGATATGAGTTTTCCAATCAATTTCTCAATATCGAAAAAGAGGGTTGGGAATTTGGTGATCGAACATATAATAACCCAGAGGCAGTAAGTAAAAAAAATGATGATATCGGAGATAATGGGAACCAAAGAAAACCATGGGAAATTACTAAACGATTAGATAATGGTCAAAATGGAACTGGTAATAGCTGGCTTGAACAAGCAAAAGAAGATTTTAAAATATGGTTCCATGATTATGGGCCAGGTAGTTTGAGTAAACCAAAAAGATTTCCAATTGATTCAACAGGCCCTGACAACGAGATCCCCAAAAAATTCATAGTTCTTGGGCACTCCATGGGGGGGCTCGCAGTCATGTCATATATGTATGGTAAAGACCAGCGGGGGAATCGGTATTATCAAGATGATATTGAAAAATTTATTACGATAGATACTCCGCACACGGGAGCTGGTGGGGCTTCTTATGCCAGAAATACACAGGAAATACATTTCTACGAGGGAGTAGTCTTTCTGGGAGGAATTGGGTTATCTGTTTATTACGCGATGAATGGCAATGACGAGTTGTCCAAATATTTTGCTGTTGTCGGCGCGTATAGTCTTGTTTCGTCAAGCGTTAATGCCGGGGTGCGTGCTTTTATGAATCGTTATAAGTCACCTGCTCTTATGGATTTACTGCCGGATAGTGATTTTATACGAAATTTAAATTCTGCGGATTTCGGAAGTTATACACCGGTTAAACAGCGTCTAATTGCCGGAAGAGGTGTGCCCGTTCCCTGGAGATTAAATCAGGCGGGAACATTTTTAGTGGGATTGAACCCCATATCTTTAATGATGGCGAGTATAGCCAATGTTTTTGCTAATCCCGAACTAGACAATTTTGAAGGCAGATTTATGGGATCATATTTTACAATGTTAACCGGTTATCCGTTTTTCGGTGACGGTGATTTGGTGGGAGAGAGATCCAGTCAATTAGGGGAAGGGATTGCTAATTTAGCCAATGCAAAACGATTTACCTATACGATGAGAAGCCCGCAATTGGGGGCATTGGAACATATCATCCCTGCAGGCCTCGATATTGCGTTCCAATTTTTACCTGCTCCGGTCAGAGCGGTTACTTATATTGGAATAGCTGTCGCGGCGGTAGCTAATTTTGCTACCGTTGATCAGGAGGATGGAGCCTTGGGATTTATGTTTGCTCATATCACCATGAAAGACAAAATAGTCCTTGATGGCGATCCCAGCTTATTAGAACAAGCCTTATTCGATAAGCCAGACGTTGGTTCATCAACGACCTCCTCTGTTAAGCCGCAAGCATTAGTTTTATTGACTAACCAAACAAAAGAAGCGGATGGGAAAATAACGACCTTGAGCACAACCCATACCGTAGAGGTTAAAGGCTATACTTTTGCCGGAAAAGATCCGACCGCTTTACCGGTAGTGATCGACGGGAAAAACCAGCAGATTACTGCAATTACTGTTAAAGAGGCTCCAACTAAAATAGAAGGCGTCCTGCGCGACTTTATGCCGAAGAAAATGCAGTATTTCCAGTATTCGGAAAACTTTGCCGCCTGGAAAAACATTACCAATATAGATGAATGGGGACATTTTAGTGTCGATGGCTTGAAGCTGGCAGAAGGCCAGAACGTCCTTGCTTTCCGTGGAAAAAACAAAGTCGGTTATACCTCCAACCAGCTTTTAAAGATAATACTTAACACCATCCCATTTGTAGCCTCCAACCTTAAGCCGCTCCCTGGAACGTATACTAAAAATAATAAGCCAGCATTTAGCGGTGATTTTGGGTTAGCCACGTACAGCGAAGACGCGATAAACGGGCTGGAAATAACAACTGCTAAAATGATCAATGGGACTGAAGAGGTTGATGTTACCTCGGACGTGAAGGCGACGATCAGCGGCGGAGATTATGATAAACATCTTCATTTTGAATATACACCAAAAGAAACATTGCCCGATGGCGAATATTCGTTGGTTGTGACCGCTAATAGTAACGTTGGCGTCTCGCAAGCGGTTATTAATGTTATTATCGACACCCAAGCGCCAACTCTGGCGATCCAGCCGTTGCAACCATACTCTCCCAGGGCGCCTGCGATTATCAAATACACTTCTTCCGACGAAGCCTCGCCAAACCTCGCCTCTGTCCGTTGCGAACTCTACAAAACTACAGACCAAAGACCACAGACCGAAGACCAACTTGTAACTACTATCGCCACCACCGACTCGATTTCTAAAGGGGAAAACTTTTTCAACTGGAGTGGCGAAGAGGGGACAGGGGTGAGGGTCGTAGACGGTAATTACATAATTAAAATTACCGCCTCCGACCTAGCTGGAAACTCCGTAACCAGCCAGACGCAGATCACGATCGACGCTACGCCGCCAACAGTTTTAGGTGTTGACGTTTCACCCAATCCAATGACTTCCAATACTACGGAGCTAGGATTAACCGCGAAGGTAAACGAAAAATCGACGGTTATTATTAAACTGAATAATCTAACAACTAATTCAACAACAGCGTATCTTGCCCAATCCCTTCCGGCTCCGAATGGCTCGACAAGCTCGCCATCCCAGCCACCCCGAGCACTGTCGAGGGACTTCGAACTCCCAACTCCTAACTATCTCGCTTCCTACACCTGGAAATACAACGACATGTTCACTAAAGGCCCCGAAGATGGCCTCCATCGGGTAGAAGTGATCGCCAGGGACGACGCGGGTAATGAAAGCCTGCCGCGAACGCTTGAAGCTGTCCGGATCGATCGGACGCCGCCCTCAATATTCGGGCAAATTACCAATCCTTATGTGTTATCAAATATAGGGAATAATTCCTACAAAACTAATCTTTCTTACAGCCTTACAGACGCAAAAAGCGTAAAAATAAAGATCTATAATTCCAATACTGGCCAATTAGTGGAGACGATCCCCTCGGCGCCAGCTTCCAACACAGCAGCTAATAATGTCGCTTGGAATGGGAGCGACCAACCTAAGGGGGCTTATCGTTTCCAGATCATTGCCGAAGATGATTATGGGAACGTTGGGATCGCTTACGCCTCATGCGTTAAAGATGGGATAGCGCCGGTCATCTCATATCCCTTGGATGATAATACGGAAGTGGCTGGGACGATCTCCATCCGCGGTACCGCCATAGATCCCGACTGGACAAATGATAAGCCATTTAAGGATTATCGAGTATATTATAGGAAAGGAACAAGCTCCACCCCTCTCCCTTTGGGAGAGGGGACGGGGGTGAGGGTTGATGGCTGGCAGTCAGATTTCATTGAAGTCCCCCAAACCAATCGCGACCCTCAAGGGCCCAAAAATATTTCCATCAGGCCACTGCAAAATAATTCGACATTAGCATATTTGTACACGAACAATCTTGCGAACGGCGATTACACGATTAAAGTTGAAGTTAACGAGGAGAACGGTGAAACACTTAGCGCGACGAGAACGGTCAAGGTAAATAATGATAGCTTTACAACTTCATCACTTCAAAATCCCTATGTTAAGTTAAATCCTGTTCTATCATCGGTCGAATTTAAAGGTGACGATTCTGTTAAACTGCCACTCGGTTTTATCAACAGCATTAAACCAGCCAATATTTATATAGAAATTATCAAGCCTTCCCGACCCTCTCCACGCAGTGGAGAAGGGGGACCACGAGCAAGCGAAGCGAGTCGAGTGGTGGATGAGGCGGTCGTTTTCTCCAAATATTTTCCCAACATTGCTGGTGCTCCGTTTATCGGCAAACCGGACTACAAACCTGGTGCAGACCTTGGTTACTTTATCTGGAGTGATGATGCCGGCTACCATCTCCGCTGGTCGTCAAATGGTTCTAACCACAAATTCACCGGTAGCATTATCGCGATCGGGGGAGAGCTGAAAAATATTAATGCCGTTAATTGTTCTCCGTCTACAACTAACGCTCTAATAAGTTGGGATAAAACAATGGCTGGGGGAGAGAGCGGAATAGACTTTAAGATTTCATCCGGTCAAATAATGATCACGCCAAAGATTGACGAAGACCCAACCTCGCCATCGATCACCGCTGACAATGTTTATCTGGGAATTTCCAAATATTCCCAAACTTATTTACCGATCATTATCGACGCCGCCAGCCAGAAATTAGTTGATGTGACAAGCATGGGGAAAACCTCACCAACTCCTAACTCCGAACTCAATACTCCGAACTCTTTAGAGTGGAACGGCCAATATGATACCGGCGCTTACGTTGATAATGGAACTTATATTGTCAGGGTGCGAGCGGAAGGGGCCGATGGGGTGGGGATGGCAACAGATGAAGCCATTGTCCAAGTCAAAACACCATTTGAACTTTCAAATTTAAAAGTTGAGCCGCTCGATCGTAAATTCAGCGCTTTAGGCGGAATAGATAGGGTATCAGTCTTTTACAACGTGTCTAAAGACTCAATTGTTACGGCTACGGTCCAAAAACAAAACGGCGACTATGTTGCGACTCTCTTAAATGGAACAGAAGTTCTGGGGACGACTAACCCTAACAATCAATTAACTTTTGCCTGGAAGGGAAATTATCCGGATCCTGACAGCGGCTTGGTTGTGCCAGGTGGAACGTATAAGATCAAATTAAATGTGGCGGCCAAAGATGGGTCAGCGAGTGAAACCAAAGAAATTGATAATATTACTCTGGCAGAATTTAAGAACGACGCCAAAATAGTTTCTCTTTCACCGATCGGGGAAAATGGGATAGCGCAGGGCGATTCGCCTTACTATTTTGAAGCCAAGGGGCTTGGCTGGTACCATCCGCCAAAAGATTTTAGCTATACTTTAACGGCCACCGGTAAACAATTAATTACCGCTTATCCTTTTGTCCCATTTGCCGGGCTGATGCATCGGGGATTTAAGCAGGTTGATATCAATGTTGAGGTGCTGGCTACGGTTTATTATACAAAATATAACTATGTTTTTCTGCAGGGGTGGAAGGGAGAAGGCCAAAGGACAACCAAACAACACGTTCAAACTTTTAGTTTAACTAGTAATATACCGAGCATCGAAGTAAAACAGATATATGATGTTCTTCAATTTCACGATGCGGCTTTGCGCGGGGTTGGAGAACCGGATGGCCATGTAGATAAGATTGACTTGACGTTGGTTTTTCGCCCGGCCGGGGACCTGACCTGGGTGTTGGATGTTGTTACGATTGAAGCTAATCCCGCTGTCAGTAGTATTTTAGGGAAGGTCAATTATCCAATAACAGCGCTTATTAACGGCGTATTTCAGGTGTCAACGACGACGGATGACCCAGCAGTCGCATCCTCTTATTTAGGAGCGAGTCAAATAGCTACTTTGTCCTCGAGTGTTCCAAAATATCTTGTTGGCACACCGGAAATATCTGAAAAAGGAATTTTTAAAGTTACGCCCACTTGGGGGACAGATGGCCGAAGCTTTGGGAGAAGCCCGTATTTTACCTTAACTTATCAATTAGAAGCCCCGATCGCTTATTCCCGCCTTACTAACCGCTTTGTCCCTTGGTTTGGATTTATAAGTGCGAAGACGCCGGAAAGTGAACGGACAAAAGACTTTTCCATGTATTTAACTGACATTAATAAAGGATTAGGTTTCCCAGGTAAATTATTTTTTACTGATCCGACGGCGAAACCTAGCGCGCCATACAAAGATTTAAAAACCGATCTGCAAGGGAAGAAAAATTGGGGTGATCTGGTTGCGGCGCTAAATAGTGAAGCGCAAAAATCAAATCTTATCGGCTATAAAGATTCCCTTGCCTCTTCTGTGGGTTACGACTCCTATCTTTCTGGTGAGTATTTTGAGTTTATCCCGATCACTAAGCCGGAAAGCGGGGATTTTACCGAGACTAGCTCCTCAACCATTAAAATTAATACAAATCTTACTTACGCGTCAGGCGGCAACCCGCCGTCGCCGTTTGAATTTAGCTGGCCGCTAACCGACCAGAATAAATATGATGATATTTGGAAAGCAAAGAAAGCGGAGCTTTTAGCCAATCCCCAAAAATATACGGGAACTTCACCTGCCGGCACCTGGTGGGAACTAGACGCGGATGAAGTTAGGGCGCGGTTAGCTGATGCAAATAATAGCCGGACTGGAACTGGCCAGGTGAGGTTTGATAAAGGAGTTGGGAAGAGTATTTGGAGCGCGAGCCAAAGCTTTGGCCAGTTTTTAAAAGTTCCAAATTATGTTAGTGATGTTAATTATCAGGTTGCCAGTAATACTCCTGGCATTAAAATAAATCCCGCGAGCGGTGACAAGAATACGGCGTATGGAGCCGAGGATTTGGACACAATAGGAGTTGCCTGGACAACAGGTGATGATAATACTTTACAGCCTTTGGCCGGTAAGATAAATAGTATGGCTTTGGATTTTAATGAGAACGAGTTTTTAGGCAAGCGGGAAATCAAAATAGCTAACTCTTACAAAGTCAGCCCTGATTACCAATCAGCCTCGGCTTTAAAATATGCATTTTTAAAATATGATCCGTTTAAAAATGATGGGGTAACCCCCATTGATAATCCTAATGTAGTGATTGATAGCTGGGAAATAAATATTAAAGATAAGACCGGCGGTGATAATAGGGATCTCGCGCTGGTTAAGATCAATAAAAATAGCCGGCGGCTGGACGATACTTTTACCCTCAAACTTAAACTCGATGCTTCTGAATCTCGCTATGTTGAGATCGAAGGATCAGCGTCAGAACCGTACGAATTATCGTATTTTGACGGTAAGACCTGGCAGGCCATTGAACGATCCGATACTGGTAAAAACGGGCGCTTAGCCTGGTGGAATGTTTCACGGTTAAATGGACAGTATACGGTTTTACTCCGGTCAGGTAGTTTTATTTCTACCCAAGATATTTCGATCGGAACGCTGGTTAGGGATGCTACAGGCGGCCAGGTTTACAGTACTTATAAACGGGCGGAACTAAGTTTTCCTAAAGGGGCGTTTGGCCAAGATAAATTGGTGACGATTACACCAGTGACGATGAGCGAGATATTTATTCGTAACCGGCCGATCATCATGACATCCGGACCAATAGTGGAGATCAAGCCTTCCCCCTGGAAATTCACGGTCAGCCCCTCGACTTCGCTCGGGGCAAGTACATTAGAAGGAGTAGACCAGCGTCCGACTTTGCGTTTTGTTTACACGTTTGACGACCTAGCCGATCCAAAACTAGGGCTTTGGGATATGAATAAACCATTGCCAAATCCAGGGACAAACTTAGGTTTGCCGATGAATATCCATCAAGTGACTGCTGGCGGTGATCTGCAGATCGTTTCTGGGAATAAGCAGGAAGTGGAAATCAATAACGGTGAACACCAATACGCCTTTTACGCTCCGCTCGACCATTTTTCTACTTACGCGCTGTTGCCCGGCAAATTTTCCCTTTCTGCCCCAATGGTTTTTGCGGATAACTATATAACCAATAAAGATAAGGTGACGATTTATGGCACAGCTGAACCAGGATCGGTTCTTAGCTTATATGTTAAAACAGAGAATTTGCCTCCAGATCCCGCGAAGGAAGAACCGTATTTCGCGCGGTTGACGGCGGAGGCGGCTGCCGGCAACTTTAAGTTTGAGAATGTTAACTTATTGCAAGAGGGGAATAACTATATATTTGTCTCTTCCCATTTAGAAAAAGATAAGAATATCAGGACGATTAGTGATGTAACCATCGTCAAAGATACCATCGCTCCGTCTGTCGAAGCTAGCCAAAATCTCTTTGCCTTTTCCCCCAACGGCGACGGGAAGTACGATAGTGTGGAGTATGGAGTTAGGAGTTCGGAGAAGGGGAAAATCTATTTTAATATTCGACCTTCTCCACGAAGTGGAGAAGGGGGACCACGAGCGAGCGAAGCGAGTCGAGTGGTGGATGAGGTGATTTCAGCTGAAGCCAACAAAGAAGTTGAATTATCTTGGATAAAAGATGGGTTTAATCTATATCGCCGAGATACTCTAACTGGAGATTGGAGTCTTGTGACTAGTAAGTCATTAAATGAACACCTGGCCGACGGAGCTTACTCTACCACGGTCTACGCGATCGACGAGGCTGGAAACATTAGTAATAATGTAATCAGCCAAACTGTTGTTGATACCACACCGCCAACAATCATTGGCTTCAATGCCGATCCCAATCCCTTTACTCCCAATGATGATGGTGTCAAAGATACAACTAAGATTTGGTACAAGTTTAGCGAGCCGGCGTATGTAACAACGATAGTGACGAAGGACGATGGACGAGAGACGAGGAGAGAGTTTAGGAGCCACGAAGGGCCGACGGAAGGATTTTATTATCCGACGGATAAATCGTCCCTTCGTCCTTTCGTCTCTTCGTCTCTCGGTTCCTGGACATGGGATGGCCGCGGCTCACGCAACGAGCTCATTGGGGGGGCTTACTCGGTAGAAGCGACCGTGGTAGACAATGTCGGCAACGTTTCACGTTTCACGCTTCACGATCCACTGGTCGTCGACCGCGAACCAACTCTTGTCCCTTACGCCTACGCCGAACCTGATCCCTTCGCGCCGGTCAATCCGAATAATAGTTTTACCGAGATCAAATATTATCTGGCCAGGGATAATGTGAAGGTCAGCGCGGCGATCATTGGCGAGGGAGGGAAGGCGATAAAAATCCTGGTCAATGAAGAAGTCCAAACTAAAGGTGAACATGCCTTAAGATGGTATGGGGATTTCAATTCCGAATATACCGGTTCAACAGCTGTTGGCAACAAATATCGTGTTTTTGACGGGTCGTATGAATTCCAAATTAAAGCAATTGATCCGGATGGCACCAATCCCGCGACAGTTACGAATACTGTCTTAGTCGATAACGTTCCGCCGGTCATTACGACGAAGCCGCTGGTGGTTGATTATGTTAAGAAACAAGCTAAGCTCTTATATCAGCTGCCGGAAAACTCGTCGGTCGAAGTTTCAGTGTTTGATCTGGCTGGTAATTTAATTTCGACTCTGGTAACCGCTGAAGCGCAAAATGCGGGTGAATATACAATTGTTTATGAGGAACCGAGAATTTCATTCTCAGGTTCCTCATACTTTAAGATCGTCGCTACCGATCGCGCCTTTAACCTGTCAGAAGTAACAACCGAAACTTTCTCAGTAGTCCCCAACCAATTCCAGGTCAGCAGTAATGCGGCGCCCAATCCGTTCACGCCAAACGCCGACAGCTTGAGCGACCAGACGCGGATAAGCTACAACCTCGCGGGCGGAGTAGGGCCGTATAAAGTTTCTTTGACCATTCTTAACGCGGCTGGAGCGACAGTGAAACGCTTGGTGGACAACGAACAACAAACCGCTGGTTCATATTCTTTCTATTGGGATGGGAAAGATGATGGACGAAAGACGATAGACGATGGACGATATGAATGCGTGATCTCCATCCAAGATATGCTGGAAACGATTCACGAATCACGACTCACGATTCACGCTATCTCCACCCGTCCGACGGTCGACATTTCAACCGATATTCCGATCTTTTCACCCAATGGCGATGGGGCGAAAGATAAAGTGATTTTTAATTATTCTATTAACTATCCGACTTTTTATATAACGGGCGAAGCCTTGGTTAAGATCGAAGTGATAAATTCAAGCGCCGAAGCGGTTTGGAGCAAGATTTTTAATAATTCTGCCGGAAATTATGTTTATGAATATAACGGACTTAATTCTTACGACTTACCTGCCTCGCCGGCAGGCGGGCCACTTAATCCTGGCTCCTATTACGTCAAAATCTCCGCCCAAGACGCGCTGGGGACAACAGCTATTCCAAAGATCATTCCGCTCGAGGTTGATTACAGCCAGCCGGAACCGACCGATTTTTCGATCAACACGGCTTACGCGAAACTTGACGCTGAAATGAGAGTAAAATTGAATTTCCCTGAACCACTTGCGGAAACACCGACGGTTGAAGTCACGATGAGCGATGGTACATTAAAGACAGCCGGGCTGATCACGGCTGAAGGGAATAATTATGAGTATAGTTATATTGTTTTAACTGAAGATGCCGAAGGGCCAGCGGCTGTTTCGGTTAAAGCGAGGGATCTGGCCTTTAATCCGGTTTTGAAGACAAAGATAGTAACGATCGACAAAACTAATCCCGTCGTCAGCAATCTATCGGTTGCTCCCAACCCAGCGGCAGTCCCAGCGGTAAATGGCCAAGCCAGCATTAAATTTAATGTCAGTGAGCCGCTGAAGGAAGCACCCAAGGTCTACGTTACTCAAAACGGTGCCTCACCTCAATTGATCCCTGTCACTGGTCTGTGGTCTTCAGTCTCTGGTCTATGTGAAGCTAAGTACGATGTTGTGCCTGGCTACGATGGACTGGCGCAGGTTTCAATTGAGGTGGCTGACCTGGCACTAAATCCGGCTTTATTTACTACCTCCTTTGAGGTGGATACAGTGAAACCAGTTTTCAATAATATCAAATCCGAAATAGGCGACAACCCTGAATTTACGAAATTTGCCAAAGAGGGGGCGGAAGTATTAATTACCTTTGATTCTTCAGAACAGCTTAAGTTTAATCCTAGCGTTAAGGTAAATGAGGAAACCGCGATGTTCAGTCGCCGGTTTACGGGACAAACGACGGAAGCTTATGAGTATAAATATGTCATAAAAAATACCGACGCCAACGGCAACGCGAATATTACGATTTCCGGTTTCGACTTCGCGCTGAATGAAGGGACAGTTGAAACTTCAACCTCAAGCGAAAGTTTCGTTATTGATCTGGTTAATCCGACAATAGCGATCGCCGAGCCTCAAATCGTAGGTGCATATATTTCCAATCCACAAAGCTTCTCAACCAACGCCAACCCTGATGGGACAGACAAACCAAGATCAACGACCTTTTATTATAATTTAGCGGAAAAGTCAAAGGTTACAGTTAAAGTCTACAAAGTGCCTGATAACCAGGCAACCTACACTAAAACAGATTTTAACAATGATAATTTAATTAAAGTCTTAATTAACGATGTTTGGCAAGAGGGGAACCAAACAGTGGCTTGGGATGGCAAGATCGATAATAACTTGGCAACATATGACGATAATAATGACAGCTATGCAATGCCAGGGAAATATGCCTTTATTGTTGAAGGGCGAGACCGGGCTAATAACTTAACGCTCAAGAAGTGGGGAGGGACGGTTTGGATCCAAGATAATATCCTGACCTTGCGAGAACCGGAGCAGTTTGAATATGATGCCGCTCATGTTAATCCCGGAGGGAATAATCCAGATCCTCATTATATTTCTCCTAATGGTAATAGTTTAGACCCAGCCCAAAAACAGGCCAAGTATTATTTTATGATCGATCTAGCTAGCAATCCGACCATTACTAAGCCAGCAGAGAAGATCGAAGCGCAAGCGGTTGCCGGCGACACTAAAAAGGTTGGTAAATATTCAATAAAGGTTTACAGCGATAGCGCCATGGCTAATTTGATCCGTACTGTAGTAGCTAATGCTGACGCGCAGTCGGGGACTTTAACCTGGGAATTCTGGGATGGTAAAAATGATGCTGGCCAGTTTGTCACTGATGGCACGTATTACATGGTAGTTGATGTTAAAGACTTTGCCGGCAATTCAGCCGTTAACAATATATTAAAGCGGACGGTGGTGGTGGATAACGAAAAGCCGGTGATCTCTAATCTTTCTGCCGCCCCGTATTATTTCTCGCCGGGAAATACTAACTCAAGCATTAAAACAACGACTCTGACTTACGAAGTGGCTGATAACGGGAATAGCTGCGAGGTTACGGTTGCGGTTTATAAGGGAGCGAATCTAACTAAAACACTTTTTGGCGGCTGGGAAAATAATGGTACGTATTTGCAAGTCTGGGACGGGACTGGAGATTCCGTGGTTGATGGGCCTTATACTTTTAAACTTTCCTCAACTGATCAGGCAGGCAACATCGCGGATATTCAAACGAAAGAGGTTGTAGTTGATATGACCGGGCCCTTGGTCGTCCTTGGCGGCCAAGCCGAGGAAGTTTGGTACAGCGCGGACAATAATATAACAGTCAGTTTATCTGATAATTATAGCTATCAAGGCTTTAAATGGTCTTGGGATGATCCGCCCTCGACTGATCCAGCTGGTTGCAATACTTCTGCTACCGGCACGACGACTCACTCTAGCCAAGGGCCGCGTACATTATATGTTAATGCCTGGGACAGTGCGGGCAACCTGACCCAAACTTCAAAGATCTATAAACGTGATTACACTCCGCCAACGGCGACTTTTAGCGGCCAAGCGGCGGATGCCTGGTATATTTCGGATAACCAGATAACCATAAGCTTATCTGACACAGGTGGCTCTGATTATCGAGGGTTTAAATGGAGTTGGGATAATTGGCCGACGAATGATCCCGCTGGTTGTAATACCGCGACATCGGCGTCAACTACGCATGCGAGCACGGGACCCCGGACATTGTTTGTCAGGGTTTGGGATAATGCCGGCAACCAAACGACATATTCTAAAACTTATTGTCGGGATCCAATTAGACCTTCAGTTTATACCCCATCAACAACCACCCCAACAACAAATAGGCGCCCGACCTGGAGCTGGGCGCCGAGTTCTGATTCTCTTTCAGGAATAGATGGGTACTATATACAAATTGGAACGACCAGTGGTGGAGGGAATATTGTTAGTGAAACATGGGTTGGCAACGTCAACGCCTGGACAACCAACAGAGATTTAAGCAGCGGAACTTATTATGCCTCCATTAAAGCTAAAGACGTGGCTGGCAATATTGGTAATTGGGGGTCTTCGGGTTCGGTTTTAATAGACCTTGATTCTCCTGTGATTTCTAGTGTTTCTGTTTCCCCAAATGCTATTAGCCCTGGAAATGCGGATGGGAATTATGATTCAATAACATTTTCTGCCAGCGCCAATGAATCTTCAACCTTTTCAGTCTATGTTGATGGAGGTTTAAAATATACCTCTTCGCCATCAATTAATCTTTCGTGGACATGGAGTCCGGGGGCGAATATAAGTGAGGGGAGCCATAATTATTACATTGTGGCCGTTGATGCGGTTGGCAATTCAAGCACCAGCTCGACATATTCTTTTACGGTTGATAATACGCCGCCGACTATTAACGACATAGCTTTTAGCCGTAATATTGCTTTCCCAGACGGGATTAATAATTCTACTACGATTAATTGCAATGTTTCAGGTGCGACCAGGATAGATTTAGAGATTAGGGATGCCGGTGGAAATGTGGTCAGGAGTTTCCCAAATGTTGGCGCTGAAGTTAATTGGGACCTAAAAAACAATTCTGGATCGTTTGTTCCTGTTGGGAGATATTCGGCTTTGGCCACTGTGAATGACGCGTTGTTAAATGTCGCAACTTTGACCGCGACCAAGAAAGTAAGGGTGAAAAGTCGGGATGAAGCGATAATGATCGATGATAATTCTGGAGCGAACGAGTATGTCAGGGTTATTAAGGTAGCTAAAGACGGGAAATCGTTTAATTCTGCCAGTTACTGGAATACAAGTGTTGACTGGATGTTATTTACCACTCTAGTCGATTATCAGGGGAATGAGAAGCCGATGTTTGTGGCTTTAAGGAATCAAGCCAACGATGATGTCGTGATCTATGACCCAAGAAATCGGACTGCCAGCCCGCTTTATTCTTTTGATGTGCCTGAAGACGCTCGTTTAACCGGCGGTGATTTTAACGGCGATGGTGTTGAGGAGTTGGCCGTGGTTAATCCCGCGAATTCCTGGGTTTATATTTATAGCCTTCCATCAGGGACTCTAGTCAAAAGTTTTAAGGGATATGGTAATGAAATAGCAGCCGGCGACCTTGATGGGGATGGCATGGATGAGTTAGCTATGACCATCCAAAACAGCTTGGCTGTTTATCTGTTTAAACCCAGTTCGATTGCCGATGGCAGCGCGGGAAACAATTCTTATAGGAATTGGAACACCCCAAGAAATGTTAAAACAATAACTTGTGGGGATTTTAACGGAGACGGTATAGATGAAATCGCCCTGGATGGGCCTATTGCAACCATATACGTTGGTTGGGTTAATTATGTGTATACATACAATAACTCAGGGACATTAATAAATAGTTTTAGTTTTCAAGACCCGTCAAATGAATTCTTTTGTATCACGGCTGGTGATTTTACGGGAGATGGAAAGGCTGAAATTGCATTAATGTCAGGTGGTGCTGGGGAGTGGATGGGGATATTTAAACCAATGACGGGAGAAAGACTTGCCTTTCATTGGTTAGATGGTAGTGGTTGTTGGCGGCCTTCCGGTGGTGATGTTGATGGTGTCTATGATTTTACTACGGCATACGCAGTTACAAGAAGCCCGATCACTCATTCTATTACCTTTGAAGCTCCAACCCTTGTTGCCCCAACAGACAAAACCGATAATGTTCAGTCTGTCCGTCCCACCTTTGAATGGAAGCATAAGAAAGGAAACGCCACTGAATATAGGATAGATGTTGCCAAGAATGATACTTTCTCGATCGCTAACCAAAGCTTTACTAAATCGCCGAACAGCGGCTCACAAGACAAAGCTGATTCAACTCTCTATTACTACAACTACTCCATCCACGAATTTGATCCTGGACTTGATAGGGACACTTACTACTGGAAAGTTACAGCCCTCTCGACTAACGAAGCGGCGACGTCAGAAACGTGGTCGTTTACCGTTAAACCAGATCTAACTTTGTCGGATGTTACCAATTACCCCAATCCGTTTAACCCCAATAAAGAGAAGACGAAAATAAGATATCGGCTCTCGACCGACGCTAGCGATGTCAGGATCCGCATTTACGATATTACCGGCTCGCTAGTGAATGAAATTGACGGCACAACTAACGGTGAAGGCTCATCGATCTGGAATAAATATAATGATGTTGAGTGGGATGGGAAGAATGGGCGAGGGGACATGGTGATGAACGGGATCTATCCCTTTGAAGTGACAGCGAGAATAGGGGATCGGAGTGTTGGGGGAAGAGGGAAGGTTGCGGTGTTGAAATAGGGATCAACGGTTAGGGTGACGATACCAGTATCGGTTAGGGTTAGGGTAACGTAACCGTGACCGAAAGACGAAACTGGCATCGTAACCGTTACCGATTGATTAGGAGGAAGTTAATGGAAGAAAAAAAGAGAATTACAAGCTTTAGGGATTTGGAAGTATATCGTAATACGTATGAAGCAATGTTAATTGTTATGAAAGAAATTGTACTTAAATTGCCGGCTAATGAAAGAGATGATTTAACCGATCAATTGAGCCGAGCATGTAAAGCGATCCCAAGATTAATCGCGGAAGGTTATGCTAAGCGCCACCAGAGGGCTGGTTTCCAAAAATATATTGATGATGCAATGGCGGAATGCAATGAAATGGTAGTCAGTTTGAGCCAGGCAAGAGATATTTATCCTGTTTACGCGGCGGTTAAACTTTGCGATGACTTGATCGATATTTACGACAAATCAGGCAGACAACTTTACAAACTGGGAAATGCTTGGACAAATTTTAAAACACGTAAACCGTTGCCCAACACCGAAACGGGCTTTGTAACCGTTACCGAAAATAGAGTGGGAGAGGGAAGAAGGCTATGAGGAATATAAAATGAAAACGGTCGTTCCACTGTCACGACAATTGAGTTGGTTAAGCATTATCTCGGCAGTGCCGAGACAATTAAACAATGTTACAACTCCCAAACTGATCAAAAATTGTTTAATTGGGATTTGTTTAATTGTGACATTAACAGGCCTTGCTTACGCTCAAACTGGTCAGGCTGGAACCGACATTGCGGTACTCAAGGCCGGGGTCGGCGCTCGTCCCCTCGGCATGGGAGGCGCATTTACGGCGATCGCGGACACGGCGGATGCTCCCTACTGGAACGCGGGGGGGCTCGGGTTCGTAACCAGCAGTGAAATTACCACAATGCAGACAAAACTTTCAACTGACGCTGATTATTACTATGTCAGCTTTGTTAAACCGTTCCTTGGTGGAACGTTTGGTATTTCCTGGATCCAAGTTGGCTTGGGGACTATCTCCCAAACTTCAAGCGAAGTTGACCAGCACAACGAAGTCCAGAATATTAATACGTTCAGTTATTTCTCTAATGCCTATCTGCTTTCGTATGGGCATAAATTGAACGACAACGTTGCCATCGGTTTAACGGCAAAATATCTAACTTCTGATATGTTCGAGATCAATGGCGGGAGCGCTTATGGTTATAGTTTAAGTCCAGGAATTATGTTTAAACCATTCACGATTCACGACTCACGATTCACGATCGGCGCCAAGATTGACGAACTCCTCAACTGCCAAAAATGGGGGACAGGGACAGCGGAAAAAGTTCCGCCCAAAGCACGCCTTGGTATTGCCATAAGCGATCTTCTCTATGTTAACAGTAAACTAGCCATTGATATCAGCCAGACCCTTCGTTCGACTTACTCGCCGGAGCTAGCCCTTGGATTTGAAATCAATCAAGGTCCTCTTAGCTTCAGGGCCGGATACGCAGATTCAGGAATCACAGCCGGAGCCGGATTCAAAATCGGTCACGCTAAGGTTGATTATGCCTTTGTTAATCAGACGAATTTAAGTCGACAAAACACCCAACGCATTTCCTTAAGCGGGATCTGGTAAAATTCCCCAATTTTAACTGAAATTTTTGGAAAAAGCGGACGAGAATGGGGTATGAGCATAGTTGGGGCATATTTAAAACCTTATTTTCTTCCAATCCAAAGAAAATGGCCGGGGATCAGAAAACATTTAAGGCGAATTGGGGTAAAACCAAATTATTTAACTGTTTGGCGATTGTCAGAATATAAAAAAGAACATTATTTGGCGATCAATCATTTATTAGCGGAGTTTGTTAAAAATAAAAAAAGTAATCTCAACCAGTCTTTAATTGAAGTAATTGTTCCTCCTCTACGCAATTTAACAGAAGAAGGGATTACTCCATCCCAAATCAGAAACATCCCGCTTGAATTGCTTGATCGTCATTTTATTGGCGGGGTATTGAACCTTGAAGCGACCGATTTTTTAAGTCAGGACCAAGCGCTAACAAAGGCGGCAAAGGGGTTCCTTGATACTTTAATGGCGCACTCGCCAGTAACAGGCGTAAGCGTGCCGATTGTGGAGCCGTCCCAAGTGGAAGGATGGAATGAAACAACTTTTGATGAGTCTGGATATGATGTTACAAGAGAACAAGCTTTATGGCAGCTGACGCATAGTGAGGGGACATTAGAAGCAAAAATTGGCGGAGCGATCACGGACGCGCATCGCCACGATTTTGTTAAAATGATGATCGTGGATATTAAGCAGCGATTGGCCATTGGCCAAATATCTGTTTTTGAAGACGCGGCTGGAGCAACCCCAATAGTTTCATTGTTGTTAGCCGAGTTGTCTGAAGGCGAAGGAGCAGAAAAAACATTGCCGCAAAATATTTTAGATCGTTTTAGGGCGATAGTTAGGGATTTTGCCCCATCAGCCGTAGTGCAAGCCGCCAAAAAAATTAAAGAGGCGGGATATCACCAAGTAGTTACGGTTGAGCCGGGAGATATGTTTGAACCTCCAACTCTTCCTGATAATTCCCAAGATGTTGTTACTGCTTGCATGGCTTTTTATTGTACCAGGGAAAAGTTTAGGGCGGCATTAAGGACATGGGTAAGCGTAACCAAGCCGGGTGGAAAAATATACTTTTCCTTGAAACATAAAGAAGGCAGCCTTGACGTAACCCGCAACGAAACAATAAAAGCTTATATTAAGGCGATCCCTTGGTGGCAAAAAATATTGGTTTTACCAGCCCTTATTAGTCTTGGCTTCTTTGTCAGGCAAAGAAAGCAGGCTGGGGCGTTCGAGTATGCCAAAGCGCTTAATGAAGGCTTTACTTCTGGCCGTTATTATTCTCCAAATGAGGCAGACCTGGAAGCAGATCTTTCTGCTGTGGGCTTACAAAAAGGCGGGATAATTAAATCATTAGCCGACCAATTTTTCCTCGTTTCAGCGCGAAAACCGGAATAGTTTGTTATAATACATCGTATCAATGTTTGTCTTACGGTTTGACAATTTAATTGGTTTAACTGCCGCCGGGGTCAACTTATGGTTAGGGCTATCCATCCTTAATAAGAATAGAAAAGCAGAAATTAATTGGATTTTGGGTTTATTCTTATCGGCTGTAGCCCTGTGGAACTTTAGCACGGCTTTTACCGGCCAAACCGACAATCTCTTGTTGGCTCTTTTTTGGCGCAGGTTATCCAGTTTTAGTTCGGCTTTAATTGTCGTTTTTTTCCTATACTTTTCTTTTGTTTTTCCCAAGAGGGAGAGAGCGTTAACTATTTTTGCGAAAACGCTGATTTTACTGCCAGGCATATTTTTCGCGTTCGTTTCAATTAGTACCGACCAGATGATAAAAGCTTATTACTTCATCGAGAAAAGCGGGGGTTTATTTGGCCAGGCCGTTTACGGCGGCATGTATCAAGGGGCGATCGTCTATTATTTGTTTTATCTGGGCATGTCACTGACAAGCCTGATCGTCAAAATGTTTTCAGTGGAAAAGAAAGAGAAGTTGAAAGTGTTCTATGTCTTATTTGGGATCGGGGCAGCCGGTTTAACGGCAATTTTTACCAGCTTAGTGCTGCCGCTTCTTGGCTTTTCCCAATATGTAATGTTTGGCCCGCTCACGACATTAATCATGGCGGCTTTTATTGTCTACGCGATCGCCGCCCATCGGTTGTTGAATATTGATGATTTTTTTTCTAGAGGCGTACTATATTGTTCGTTAGCGGTTGGTATTCTTGGGACAGCTGTCATTGTCCAGATGGGGCGGGTCCACTTTTTGCCGACTTTTTATATAGCGCTTTTTAACCTGGCTTTAGCGGCTTTTGTTTATTTCCAGGAACAGAAAAAACCGATCAACACTTCTTTTAGCTTGGTGATATTAATAGTCGCTGTTTGGGCTTTTAGCATTGGCATGTTCTTTGAAACCAAGGTAATGGCTTCATTGATCGCTTGGTCGAAGGTTTTTTATGTCGTTGGCTCCTTAACCCCGGGGATATTACTTTATTTCTCGGTCGTTTTCCCAACGGCTTGGCCAAAGATCGGGAGGCCAGGGCGAATAATCCTGTTTTTACCGAGCTTAGTCTTTTGCGGCTTAAGCCTGTTTGATGGTTTGCTGATAAAGAACTTTTATCTTTCCCCTGCCGGCATTACCGTACAGCCGGGAGCGGCATATCCATATTTCTTTTTGTTCTCAATGTTGTTCATGGGAGGGGCGTTTTTTAACCTAGCGTATAAATATAAAAGCGCCGCTCAAGCGGATAAGCCGCGGGTCCGTTATGTGCTTTGGGGTATGTTTATCGTTGGTTTATTTGCTTCGGTTTTTAATTTAGCCTTGCCGTTCTTTGGGTTTTATAACTTGATCTGGCTGGGGCCATATTCGACAGTATTTTTAACCGGCTTAACTTCATACGCGATCGTCAAGCACCATCTTATGGATATTACTTTGATCATTAGCCGAACGGTGGCGGAAATATTAACCATTTCTTTTTTTGGCCTGGTTTATTTTCTATTGGCCGCTTTATATACGAAGAACATTAATGAGGCAAGCTATTATTTCGTAGTATTGTCATCAATGGCCTATTGGATAATGGCGAGCTATCTTTTCCAGAAAGTTCGTTTCGTCTTGCAAACTTCAGCGGATAAATTATTCTTGCGCGGCAAATATGATTACTATAACGCGCTGGCCGAGGCGGGGGAACAGATCACCAAGACTTTATCGATGGAAAATATCAACCTGACCCTGAAAAAAACTTTTAGCGAGATCATGGAAGTGGCTGATCCGCGGCTCCTTTTTTCCGAGGCCGAGATCAAGCCGTACCTTGAATATAAGAAGATCGCTCATATTAAAGACGATTTGATCGTCCCCTGCCGGTTGGAAGAGCGGCTGATCGCTGTTTTTGTTTTGGGGCCAAAGCTGTCTGAGGACGCTTATACCGATGAAGACCTTAGGCTTCTTTCCGCGTTGGCCAGCCAAGCGGCTATCGCCATCGACCACACCAAGTCGTATGAACGGATCAAAGAAGATCTCTTGGCTGCCGAAAAGCAACTCGAACGCTCCCAGCGCCTGGCTTCGATCGGGACGCTGACCGCCGGCGTGACGCATGAGATCAGGAATCCTATGACTGTGGTCCGGGCAAAAATAGAAACATTATTTGACCGGAAGAGAGACTCGGCTTACCTTATAGATACTCAGAAGATGGTGCTGGAAAATATCGACCGGGTCGAAAATATTATCCAGGGGATGCTCGATCTTTCTAAAAATAGAGAGAAAAAGATCATTGAAGAAGCTGACCTGGTAAAAATGATCGAAGAGTCTTTGGCCTATTTTCCAAAAAGCCGGCTTAAAGTCATCAAAGAGTTTAAGCCGATACCTAAAGTCAAGGGAGTGAAAGTTGAGCTTCAGCAAGCGATCATTAATATCATCCAGAACGCCATTGAAGCGATGCCAAATGGCGGGACCTTAACCCTTAAGACCTTTGAAGAAGACGGTCGACCAGCGGTAACGATCTCCGATACTGGCAAAGGGATCCCGGTTGAAATGAGAGAAAAGATATTCGACCCATTTTTTTCCGGCCGGCATGAGGGGACAGGGCTTGGCCTTTCGATCGTTTACCGGATCATCCGCGAACACGGCGGCGACATTAAAGTTAAAAGTGAGGTAGGGAAGGGGACGACCTTCAAACTGCTTTTTTAGCTTTAAATTCCTCTTTTTTTTCGAGGTGCTTTTCGAACGTATTCAAGACCAGCTCGCCTTCTTTCCCCATAAAAAACTTGTTGATGGTGGTTAAGAGCTCGTCTTTTTTGTAAGGCTTCTTTAGATAATTAAGGACAAAGCCAGAGGTGGCGCGCTCCCATTTTTCTTCGTCTTCCCAAGCGGTCAGCATTAAAACGCCGATATCTTGCCCATGGTCGCGGCGGATCTTTTCCAGCAGTTCAAGCCCATCCATCCCGGGCATCTTTATGTCGAGGCAGATCAGCTTGATCTTATTTCCCCCAAAGCCAAAAAGGATCCTATTGTTTTTTAAAGCGGCCAGCGCTTCGTCGGCCGAATACGCGGTCAAAGCGGTATATTTGTTGGTCTCGGTTATGGTTTGGGTGATGACATCCGCCACTTGTTTTTCGTCATCAACCACTAAGATCAGAGGTTTATCCATTTTTAGCCTCCTTAAGGATCCAAGCCGCGGCGGCTTCCAAGTCGTCGGCAAGATAATTAGGCTTGTTAGCTACCATATTTTGCTCTTCTTTGCCTCTACCTGTCAAGACCATTACGGTTTTGACTCCGGCCTTCTGGCCGGCTTCGATATCGGTTGTTTTATCGCCGACCATGAAGGAGCGGGAGAGGTCAAGCTTCAGGTCTTTTTCAGCCTTTTTAATTAAACCAGGGAAAGGTTTGCGGCAGTCGCACTCTTGTTTGTATGGATAAACGCCGTGTTCCGGGTGATGGGGGCAATAGTAGCTGGCATCGATATGGGCGCCGCCGTGGAGGACGAGCCGATGGACGGTTTTGTCGATAGTTTGCAGCATATCCTCACTATAATAGCCGCGGGCGACACCGGCCTGGTTGCTGATAATGATAATTTTATAACCGGCGAGTTGAAGTTGTTTGATCGCTTCGATCGCGCCCGGAATGAATTTTATCTCTTTTGGGGACTTGATATAACCCGTATCTTCGATGATCGTCCCATCACGGTCGAGAAAGACGGCTGCTTGCATAGTTAAATTATAACATATTAGCCCTCACCCCCGGCCCCTCTCCCAGAGGGAGAGGGGTGGTTTGAGACAAAAATTGTTTTACTACCCTCTCCCTCTGGGAGAGGGTCGACCGAAGGTCGGGGTGAGGGTTTCATGATATAATTCATACCATGTATTCAGAATCACTTACTAAAATGATCACCGAGCTCCAAAAACTCCCTGGGATCGGGCCGAAATCGGCGCAACGGTTGGCTTTCTACCTCCTTGGCAGCACCAAAAAAGATGTAGAAGAACTCCTTTTTTCGATCACCGCGGCTAAAGAACTGATGAAATACTGCTCGGTCTGTTATAACCTGACCGATATTGACCCGTGCAAGTTTTGCGCTGACACGTCAAGGCGGGATGATATTCTTTCTGTCGTGGCCGATCCTAAAGATCTGGTAGCGATCGAGCGTTCCGGTGTGTATAATGGCAGGCATCATGTGCTGGGGGGGCTGATCTCCCCGCTTGATGGGGTTGAGCCGGAGAGTTTGCGGGTGAAAGAATTGGTTGAGAGGGTGGGGAAAGACATTATTAAAGAAGTTATTCTTGCCCTGCCGCCAACCGCCGAAGGTGAAGCGACCGGGATCTATTTGACCCGACTGCTTAAACCGCTTGGCGTGACCTTAACTCGCATTGCCTATGGGTTACCGATCGGGGCCGATATGGATTACGCCGATCCGGCGACATTGTCCAAAGCGCTCGAAGGGCGCAGGGAGGTATGAGTTAAATGACAAATGACAAATTACAAATTACAAATTATGGAGCTATTTTAAGGCGAGTAATATTACAACCGATCCTTTTTTATACGAGGCTGAAGGAAGAGAGCTGGAAGGAAAAAAGCTTGTCCTTTCTTATTATAACATCCTGGGTTTTGGCGGCGTTTGTCGCTTTGGCCATCTTCATTATCCAATTTGTGCCGATCGGCGCGACCCTGGTCGAAGGGATCAAAGGTTTTAAGTTCATCATTATTTTACCGGTCTTATTAACACTGGGCTTTACTTTTTACATGATGACGTTTTTAATAATTGGCGGTGTGATGGTCTTGGGCTTGGGAGCCGCTTTTTATTTGTTAGCGCTGATCTTACATCCGATCGCCTTAGCTGCTAGAGGGAAGGGGAGCTTAAACCGGCTGGTCCAAAGCCTATATTATAGTAGTGGGGTATTGTTAGCCATGATTTTACCTCTTTTGCTGGCGATCTTAGCTCGCTTTTCCTTGTTTGACCCTGGCCTGTTCCTGGTCGGGTTTAATTTTATTTTTTTCCTGATGGTTATTTTTATCTATGGCTTATGGGCCGTTGTTATCCGGCGGACTTACGGGATATCTAAGCCGCTGTCGTTCGTGATCGCGGCCATACCGGCGGTCGTTTTGCTAGTAGGACTTTTTGTCCTGGATAAGGCCGCGGGTGAAAAAATAATTTCGTTCGTTACGCCGCTAAAATAAAAATTATTATGCCCTCACCCGGTTAGCGCTTAACATTTCCCCCTCTCCCAAAGGGAGAGGGGTACTTACCAAATCAACATTGTGTCTTACCTTCTCCCTCCTGCCTGCCGGCAGGCAAGGTTGGGAGAAGGAGGAGTCTTTTGCGCCAGCGGATGAGGGCTGTAAAGAGTTTCTTGATTTTTTTGCCAACGTTTGCTAAACTAAAACAAGTTACATGGATAGTACCGTTGAAATAAGATGGCATGGGCGAGGGGGGCAGGGGGCTAAAACCGCCGCTCTTCTTTTTGGTGAAGCCGCACTCTCACTAGGTAAAAATATCCAGGCCTTCCCTGAATATGGGCCGGAGAGAATGGGAGCGCCGGTCGCCTCGTTTAATCGGGTTTCTTCGGAAGAGATCACTCTCCACTGCTCCATTACAAATCCCAACATTGTTCTAGTCCTTGATCCAACCCTGATGGGGTCAGTTAATGTGATCAGTGGTTTGCCTGACGATGGCTGTATTATTGTTAACACCAAAGATTGCCCCGCTGATATTAGGAAACAATTAAAACTTAAAGGGGCAAAAGTCTTTACGGTCGATGCTTCCGGTATCTCCAAAGAGACGATCGGCCGCGAAATTCCCAATACCCCAATGCTCGGCGCTTTGATCAAGGCGACCGGGATCCTTGACTTCAATGAAATGCTCAAAGATACTGAAGAGAAACTTAAAAAGAAATTTGCCGCCAAGCCTGAGGTTGTTAAAGGCAATCTTGAGGCGATCAAGCGGGCATATAATGAGGTAGTGAGCGAATGAGTGAACCAAAAGCCAAGCCAGGATGGAGGTCATTAGCCGAAGGGGATGTTGTCACGGCTGGGTCAGCCGCCGAGTTTAAAACCGGCGATTGGCGGAGCGAAAAGCCGATCTGGCATCCGGAACGCTGTATCCATTGCTTGTTTTGTTGGATCTCATGTCCCGATTCTTCCATTGTTGTTAAGGACCAAAAGATGACCGGGATCGATTATGACCACTGCAAGGGGTGCGGCATTTGCGTTAAAGAATGCCCGGTTAAACCGAACAAGGCTCTGGAAATGAAGCCGGAGAAAGAAGGTCCTGTATGTCAAAAATAGTGGCCAAAACCGGTAATGAAGCCATGGCCGAAGCGATGCGCCAGGTCAATCCTGATGTTGTCGCCGCCTATCCAATTACTCCAGCCACCGAAATTGCCATGATCTTTGCCAAATATGTGGCCGATGGTTTGGTAACTACCAATTATGTCGCCGTTGAGTCAGAACATTCGGCGATGTCGGCTTGTGTCGGGGCTTCGTCGGCGGGAGCCAGGGTGATGACCGGGACATCTTCACAAGGGTTAGCTTTAATGTACGAGATCCTGCCGATCGCTTCTTCGCTCCGCCTGCCGATCGTGATGTGCGACGTTAACCGGGCGATCTCGGGACCGATTAATATCCACTGCGACCATTCCGATACGATGGCCGCCCGCGATTTTGGCTGGATCCAGATCTTTTCCGAAAATTCACAAGAAGCGTACGATAGTTTGATCCAGGCGATCAGGATAGCTGAAGATCCCAGGGTCCATTTGCCAACAATGGTGACGACCGATGGTTTTATCATTAGCCATTGCTTGGCCAAGATCGAAATGTTGGACGATAAAGATGTTACCGCTTTTATTGGACCGGAGCGCAAGGCGGAAAATAAACTTCTCAATGTTGATAAGCCGGTTTCGGTCGGCTTAATTGACTTACAGGATTATTATTTTGAACACCGGATGCAGGTCGCCGAAACGATGCGCAGCGCCAAGAAAGTGATCTTGGAAGTGGCCGATGAATTTGCGAAAAAATTCGGCAAAAAGTATAGCCTGTTTGAAGCATATAAATTAGAAGATGCCGAGGTCGCGATCGTTGCTTTAGGTTCGACGTGCGGCACCGCCAAAGTGGTGATCGACCAGCTTAGGGCTAAAGGGGTCAAAGCGGGGATGCTCAAGATCAGGGTTTTCCGGCCTTTTCCCGCCGAAGAAATTGCCGCTGCTTTAAGCCAGGTTAAAGCGGTCGCTGTCCTTGACCGGTCTGACACTTGGTCAGCGCAAGGCGGACAGGTTTTCACCGAGATCCGCTCGGCGCTCTACGACCTAAAAACTAAACCTAAAATGATCAACTTTATTTACGGCTTAGGCGGACGGGAAATTGACCTGCCGCAGATCAATTCTGTTTTCACCGCTTTGCAAAATATCGACAAACAACCGTTGGTCTCTTATCTAGGGATTAGGGAGTAGCCCCTCGACAAGCTCGGGGTAAATAATGTGGGAGTATATATAAAATGGCAACATTAAAAGAATTATCGACCAGAAAAGACCCGCTGACCGGCGGACACCGGATGTGCCCGGGCTGCGGCGCGCCGATCGTGGTACGACAGGTCCTAATGGCGAGTAAAGACCCGGTGGTCGTAGTTTCGGCGACCGGGTGCCTTGAAGTTTCAACGACAATTTTCCCCTACAGCGCTTGGACCGTCCCTTTTCTCCACAACGCGTTTGAAAACGCGGCGGCGACGATGTCGGGAGTGGAAGCCGCCTACCAGAATCTGAAGAAAAAAGGGAAGACCGACAAGCATATTAATTTTGTCGCTTTTGGCGGCGATGGCGGGACCTATGATATCGGGTTGCAATCGCTTTCCGGCGCGATGGAGCGGGGTCACGATATGCTTTATGTCTGTTACAATAACGAAGCTTACATGAATACCGGTGTCCAGCGTTCTGGCGCGACTCCAATGGGAGCCAACACGACGACCGAACCGGCTGGTAAAGTTAATCAGGGAAAACTCCAGTGGCGCAAAGACTTGACCGAGATCATGGTCGCTCACGGTATACCATATGTGGCGCAAGCGATCATCGGCAACTGGGCGGATTTGACGAGAAAAGCGGAAAAAGCCTTTTCTATCCGCGGGCCAAAATTCCTTAATGTCCTGCAACCGTGCCGCTTAGGCTGGGGTTATAAGCCGGAAGAGACTTTGAATTTAGCAAGATTGGCGGCGGAAACTTGCGCTTGGCCGATCTATGAAGTAGAAAATGGCGTCTATAAGGTCTCTAAACCAAAAGCCAAAAAACCGGTCGTCGATTATTTAAAGACCCAAGATCGTTTCCGGCATCTTTTTAAACCGGGGAACGAACAGCTCTTGGCGGAGATCCAAACTCAAGTTGATAAGCGCTGGGAACAACTTTTGGCGAAAGAAGCACCTCGACAGAGCTCGGTGTAAAGGAGAAAAAATGAATAAAAAACAATTAGCGGGCAAAGTAGCGAATAAATCTGATCTGACAAAAGCTGAAGCCGAAAGGTTGATCGACCTGGTCCTAGGGACGATCACTGAAGCTTTAAATAACAACGAAAAAGTCCGCCTGGTCGGGTTTGGCAACTTTGTCGTCCGCAAAAGGAAAGGCCGGATCGGCCGCAATCCGCAAACGGGCGAAAAGATCACGATCGGCGAGTCAAAATGCCCCGCTTTTGTCCCCGGGATCAACCTGAAAAAAACAGTAAAAAAATAAATGACTTTGCCACCAGAAGCGATCGGCGAAGAAGTTGAAAAACTCCTGGCAGTTTTACCCCTTGATATCCAAAATACCCTCAAAGAATCAAAAGACCTGCAGTTATTAGTTGAAGTTGTCCTGGACCTTGGCAAACCGGCTGAAGCTAGGTTTGCTGCCAGGAGCATGTTCATTGGCGGGACGGTCAACCAGGGTGATATAGATTTTGTTACTGCCCGGGTCGGCCAATTTTCGGGCGATAACCGGGCGGGGATCGAGCGGACGCTCCATCGGATCTCGGCCATGCGCAACCGCCAGGGGAAAGTGATCGGCCTGACTTGCCGCGTTGGCCGGGCGATCTATGGGACCAATGACATTATCCAAGACGTGATCGAAGCAAAGAAAAACATCCTTTTCATGGGGCCGCCAGGGATCGGCAAAACGACAAAATTGCGCGAAGCGGCGCGCGTCCTTTCTGATAAATTCAACAAACGGGTGATCGTGGTCGACACCAGCAATGAGATCGGCGGTGATGGCGATATCCCGCACCCGGGGATCGGGCGGGCCAGAAGGATGCAAGTCGCGACCCCTGAAGAACAGCATCATATCATGATCGAGGCGGTGGAAAACCATATGCCCGAAGTGATCATTGTTGACGAGATCGGGACAGAGGCGGAAGCGATCGCCTGCCGGACGATCGCCGAACGGGGGGTCCAATTAATTGGGACAGCCCACGGGAATACACTGGAAAACATTATCAGTAATCCAACCTTAGTTGATCTTGTTGGCGGGATCCAATCGGTCATCTTAGGTGATGAAGAGGCCAAACGGCGGCGGACGCAAAAAACTATACTGGAACGGAAAGCCCCTCCGACCTTTGATATCGCGATCGAG
>JBDRLW010000008.1:0-122383 GCA_043812655.1 bacterium | reverse complement strand
GGCCGGACAAAAAGAGGGGGAGTGGATCCCGTCTTCTATTTTGATCAAAAAGCTGCGCGTCCCGCCGGTTTTTTGGGCCAAGATCGTCCAAACGCTGGTTAAAAATAAGATCATCGGATCACGTAAAGGAAAAGATGGCGGTATCCGTTTGGTAAAGCCTGATGTTTCTCTGTTCCAAGTGATCGCGATATTTGAAGCTAACTTCTGTTTAAATAAATGTCTAAGGAAGGGCGGCGGTTGTTTTTTGCAAAAAGCTTGCCCGCTCCACCGGGTCTTAAAAGAACTCGACCAAACGCTAAAAATTAAATTAGCCGGCATTACACTGAAGCAAATAAGCAAAAAAGGGGGTGAGAAATAATGACGATCGAAGAATTAAATGGCTATTTAGAGTCGCGGCCCAATGTTTTATGGGCCAAGGATGAAGAGGGTAACTTTTACTTTCGCCATGAAGAGTATGATGGCGAACATGACAAGATCAAGGTTGAGCCCAAAGCCTTGGCGACGCTCTCGGCGGAGAAGCTTGACCAGATCCTCGTTGCGGGCAGGAATGTGGAACATATAACCAGGGTAACCGGTTATTTTTCGAGGATTTCCGGTTGGAACAAAGGGAAGAAAGGCGAATTAGTTGATAGGCATCGGGTGGCGGTGGGCTAGAATTATTAATCAAAAAGGTAATACCCCACAATTAATTGTGGGGTATTACCAAAGGGAAAATAATGGCGAAAAGAAAAATAATAAAGATCGATGAAGCCAAATGCAACGGTTGCGGCCAGTGCGTCTCCGCTTGCCATGAAGGGGCGCTGAAAATGGTCAAGGGCAAGGCCAAGTTGGTTGCTGATAACTATTGTGACGGTTTGGGGGCTTGCATTGGCGATTGTCCCCAGGGGGCGATCACGATTGTGGAGAGAGACGCCGCTCCCTTTGTCGGTCCGGCTCCAGCGGCCTGCAGTTGTCCTGGTGCGGCGATGCAGGACTTTAGCGATCAAGGGGAGAGTGAGGGGGAAGGAGCAGGGGCTCAGCGATCACAGCTTCGTCAATGGCCGGTCCAACTCCATTTGGTTCCACCACTAGCTCCATATTTTATGGGAAAAGATGTTATCTTGGCGGCTGACTGTGTGGCCTTTGCGTTAGGGAATTTTCATCAAGATTATCTTAAGGGAAAAAGTTTAGCTATCGCCTGCCCTAAATTAGATGAAGGGCAGGAGGCCTACGTCGAAAAAATCACAGCCATGATCGATGAGGCCAAGATCAATACTTTGACAGTGATGACAATGGAAGTCCCTTGCTGCGGTGGGTTGCTCCAAGTGGCCAAAGAAGGCGCTAAGCTAGCCAAGCGGAAGATCCCGCTCAAAGTTATTGTTGTCAGCCTGCAGGGAAAAATATTAAAAGAGGAGTGGGTGTGATTGACCATCTTAACCTATATATAGTAAGATAATGCCAGGAGGGATCTAATATGAAAAGCGTTAAAGGGACCAAAACGGAGCATAATTTACTGGCTTCTTTTGCCGGGGAATCGCAAGCGCGAAATAGGTATACATATTTCGCTTCGCAAGCTAAAAAAGAAGGGTTTGAACAGATCTCTGGGATTTTCTTGGAAACAGCAGAGAACGAAAAAGAGCATGCCAAGCGCTTTTTTAAGTTTTTAGAAGGGGGCGAAGTAACGATTACCGCGGCTTATCCAGCCGGAGAGATCGGTAAAACCGCGGCCAACCTTGAGGCGGCGGCGAATGGCGAAAACCTGGAGTGGACCAAGCTTTATGAAGAAGCGGAAAAGACTGCCAGGGAAGAAGGCTTTACCGAAATAGCCGATCTATTTAAAGAGATCGCCGAAGTCGAAGAAGAACATGAAAAAAGATACCGTAAGCTCTTAGCCAATGTTAAGACCGACAAGGTTTTCAAGAAAGACGCGATTGTTAAATGGCATTGCCGCAATTGCGGCTATGTCCATGAAGGAAAAGAGGCTCCAGCTAAGTGCCCGTCTTGCGCCCATCCCACCGCCTATTTTGAGCTTTTTGCCGAGAATTATTAAAAGTGAAAAAATGAAAAACATAATTAAGCTAAATTGTCCGATCTGTGAATATATGATAGAGATAGTTAATACGGTCGAAAAGAAAAAGAAACAAAAGGAGCGGATTACCTGTCCCAATTGTTTTGCCCAGCTTGGCCTTTTCCAGCATGAAGGCAAATATGTCTTGGCTTGTGCTTTGTGCCAGGAATTAGTGTTTGATCCAGGCAACTGCGGCGATTGCGAACGCCGAAGGGAAAAGAAGAGGATCATTGAAGAAGGCAAGCTCTAAGTGCGCAGGCTGTGATGCCTGCGGGATGTTCAAACCCGGAGGCGAACCAAAGCTTACGCTGGTCGCCTTTGGCTTTCCGACAGTGCTTTTTTTCATCGGACTATTTATTGGCGGGTTTTTTTCGGAACCGCTAGCCATTATTTTAGGCCTCGTCTTTTTTGCTCTCGCCCTTATTTTGTTATACTATAGGTATCGGAGGTAATTATTTTGCTTATTCAAATAGGGATTGTTTTATTGTTCATTCTTAACTTGGCTTTATTATGGGGAGATATTTTACCAGCCTATAGAAAAACCGGAAAATATCTTCTTATACTATTACCCTTGGTTTCGGTGATCTTTCCCCAGCCTCATTTTGGCCTTGATTATTTCTGGTGGTATCCGGTCGGGGTAGGGACAATAATTGCCGGGTTGGTCTTGTTTAGGTGGACAATAAAGCAAGAAGCTCCGGACTTTGGGATCATGCCTGACAAGCTTATTGCTTCTGGCCCCTATAATTATTTGCGCCACCCCCTTTACCTTAGCTTGATCTTTATTTTTGTCGGCTGGTGGTGGGTTTGGGCCGCTGCCTATTCATTTTATTTTGGCATGATCATTGTTGCCATGATCTGGGTGCAAGGGTATTTGGAAGAAAAGTTTGTTTTGGAAAAGAAGTTTGGCAGTGAATTCAAGTCTTACCTGGAAAAGACCGGGATGTTTTGGTTGAAATAATGTAAATTTTATGTTGCCCAAATCTTCTGATCATACTCTGATATCATTCTCTGCGTATTGAAGAACCCGGCTTCGGCAATGCAATTTGCCATCATTTCGGTCCAGGCTGGGGTTTTAGCGTAATAATCGGCGGCCATTTTTTCTAGGTTATCGTACAACTCTTTTGAATCTTGCTCAAGCCTTAAGTCGTCTTCACTGCCGATCTCGCCTGCTGGCGGCACATAGCCAAAGATCTTGCCGATATTTTTATCGGCCGCTTCAACGACCCAACCGTCAAGAGTTGAAAGCTGGACGACGCCGTTCAAGATCGCCTTCATGCCAGACGTGCCGGAGGCTTCGAAAGGGGGAAGGGGATTATTAAGCCAAACATCGACACTGCTGGTTAATAGTTTGCCAAAGAAAGTATCGTAATTCTCGAGGAAGACGATCCGCAAATTTTTCCGCTCGCCGTTCAAGATCGTGATCTTTTCGAGCATCAGGTCCATATGGATCGAAGCGGGGACATCGGCTGGATGGGCTTTGCCGGCAATAATAATTTGGAGCGGCCCGATCTTCCTGGCAATATTCAGGAGACGGTTCGGGTCTTGCAGTAAAAGGGTCGGCCGTTTATAAGGGGCCAATCTTCTCGCCCAAGAGATCGTAAAAGCTTTTTCGTCAAAATACCAGAACTCTAAAAACTTAGCTAGTTTTTTCTTGTTTTCCAAATGAGCCGCCCAGAGGTCGGAAATAAACTGGGGGTCGCTTTTGAGCTTGCTGACATTAGATAAGAGGCAAGGGTCTTTTTCCCAATCGCCGATCTTAGACTGGTATTTTTTTAAGAGGTCGCGGATCGGCGCCGACAGCCAAGTGTAAGTGTGGACCCCGTTGGTGATACTCTCGATCTGATCTTTATATTTTGGGAATTGGAGGCGGGTTACTTCGCCATGTTTTTTGGCGACAGCGTTAGCATGCCCGCTGGTTGACATAGCCAGCAGTGTAAGGTTAGCGTTATTCCCATCACGGCCATACTTTTTAACTATTTCAGCTGATTCCGGCCCCAAAACCGCGGTCAGTTCCTGCAAATTAAAACGGTCATGGCCGGCTTCGACCGGGGTATGGCAGGTATAAGCGAACATATTTTTTAGCTTCTCCGGGTTTTGTTTCTTTGCTTTTTCGACAAAAGCCAGGGCGGCATGGCCTTCATTGAGATGGTATTTGCTAATATTGTAGCCCAGCGCTTCAAGCGCTTTTATCCCCCCCATGCCGAGGATAGCCCGCTGGCAGATCTTTAGCCAATTATTTGTGCTTCGATAGAGTTGGTCGGTCAAAGCCCGAAAGTATTCCGGGTTTTCTTCCAGGTTGGCGTCAAGCAGGACCAGTGGAACGACATTTTTCAGGTCTTGGGAATAAACATAATATTTCCAAAGTTTTAATTCGACTTTTTGTCCGCTTAAAGTGATGTTAACGCGCGGCTTGAGCGGAATGAGGCCGGGGTAGGAATTGGGGTCCCAGGTTAATTCTTCCGGCAATTGGCCGCCAGCCTTAAACCAGAATCGTTGTTTAAAATACCCTTTGTGCCAAAGAATGCCAACGCCAGCGAGTGAGAGTCCAAGATCAGCGGAAGACTTTAAGGCGTCGCCAGCCAAAACTCCCAGACCGCCGCTATAGATCGGCAGGTCAATGATCTTTTTCAAGGGAAGAGCATGGTAATAGTCCATATCTTTCATGTTAGAGAAAACTTCGTGGTTAGAAATAACATTTGAATTGTCAATCGGGTTAACGGTTTTAAAAGTGTGATAAACGCTGGGGGCAAGGCCAAATTCCATGGAAAAGTAGGCGATTGAAGGGGTTTCTTTGGCTAATAGTTTTTCTTCGGCGGCCACGATCGGAGCCAAGGGAAATCCAAAAAATTCCTGGACGGAGATATCTTTTAGATATTTTTCCTGGGCGGTGTCAAGTTTAATGAGTTCAATGGCTCTAGTTGGCACGTTGGGATTATTTTATCAGAAAAAAATGTTATAATCAAAGCATGAAAAAAATCGGTATTATTGGTGGCTCTGGCTTGGATAATCCCCAAATTTTAAAAGAGGGGAAGGATAAAGTTGTTAATAATAAATATGGGCAAACATCGTCACCATTGGCTTGCGGGAAGATAAATGGGGTAGACGTTGTTATTATTGCCCGTCATGGCCGCGATCATGGGATCATGCCGACCAAAGTTAACTTTTTGGCCAATATATTTGCGTTAAAAGAGGAAGGTTGCACCCACATTTTAGCCGCGACCGCGGTTGGCTCGCTCCGGGAAGAGATCAAGCCGGGAAACTTAGTTTTCCCGTCCCAATTCATCGACTTTACCCGTCACCGGAATTTAACCTTTTTCCACGACAAAGTGATCCATACGCCAATGAGCGATCCGTATGATAAAAGATTAACAGATATATTGTGTAAAACATGTGATGAATTGGGTTATGTTTATGATCGTGATGTCACGGTGGTAACGATCGAGGGGCCAAGGTTTTCCACCCGGGCTGAAAGCCACATGTTCCGCGCCTGGGGAGCGGATATTATAAATATGTCGACTTGTCCCGAAGTAATTTTAGCCGGCGAGCTTGGCCTGCCGTATCAAACGATCGCCATGTCGACCGATTATGACTGTTGGAAGACTGATGAAGCCCCCGTGACTTTTGAAATGGTAATGAAAACAATGAAAGAGAACGCCAAAAAAGTTGAGAAATTGATAGTTGAAGTCGTAGGGAGGATATAAGATGCCGATCAAATCAAGAATTCGCACTGTTCCCCACTGGCCCAAGACGGGGATAATGTTCCGTGATATCACGACGCTTTTGAAAGATCCGGTCGGGCTTAAGCTTTGCATCGATGACTTTGTGAAGAGATATGAGAAGAAAGAGATCGATATTGTGGTGGGGATAGATTCACGGGGATTTATCTTAGGCGGCGCTGTCGCTTATCTTTTGGGCAAGGGTTTTGTCCCGGTCAGGAAAAAAGGAAAACTCCCGGCGGCGACCGAGAAAGAAGAGTATGCGCTGGAATATGGCACCGACGTGATCGAGATCCACAAAGATGCCCTCGAAAAAGGCCAAAAAGTTTTGATCATTGATGATTTAATTGCCACTGGCGGGACCGCTTTAGCCGCGGCTAAACTAGTTAAGAAGATTGGCGGCGAAGTGGTTGAACTGGCATTTATTGTTGACCTTCCTGATATCGGCGGCCGGAAAAAATTGGAAGCTGCTGGCTACAAAGTCTACGCCCAAACCGAGTTTGAGGGGGAATAATTTTGAAAATCATTGAATCTCCCATTACTTTAGCCGAACTAGATGTTCTTGCAAAGAATGAATTTGATAATTTTATTAAAGCGGTGGTTGATATTGAAAAAGAGATCATGGTGGTTGATGCCTCATTACATGCCGATGAAGAAGCTCTTCTTTTAGAGCATGGTTCAAGTAATAAGGATTTGTGGGGGATAAATCTTTATCCGGCGTTAGACCAAGCTAATTGGATAGAATTTGATTCAATGATCAATCTCCGACCTTCGCAAAACAATAATACTCGGAGTGTTGATGATCCTCTTATACAGGCAAAAATAATTGCTGTGGTAGAAAAGCTTATTAAAAGATGAGCCAACAGCACCAAACTTTAACGGCCGATCGTTGGAATAAGTTTTCCTTATACGAACAAATGGCAAATATTGGGAGCGAAGTGGAAAGGGCGATTAATTGGGGAAAAAAGGGGGTTCCAGAATATAGCAGATTGGCGTTTGTTCGTTCAATAGAGTTAATTGACTTGTCTTTAAATGATACTAAACACCGTGGACATTTTAAAGAATTAACACGTTTAAAGGAATTTTGGGCTGATTATTTTATGGGGAAGAACCAGTATAAGTTTTCGGCCGAGAGCTGGCAGAAATATTTTTTAGCGTTTAACTTTGCGGCGAGGAAAAACAGTTGAAGGTCAACGGCAAACACTATCGGACGGTTTGGCTAGAAGGCTCCTCTGTTTTTTTGATCGAACAGAATTTTCTTCCTTTTGAATTTAAGATCCACGAATCAAAAACTTATAAAGATACCTGTGATGCTATCAAGACGATGCTGGTCCGCGGGGCGGGGGCGATCGGGGCGACGGCGGGGTTTGCGATGGCACAAGCGTTCTTAGGAAAAGTTGATCTAGCTAAAGCGAAAAAGGAGATCGAAGCGACCAGGCCGACGGCACAAAATTTGTTTTATGCGGTTGAACGAGTTTTCAAATCAACAGATCCCGTAGCTGAAGCGCAAAAGATAGCCGATGAAGACGCGCAAAATTGCGCGCAGATCGGGGAGATCGGCAGCGAGTTGATCAAGAATGGGGCTAATATCGAGACTCATTGCAATGCGGGTTGGCTGGCGTTTGTTGACTACGGGTCAGCTTTATCTCCCATCTACATTGCTAATCGACAAGGGAAAAAAGTTTTTGTTTATGTTGATGAGACGCGGCCGCGGGGGCAGGGGGCAAAGTTAACCGCTTGGGAACTGAAAAATGAAGGGATCGATCATGCGATCATCCCTGACAATGCCGGCGCTTATTATATGTCGCAAGGGAAGATCGATCTGCTGATCGTTGGCGCCGACCGGATCGCCAAAAATGGCGATACCGCCAATAAGATCGGGACGCTCGAAAAAGCGATCTGCGCCAAAGAATATGGGATACCTTTCTACATTGCGGCGCCATCTTCTACCATTGATCTGAATTGCCAAAGCGGCAAAGATATACCGATCGAAGAGCGGAGTGAAGACGAGGTGTTATATCAGACAGGTCCAAAGGGAGAAAAGATTTTAGTCTGTTCTCCCGGCTCGCCGGCCAAAAACCCGGCTTTTGATGTTACTCCGGCTAAATATATAACCGGGATCATTACTGAAAAAGGATTGTTTAGGCCAGAAGCGTTAGCTCGGTAGCGTTTGGCGAAAGGCGAAACGTAATGGGAAGGGTGAAGTGAGGCAAGACGCCAAACGCTTTACACTCTTCGTTTCGCCCTTCACTACCGCCCAACGCATTTCTATCCTATCTTAACTGCCCCAATCGCAATGAACATAGGAATTTCACTCCGCGAACGGTTTTCCGCCCTTTGATTAGCGCCGGGTTTGCTGGTCCGGTGTGAAACCCACTCTTCGAGCTTTGTGACTGCCAGCCCAGCGTTATTTAACGTATTAAAATATTTTACGAGCGGCCGGTGGAATGTCCAGGTATAAACATCAGGATTATGGCCGGGATGCATTTGGATCGGGATCTTTTGCTCCGATAAATAACTATCAACCCGGCGATATTGCAATTTCCTTTTTTCGTCAAACCCCCAACCGCTTTGTCTGGGGATCCGGAAGCAGGGATGATTAAAAACTAAAATAATCCTATTTGCCAATCTGGCTATTTCGCTAATAACCTTCTCCAGTGGTTCCATGTTTTGGATCGCCATAATGCAAGTCGCGGCGTCAAAACTGCCCGATGGTAATTGTTTAAGATCAGCCGCGTCGGCAACGAGATAATTGATGCCATCTTTGGGAGAGCGTTCTTTGGCGGCGGCTATCAGTTTCTTTGAAGCGTCGATCCCCGTTACGATCGCGCCCAGCCTTGCCAATTCCCGGCAAAAAACTCCCTGGCCGCAGGCGACATCCAGGATCTTTTCACCTTTTTTGGGTTTGAGGAGCTTTAAAGTCCCAGGAATGATAACGTTGGCATGATAGTCAGAGCCGCTGTCGCCAACCAGGCCATCGTACCATCCGGCCACTTTATTCCAACTGGTATTTTTCATATCTATTAATTTTAGCATACTAATAGCCAGGTTGATTAAATTGGCCTTTGTTGGTAAAATAAATGTCTAGCTGGATAGGGGGTAGGTGGTGGGGGAGAGATGAAAGAAAAGCGACGATATAAAGATCGACGGGAATATATGATCAAGGCTGTTCAGAAGAGACGAAAGCTGATAAAAGAAAAAGCCATTGATCATAAAGGTGGCAAATGTGAGGTTTGCGGTTATTCACGTTGCCATGACGCTTTAGAGTTTCATCATATTGATGATAATAATAAAAAATTTGGTATTTCCGAAAAAGGATATACAAGAAGCTGGGAAACGGTTAAAGACGAGATCGGAAAGTGTTGGTTGTTGTGTTCCAATTGTCACCGTGAATTGCACAGCGGAATTTTGAAAACTAATAGCTAAGGCATAGATGTTCCCCGGTAGCTCAATGGTAGAGTACTTGACTGTTAATCAAGGTGTTGCTGGTTCGAATCCAGCCCGGGGAGCTTTACTTGCCCTTATTCTTCAACTTCTTGAAATTTTTAACGAGCCGTCCAAAATCTCTCTCTTTTTGTTTCTTTTCTATACTCGACAAGGAATAATAAGCAGATTCTTTCTTCAGTTTAATATAGTTTAAATACTTGTCTTTACTTAACGCCCCTGACTTAACGGCAAAAAGAACGGCACAACCTGGCTCCTGCATATGCTGGCAATTATCAAATTTGCACTTCCTGGCCAATTCTGCTATATCATTAAAAACATCGGTTACTGCGTCGCTTGCAGAAGTTATGCCAACTTCTCTGATACCCGGATTATCGATCACCATGCCACCGTTTCTAAGGATAAAAAGCTCGCGGTAAGCAGTGGTATGCTTACCCTTTTTTGTCGAAGCACTGACTTCTCTTGTTTTTATCAGCTCTTTACCGAGCAAATCATTAATAATTGAAGATTTTCCTACCCCGGAAGAACCGACAAAACAATACACCTTTCCATTCTTGATTCTGTTTTGCAATTCTTTAATTCCGTGCTGGTTGGTGACACTGGTAGTTAATATCTCTATGTTATGGAACCTATCTTTAATCTGCGCAATTTTTTCATCAAGCTCTGTCTGTGATATAAGGTCAATCTTATTTAAAATAATGATTGGTTCAATCCTCGCCCCCTTAATTAATACTAAATATCTATCGAATCTGTTTAAATTAAAGTCTCGGTCCACTGCCTGAACAATAAACGCCACATCGATATTGGCCGCAATCGGTTGGATATCATCTTTCCCCGAGGCCTTACGTTGTAAAATGGTTTTTCTGGGTAATATTTCTTGAATGATGGCGTGATTGCCATCTATTTCTTCTATCTTTATGATATCGCCCACAACTGGATAATCGGTTGTTGACTCAGCCGCAAATATCATTTTGCCGGCTACTTCTGCCCAAAACTCTTTATTTTTACGGGCAACCTTATATTTGCCTCTGTATTGGGCTATCACCCTGGCAATCATATAATTAGTTTCTTTTTGTTTCATTGTATTTCAGATTATATCAAAGCCTCTTGAAGCCTAAAAGGATTCGTAATAAGATAGTTGCGGAACTCATCCAATAGGGGCTTGCTCGAAACAAGTTCTCTTGCGAGTAAAAGAGCAATTGAGCGACGTCAAGCGAACCAAGTGAATTATTAGTCAGGACCGAATTATATAATTATCCTCAGAAAAAAATGAGCACAATAAAAAAAATCGGCATATTCGTTGCGTTAGCATCATTAACTATGGTTATTTTAGGCTGGGGAAACGCGCCAAAATTGCCGCCAGAAAATAAATACCAGCCGGTTCTTGTCCTGGAAAAACATGATTTTCAGGCTGGTGAACCGGTCAAGCTAACAATAATATTATCCAATGAAAGCGGCTCGATCGTTAAAGACGTGTTTAGCTCTGGACAAAGCTATGATTTTATTGTCTTGGATGATAATAATAATATAATCTGGCAATGGTCAAACAAAAAGGTTTTTACCATGGCGATTCGTCCTATTGTTTTGCGGCCTGGAGAAAACTTGGTTTTTACGGAAATATGGGATCAGGTTGATAATCTGAAGGACAAAGTCAAACCGGGAAAATATTTTATTAAAGGAATATTTAATGTCAACCCCAACATCAGCACCGGGCTTAAACCAATTATTATTAATGAATAATCCCCATTTTGATCTGATGATGTAAAAAGTATGGGCGCTGGGCTATAATAATACCGGCAATAGAAAATAGAGGTGATTTAATGAGAATTAAATATTTGGCGCTGGCGGCAGTTTTGGTTTCGGTGGTTTTTTATCTTGGCTGCGCGGTTACAGGGAGTGGCACGGTTACAAAGTTTACGATCTTTGACCCGAGCGTGACTTTAACGGACGCGGAGCTGGCCACAATTGGCGCGACCGGCTTGACCGGTACAGACGAAGCAGAAACGGCCGCGAATATACTGACTTGGCAAAAAGCCAAAATGACCTTAACGACCCCCAACGATCACGCGGATGCTTCTTACTCCATGCGCTGGAATTATATAATGCCGGGGATCTTTCCGGTTAATCAGATGATCACTGAACGAACATCTGTGGAGGCGGGGGGAACCAAACTTTATGGGGTTTGTTGGGATTTCGCGGCAATATATATATCTGTAGCGCGTAAATATGGTTTGACCACGAGGATGACCGCCTGGAAAAAATATATGTCCAATGTTGCTGGCGGACAAAATGGGATGGGCCAAGATGAATATAACGCGCTAAATGTTAAATTGCAGAGCAAAGGTTTAAATTTTTCTTATGACCAAATAAATAATGCTGCCAAAGAAACTTGGATCCATTACCGGGCGGAAGTGAAAGTTGGGGCCAACTGGATCGCTTTTGACGGTACGAATCCTACGGGAGAATACGCAAATGATGCCAATTATTCAGAAGTTTCTTGGGATGACGGAGCAGATCCAGCCTTGACCCAATAATGGAACTTAAGGTTTGATCACCGGGAATTCTTTGGGTGAGCGGTAGTTTTCAATAAAATAGGGGAGCAGCTCCGGCCCCGCTTCAGAAAGCCCTTTTTTCCTCTGCCGCAGGCGTTTTAATAATGTTTTTGGCGGCGCGGTTAATTCTATAAAATTAAGATCGGCCTTTTTTCTTTTGGAAAGAGCGATTAATTTTTGCCGGACTCCAGGCGGAGAAAATGTCGCGTCAAGGATCACCCCGTTTTTTTGGTCGAGCATTGTTTCGCCTCGGGATAAAAGAGAAGAGTAGGCTTTTTTCGTGAAAGCTGGCGTGTATAGTCTTGGACCGCGCCCGGCCAAATCTTTTCTCACCCGGTCGGAATTTAAAACTGGGAGATCAAGTTTTTTCCCAAGCTTCCCGGCCAAACTACTTTTCCCCGTGCCGATCATCCCGCCGATCGCGATCAAGAGGGGGCGGCCGCTGGCATATTTTTCGGCCAATTTAAAATATTTTTTGGCGGTCCGGTGATCTTTGGCCAAGCTGGCGATCAGTCCGCGGACGCAGGCATAATGGCATTTGTAAAAGTTAATTAGTTTTAGGGCGGCGTAGTCGCGGCTTTCACTTATATAAGCAGCCAAAAACTCTTTGGCTAACTCTTCTCTCTTATTGAATTCAAGGTCCATTAGTAAAAAGCTGATCTCGGCCGCCGGGTCGATATGGCGAAGCTTTGGATTAAACTCAACGCAGTCAAAGATATATGGTTTATCAAGGTAGAAGATGTTGTTGGAATGGAGGTCGCCATGCAGGTCCTTTTTAACCCGCCGCGCCAGTAATTGCCGGTTGTGATGGAGGAAGGAATCGGTGAAGCTTTTTATTTTATAGTAAGTTGTTTGGTTGATAGTGCGGCCGATAAAAGGGAGGATGTCGTTGAAATTATTATACAACTGGCCGGAAACCGGTTTGGCTTTCTTATGAAAACGCCACACTTCTTTGGCGATGGTCCTGATCATTGGCCGGGTGACTTTATTTTGGTGGAGCAAGATGTCGAGCCGTTTTTTGGCTGGCAGGGCTTTCATTTTAACCGCGTAGTCTACGATCTTCCCATTTTCTTCTATCGGGACAACGCCAAGATAAAGGCTAGGGGAGTACCGGCGGTTAAGATTGACTTCTTCTTCGCAAAAGCGTTTCCGCCTGGCGAGGGTAGAAAAATCGACAAAAGAAAACTTGACCGGTTTTTTGATCTTGTAAGCGTATTTGGGGCCGATCAAGACATAATCGATATGCGTCTCTTCAACTCTTGTTTTTGGCCCTAAGAGCGGTTTTAGATATGAGGGCAGATCCATAGCCACAATTCTATCATAATACCCCACAATTAATTGTGGGGTATTATAAAGAAATCTTTAATGAAAAATATTCCACCGCTAGTGGCGCGGGTAGCTTGTGGTGGTCCCCCAAATAAAAAGGCCTCCGATTAATTTCGGAGGCCTTTTCAAGAAAACTTAAACTAAACTTAGACGGTGACGGTAAAGACGACAGAATTAGTAATGCCGCCACTGTATGTCACAGTAATTCTGACGTAATAAGTTGTGCCAGTTGTAAAGGTAACAGGCGAAGTAAAATCAACCGTCCAAGAACTACTCAAAGCGGAAGAGATCTTATCATAAAGAGCAGCTAGATCGGTGGCCGTTGCGGCACTGTAGTAAACACCGCCTGTATCGGTTGAAATTTGCTGCAAGACCGTAGGATTGACCGAAGTGCCCAGTAACACCGTATAAACAGGTATACTTAAAGTTTTGGCAGCAGCGATGCAACTTGTTAGAGTGTTTGTGCTTGCCCCACTATCTTCTCCGTCGGTCATAGCGATGACCGCTTTTCTAGCATTTGAGCCAGCGTCTACTGTGTTAACTGACGTAACGACTGCGTCGTATAACGCCGTTCCACCGCCGGAAACGCTCTCATTAGTTATTGCGTTCTTCAACAGGGTCTTGTCAGTGGTCAGCGTTTGATCGACTTTGATAGTAGAGTCGAAATTGACAACACAGCCCTGGTCGGTCGATTTAGTGTTATCAACAAATGTTGAGGCCGCCGCTTCCAAACTCGGCATGGTTGAAGAACTATTAAACATGCTCCCGCTCCGATCCAACATTAAGCAGTAGGAAATGGCAGAACCACTGGAACCGCCAGTGTAAGTTAGCGTACCGACCGAAGCGGATTGAGTAGCAGTTGTTACGGTCCATACTTCTACCGTAATATTGTTTACGTTAAGATAATTCGTGCTATTGATCGGATTTTGGTTTTGGTCGACAACAATGATCGAGCAAGCGCCGGTCTTAGTATTGGCAGTTAAAGTAGCGGAACCACCGGAGCCCACCTCAATGGTTGTTGTGCCGGTAGGCGGGCTAGCCGCTGTTGTGGTAGTATTGACGGTGGTAGAACATCCATTAATCGTCAAACCAACCAACAGCATTACAAACACAATGAACATCGAGCTTAAACCGAGCCATAACCTTTTACTCATTACATTTACCTCCTAAAATTATTTCAGCTTAGATATAATAACATATCATTTATTAAAAGCAAGACCAATTTTGATGTTGACAGAAGTTGAACGCTTGGTATACTTGTTGCGGAAGTTTAAAGGAGGCAGGCGTCATGACTTCACTTTCAGACGGGTTATCGAATGTCTATTCTTTGACCGACAAGATCAACGCCATAAAAGCGGGAAAGCTCGATCCAAGCATCAAGACTGCCAATAATCAGCCGCTTGATCCGGACCAAGCTTTGATCGATATCGCGCAAAGCTTTAACGATATGTTAAACAGCTTGATCTCCGATCCTGACGATGAAAAGAATAAAACAGGGAATGACATGTTCGCTTCTTTAATAAGTAACCAGAATTTACAAAACCAGCTAACTAATCCAATGGCAGGGACTTTAAATAATCTAAATGTTAATCCTATTACAGGCGCTCTTGATATCCTCGGCACTTGATCTAAATACGATCGACAAGACGGTTAACCCGGCAGATGATTTTTATCATTATGCCGTTGGCGCTTGGGTCAAGAAAGCCAAAATTCCCGCTGACAAGCCGATGTGGGGCTTCTTTGTCGAACAGTCAGAAAAAAATGCCGTAATTCTCCGTAAGATACTAGAAAAAGAAGGTAAAAGATCCAAGATCGGGACTTTGTTTGCTTTGGGCATGGATGAGAAGCAGAGAGAGCGGGATGGGTTAGCCCCACTAGCGGCAGAATTTAAGCAGATCGATAGTATTAGAAGTAAAAGTGATCTGTGGCCAGTAATTGCCCATTTACATTTATATAGTGCCAGCCCATTTTTTTCTTTTGGCCCGCAAAACGACCCCGAAAATAGCGATCTGATGATCGCCACCCTTTGGCAGGGAGGGCTTGGCCTGCCGGACCGCGATTATTATCTGGATGAAAGCGCGGCGGAGATCAGGGTAAAGTATTTGAAGCACATAGAAAAAATCTTTTCTTTGTTGGGTGATAAAAAGAGCCTTGCCAAGAAAAACGCCGAAATAGTTTTAGGTTTGGAGACAGACCTGGCCAAAGTTTCGATGGATAAGGTTAAGTTGCGCGACCCGCGGCAGACTTTCAATAAAAGGCTCCCCAGCGAATTAAAAAGCTTTGAGAAATATTTTGCGCTGATGGGGTGCAAGGATTTAAAAGTAATTAATGTTGGCCAGCCGGAGTTCTTTGCCGGACTCGATGGGGTCTTGGAGAAATACTCGCTGGAAGAAATAAAAACTTATTTACGCTGGCAATTAGCGGCGGGGATGTCGCCGTATTTAAGCAAAGAGTATGTCGACGCTGATTTTAAGTTTTATAAACAGACTTTCCTGGGGTTGCAAGAGCTTCCTCCATTGTGGAAACGGATGGTGGGGACGGTTAACGGCTTAATGGGGGAGGAGCTTGGCAAAATTTATGTGCGGGATAATTTCCCGCCCGCCTCAAAAGAAAAAATGCTAGCCTTGACCTCCAATATAATTGCCGCGACTAGGGAGAGGATCAAAGCGCTTGATTGGATGGAAGAGGCAACTAAAAATGAAGCGTTAAAAAAGCTTGATCACTTGCGGGTAAAGATCGGTTATCCCTCTATCTGGCGTGATTATTCCAAGCTGGAGATCAAAGACGATAGCTTTGTGGCCAATATTATGCGGGCCAATTATTTTGCCAGCCGGCGGGAGCTGGACAAGATTGGCAAACCAGCCGATAGAGAAGAGTGGCATATGCCGCCGCAAACCGTTAATGCGTATTTTTCCCCTCCCGATAATGAAATTGTTTTTCCGGCGGGGATACTCCAGCCGATCCTCTTTGATCCGAAAGCCGACGATGCTGTCAATTATGGAGCGATTGGCGCGGTGATAGCCCATGAGATCACCCATGATTTTGACGACCAGGGGAGAAAATATGATTCGAAAGGGAATTTGCGTGATTGGTGGACAGAAGGCGATGACAAGCGGTTCAAAGAGCGGGCTCAAAAACTGGTGGTGCAGTATTCAAGCTATGAAGTTGCCCCGGGTTTAAAAGTTAACGGCGAGTTGACGCTGGGAGAAAACATTGCTGACCTTGGCGGTTTATCAATTGCCTATACTGCTTTGCAAAATTCTTTGAAAGATAAAGCAAAACCAACAATTGATGGCTTAACGCCGGAGCAGCGCTTCTTCTTTTCTTGGGCCGAATCGTGGAAATCCAAAACCCGGCCAGAATACTTAAGTTTGATCGTTAAAACTAACCCCCATTCACCCAACGAATTCCGGGTTAATGGTGTTTTGGCCAATATGCCCGAGTTTGCGGCCGCTTTTGGGATCAAACCCGGCAGTAAAATGGCCCTCCCAGCCGATAAACGGGCCCATATCTGGTAAATTAGTGCTATAATAGTATAATAATGAATCCACAAAGTCATCCGGGAAGCAGTTTCTACGGCCTGGGTATCGCCCCCAAAATATTAGAGATCCTCGAACGTCTAAAGTTTAAGGTCCCAACTCCGATCCAATTCAAAGCGATCCCGGTCGCGATCGAAGGGAAAGATATTATTGGTGTCGCCCAAACCGGCACTGGCAAAACATTGGCGTTTGGCATCCCGATGATCCAGCGCTTAGCTAATATGTACGGCCGCGGCTTGGTTCTTGTTCCTACCAGAGAGTTAGCCTTGCAAGTTGACGAATCGCTTCGCAAGATCAGCTCTTCATTTGCAATAAAAACAGCGGTCTTGATCGGCGGAGCTTCGATGTATAACCAGGTCGGGGTTCTGCGACGCAACCCTCGCTTGATCATTGCGACCCCCGGCCGTTTGATCGATCACCTCGGGCAGGGGACACTGCGATTGAATGATATTAAAATATTCGTTCTTGATGAGGCTGACCGGATGCTCGATATGGGGTTTGCCCCGCAAATTGAACGGGTCTTGGCCCATTTGCCGACGGAGCGGCAAACGATGCTTTTTTCGGCGACGATCCCGGAAAAGATCGTGCGAATTGCCGCTAGGCACATGAAATTACCGGTGAGCGTGGAAATAGCTAAATCGGGGACAGCGGCTGAAAAGATAGTCCAGGAATTATTTATTATTAAAAAAGATGAAAAACCGCCCCTGCTTTTTAAATTGTTAGAGCAATATCGTGGGACGGTCTTACTTTTCTCTAGAACAAAACGCGGAGCGAGCCGCATTACGGCGGGATTGCGGTCTGCTGGTTACACCGCGGCCGAAATACATTCCAACCGTTCCCTAAGCCAGCGGCGCGAAGCGCTTGACGGTTTCAAATCGGGGAGATACCGTATCTTAGTAGCGACCGATATTGCGGCGCGCGGCATTGATGTTAAAGGGATCGAACTGGTCATCAATTACGACTTGCCGGAAGACGCCGAAAATTATATCCATCGGATCGGCCGGACAGGGCGGGCGGGCGAAGAAGGTCGGGCGATCTCGTTCGCGACCCCAGACCAGCGGGGCGATGTCCGCAATATTGAAAAATTAATGAGGAACCCGCTTCCCATCGCCAAACATCCCGAGATCAGCGGCAGCAGTTTTTACCAGCCGGCCAGGCCTGTGTCAACCAAGCGTAAACGCGGATTTTATCGCTGATCTGCCAAATATTACGCGTAATCTTAGTATAAAGTCATTATAACAATAATTGATTATTTGCTTGGAAAAGGGTAAGATTACGGGGAATGGCAAGAGAGAAAATATCAATTTCCATTGCTGGCATGCATTGCGCCTCCTGTGTTACCTCGATCGAAAATGCCCTGCGCAGTTTTGAAGGTGTAATTTCCGCTAATGTTAACTTTGCTTCAGAGCGAGCGACCGTTGAGTATGATCCTGCGCTAGCCGATATTGCGGCCATTGAACAAGTGATCACCGCGACTGGTTATAAAGTGATTGAGACTGGGAAGATGGCGCAGGGGGGGCACGACCACCACCAAATGGTCCAGAGACAAGAAATTAATGGGCTGAAATACCGGTTTTTGGGCGCGTTGGTTTTGAGTATTCTGATCCTCTTTTTTATGGCTCGTCAGGCGATGATGGTTGAATTTATCCTGGCTACGCCGATTGTGTTTCTCTTCGGCAATATTTTCTTTAAAAGGGGCTTAGGCTCTTTAATAAAAACCAAAACCGCCAATATGGACACGCTGGTTTCTTTGGGAGTGGGCGCGGCGTATTTAGCCGGATATTATGAAGTGGCCGGATTTTTGGTCACCTTTATCCTGCTCGGTAAATATTTTGAAGCGCTGGCGAAAGGGAAAACTTCAGCCGCGATCAAAAAGCTGGTCGGATTACAGCCAAAAACCGCAATGGTCGAGAGAGCTGGGAAAGAGATCGAGATCGGGATCAATGAAGTTGAATTAGGCGATATTGTGATAGTTAAACCAGGGGGCAAGATCCCCGTTGATGGCACGGTCGTTTCCGGCCATTCCAGTGTTGATGAATCGATGGTGACGGGAGAAAGCCTCCCGGTCGAAAAGAAAGTCAATGACAAAGTTATTGGGGCAACGATCAATAAGACCGGTTCTTTTAAATTTAAAGCGGAAAAGATCGGCCAAGATACTTTCCTGGCCCAGGTAATTCGTCTGGTTGAAGAGGCACAGGGGAGCAAAGCGCCGATCGAAGAATTGGCCGATAAGATCTCCGCTTATTTTGTCCCGGCCGTCCTCTTGATCGGCTTAGCCGCGTTTATTGTCTGGCTGTTCGTTGGCCAAAGCTTTTCCTTCGCGCTGATCGCTTTTATTTCTGTTTTAGTCATTGCTTGCCCTTGCGCCTTGGGCCTGGCAACGCCAACCGCGGTGATGGTGGGGACGGGGATCGGGGCGGAACATGGCATCTTAATTAAAAGCGCCAGCGCCTTGCAATTAGCCGCGCGAATTGATGTCGTGGTTTTTGATAAAACAGGAACGTTGACTAAGGGTGAGCCGGAGGTTACGGATTTAATTCCTGTGGAACCTGCGAATGAAATTCGCGGTTCCGAGCTTTTGTCTTATGCCGGCATTGCCGAGAAAAGGTCGGAGCACCCACTGGCTGAAGCGATCATAAAAAAAGCTAAAGTGGAAAATATTGATATTCCCGACCCCGAAACTTTTAACTCTATTTCCGGCAAAGGCGTTGAGGTGGTTTATCAAGGGGCGACCATTCTGCTTGGTAATCGTAAGTTGCTGCAAAATAAAAATATTTCTATCGCTGACATGGGAAATAAGGTACAAGAGCTGGAAGCCCAAGGAAAAACCGTCATGCTCGTAGCGAAAAATAATGACCTGGTCGGCTTGCTGGCCGTAGCCGATACTTTAAAGCAATATTCGAAAGACGCAGTTGAACAGCTTCATAAGATGGGAAAAGTGGTGGTGATGATCACCGGTGATAACAAGCGGACGGGTGAAGCGATCGGGAAACAAGTTGGGATCGATCGGGTCTTATCCGAAGTGTTGCCGCAAGATAAAGCGGCTAAGATTAAAGATCTCCAGGTTGGCGGCAAGAAAGTGGCGATGGTGGGGGATGGGATCAATGACGCTCCAGCTCTAGCCCAAGCCGATATTGGCATGGCGATCGGGTCGGGAACTGATGTCGCGATCGAAGCAGGGGAAATTGTCCTGGTCAAAAATGACCCGCGCGATGTGGTGACCGCCATTAAACTAAGCGCTTATGCCATGCGGAAGATAAAGCAGAACCTTTTCTGGGCTTTTATATATAATGTAATAGGGATCCCGGTCGCGGCCAGCGGATTATTAAATCCGGTCATTGCCGGGGCGGCGATGGCGTTTAGCTCTGTTTCAGTCGTTTCCAATTCATTATTGATGAAGCGGTTCAAAGCGTAAAGTTTGAATAAGGAGGTGAAATATTTATGATGGGAGGAATGGGAGGAGGGATCGTTTGGATGGTTTTTTTATACTCGCTTTTATTTTTGGCGCTGGTGCTCAATCTGGCTTATATAGTCTGGACCATAGCGCTGAAGGAATCAGGTTATGTTAAGACAACCGGCCTGGCCTTTGCCTGTGGGATGACGGTATTAGCCATTATCATCTTTTTCTACGGCTTAGTTTATGGCGGTGGGATGAGGGAAAATCGCTCAATGATGGGCGGCGGTATGGGTAGGGGAAACATGATGATGGAGGGCAAGGGCGGCAAGATGTTGATGAAAAAGATGATGAAAGACCCGGAGATGATGAAAATGATGAAAGAGATGATGGGAAAAGAAATGATGACTAAGTGATGCCAAAAAACCGATTTATCAAAATAGGTATTCCAATTTCTGTTGATATGATGTATCATTTGTCTGAAATTTATAATTTGATTGATGCTTCAAGTCTTACGTTTAAGAAAAAGGAGGTGAATTTATGTTAGCAATAGGAGTAGTATTATGTTTGATTTTGCAGGCGCTTGGCGTTATTGGTTTTGCTTATATAATTTATGTATTAGCAAATAAAGAGGTCGGCATCGTGAAACTCGCCGGACAAGCTATTGCCGCGGCGATCGTTTTAATGGTTTTATTAGTTGCCATATTGGGAGCACCAAAAGCGAACCTGGTTAAAAGGTTCTGCTTAGAAGCTGGAAGATCGGTGGTAAGATAAAGATTACAAAAAGGGCGCTTTTTCTTACGTTGTAAGGCGCCCTTTTTTTTTAAAAAATCCGAGAAATAGAGGGGGTGAGTGATATGTTAGCGATTGGAGTTGTTTTATGTCTGATCTTGCAATTGGTTGGGGTCATTGGTTTTGCTTATATAATTTATGTGTTGGCCAATAAAGAAGCCGGCTTAGTGAAGCTTGCCGGTCAAGCTATCGCGGTGGCGCTTATCTTGGTATCTTTAGCGGTTGTTATATTGGGAGCGGGTAAGGCGAACCTAGTGAAAAGGTATACTCTGGAACAGGGCAGATCGGTAGTAAGATAAAGTTTACAAAAGAGGGCGCTTCTTGTGTTGCAAAGCGCCCTTTTTTTTGGTGAAACTGGATATACGCTCCAGACTAAAGTCTGGGGTTTTGAGAAAATTATTGATTATAAATAGTGTATTAGAGTAAAATAGGACATGTTTCTATATTTTGCTTACATTGCTAACACCCCGGTTGATGACCGAGTGGTCGAAGCTATGCTGTCGCATTTAAAAGGCTCTTTTGGTAATCCCCTTAAATCTACATGATTTTGGCCAAGCAACTTTGGCGGCAATTGAGGAAGCCAGGCAAAAAGTCGCCGACCTAGTTGGGGCCAATCTTACCGAAACAATTTTGATCACGATTACTCATGCCAGTAACGAGATTGGGACGGTTGAGCCGATCAAGGAAATAGTAGCCAGGGTCCAGGGTTCAGGGTCCAGAGAGATTAAAGTTCATATTGATGCGGTGCAGACGGCGGGGATCATTCCGATCGATGTTAATGATCTAAAGGTTGATGCTTTGACTTTATCGGCTAACCAGTTTTACGGACCAACCGGAGTTGCCGCTCTTTATTTACGCAAAGGGACGAGGATTATCCCTTTCATTATCAGCGGGACGCAAGAAGAAGGACGACGGGCGGGGAAGCATAATATCCCAGGTATAGTTGGGATAGGCAAGGCGGCGGAGCTGGCAAAATTAGAAATGGGCGAGCGGGCTAAGAAAATGATCCCGTTACGAGATAAATTTATCAGCGAATTACCCAAAAGAATTAAAATATTTTTTATCACCGGTCATCCGACCCAGCGTTTACCTGGCCATGCCAGCGGTTACGCGGAATTTATTGAAGGCGAATCGATATCGAAGTTCTTAAATATGGAGGGGATCGCGGTTTCGACCGGGTCAGCTAAGGGGAAAGTGAGCTACTTTATTTAATGATAAAGCCAGATATGGTCCTAGATTGTTTTGGCTTGCTTTGTCCTGTGCCGATCATTAAAACAGCGCAGAAAATAAAAAGAGCTGGCGGTTGGTCAAGTTTTAGAAGTGACCGCAACCGATGAAGGGATAAAGTCGGATATCCTGGCCTGGTGCCAATATACCGGCAATGAATATTTAGGTCTGGAAGAAAAAAATGATGAATACCACGTTTTTGTCGGAAAAATAAAAAAAATAATTTCCTTTGCTACATTATTGGAGCCTGTTCTTTAGTTATCGCATTTTGTTTCCTTCTTTTAAAAATCTTCTCAATTTCGACTGCGACAAAAACGACTGAAGAAAGAATAAGGGTTATTATAAGCTCTACGGGCGAGAGGGGTTCAGTTTTAAATACAGAGTTAAAGAAGGGCAGGTAGATAGTGGCCAATTGTAATAATAAAGTTAGTAGTACTGCGCCCAGTAAAGACTTGTTAGATAGCAACCCCTGGCGGAATAAAGATTCTTTTTCCGAGCGTATAGCTAGGGCGTGCCCCATTTGAGAGAGACACAAAACCGTGAAAACCATGGTTTGCCAGTGGAGTTTTAAAGACAGAGAAAAGGCTTGAGTAAATATAGAAGTAAAGCCCATCAACAGCCCCACCCAAATAATGTGCCAGCCCAGGCCATGGGCAAAAATGCTTTCCTTTGGATGCCGAGGAGGCTTCCGCATGATTTCTCTTTCAGCCGGTTCCGCAGAGAGGGCAAGTCCGGGGAGTCCGTCGGTAACCAGGTTTATCCAGAGAATGTGAACAGGGAGAAGGGGAATGGGAAGGCCAAAAAACGGCGCCAGCAAGACAACCCATATTTCCCCAGAATTACTGGTCATGGTGTATTTTATGAACTTGCGGATATTATCATAAATTCTTCTTCCTTCTTTTACAGCTTTGACAATAGTGGCGAAATTGTCATCGAGAAGGATCATGTGAGCAGATTCTTTCGCCACATCTGTTCCAATGATGCCCATAGCTACCCCTATATCAGCTCTCTTTAAAGCAGGGGCATCGTTGACTCCGTCTCCCGTCATGCAGGTAAACTGACCCTTATCCTGGAGCGCTTTAACTATTTTCAGCTTTTGTTCGGGCGCAACCCTGGCGTAGACCCTAATGTGTTCGACTCTTTTTTCGAATTCATCCAAAGATAATCTTTCAAGTTCACTTCCAGTGATGATTGCTTCAGGACTGTTCTCTAAGATGCCTAGCCTTTCGGCTATAGTTCTGGCGGTTAAGGGGTGGTCGCCAGTTATCATCACGGGGATTATTCCTGCCATTTTACATTGTCTTACCGCTTCCTTTGCTTCAGCGCGGGGAGGATCTAACATTCCGACAAGGCCCAAAATAATAAGCTCTTTTTCACAATCTTCAGGAGAGATGTTTTCGGGAAGGCTTTCCCATTTTTTCATAGCGAGGCAGAGAACTCTTAAGCCGTCAGCAGCCATTTTTTCGTTGGCAGCCAAAATCATATTTCGGTCGACAGCCTTTAATCCTTCAGAGGTAATGACCTTGGTTGATTTTTCAATTAAAGTTTCCGGAGCGCCTTTGGTAAAAGAGACAAATCCTTCCTCCCCCTTATGAAAGGTGGTCATACATTTTCTTTCCGAGTCAAAGGGTATTTCGGCCGCCCTAATAAAAACTTTTTCCAGTTCAGCCTTATCAAAACCTTTTTCCTTTGAAAAGGAAAAGAGGGCTGTTTCGGTCGGGTCGCCGATCACCTTTCCTTCTGCGTCTACCTTAGCATCATTGCTGAGAGCTAGCCCCTTTAACAACCAAACCAGAGGACTTGATCCTGCGCTAACTTCGTTTGCCTTAAATTCCTTTCCCTCCGCCCAGGCCTCTTCTATTATCATTTTATTAAGAGTGAGCGTCCCTGTTTTATCCGAGCAAATATAAGTGATGGAACCCAGTGTTTCCACAGCCGGAAGTTTCCTGATAAGAGCTTTTTTCTTTGCCATGGTTTTTGCTCCCAAAGCCAGGGAGATAGTTACCACTGCCGGCAGAGCCTCCGGTATAGCCGCAACCGCCAGGGAAATAGCGACCAAGAGCATTAAGAGGGGCGGTTCTCCCCTAAGAATACCAAGGCCAAAAACAACCGCACAGATGAGAAGGATAGACAATGAAAGTATCTGACCAAACTTGGCTAATCTTTTTTGCAGTGGAGTTTTTACCTCCTCCTCCTCTTGAAGTAGTGTTGCTACTCGGCCCAACTCTGTGTTCATGCCGCTTTCCACCACAAACCCAGTGCCTCTTCCATAGGTAACTATGGTTCCTTTGTATGCCAGGTTTTTCCTGTCTCCGAGCGGGAGTAGGGGATCCATTAAAGCCTGAAGGTGCTTTTCTACTGGAACAGATTCCCCAGTTAAAGATGCTTCATTTATCTTTAGTTGCGCGGATTCTGTAACTCTTAGGTCGGCGGGAACGATCTTGCCGGCTTCCAGGACAACCATATCGCCGGGAACAAGTTCGGAAGCAGGAATATTCCTAGGCATTCCTTCCCTGATAACGGTAGCGGTAGGAGTGGTCATCTCTTTAAGCGCAGCAATAGCTTTCTCGGCCCGATATTCCTGGATAAATCCAATAACCGCATTTAGGATGATAATTACGATAATGGCAATAGTATCTACCGCCTCCCCTATAAAACCAGAAATAATGGCGGCGGCGATGAGGACTATGATCATGAAGTCTTTAAATTGATCCAGAAACATTGTCAGGAGAGTTCTTTTCTTGATCTCTTTTAAATTATTAGGGCCAAACTTTTGAAGCCGATTTGCTGCTTCATCCAAACTGAGCCCGGATGTTATGCTTGTTTCTAGCTCTTTTTCGACTTCCTGAATATTTTTTATGTGCCATTTTCCCATTAGGCGATCCATCCAAAGCATAATTGCTTCGTCTAAAAGAATATCAAATACCACCAAGGATTGCAATTCTTTCTTATCATTCTGGACGATGGAAACCATTAAAAGCGTAACACGACTAAAACAATCAAGATAGTCAAAAAGCGCCCTTGACTGATTTCTCCTTCTATTATATTGTATTACCAACATGAAGTTCTCAATTAAAGTCCAATATGGTTTGCAGGCGGTAATGGAATTAGCCCTCAACTATGGCGGCGGGCCGGTCCAAATAAAAGATATTGCCAAAAGCCAAAAGATCCCGATCAGGTTTTTGGAACAGTTGATGCTCCATTTAAAAAGGTCAGGGTTGGTCTCAAGTTTACGGGGGAAAGATGGCGGGTATTTACTGGCCAAACGGCCCAGCGAAATTACTTTATATAAAGTAGTTGAGGCCTTAGATGGGCCGATCGAATTAGGGAACAAAAAAATGAAAAAATTTCCAATCGTACTAGAAATCTTTGAGGAGGTGCAAAGCAGTCTCATCAAGCAGCTGTCAGCTTTAACGCTTGATGAGATAGTGATGAAGAAGCGGCAGACTGACCTGGCTATCAATTATTCAATATAAAAAAAGGAGAAAATAAAATGAGCAAGATAGATAATAAGTTAAAAATTGAATCACTCGTGCTGCATGGGGGACAGGAGCCTGATCCGACGACAGGGTCAAGGGCTGTTCCAATTTACCAGACGACATCGTACCAGTTTAATAGCACCGAACATGCGGCCAATCTTTTTGGCTTAAAAGAGTTTGGCAATATTTACACCCGTTTAATGAATCCAACGAGTGACGTTTTTGAGAAAAGGATCGCTCTTCTTGAGGGTGGGGTTGGTGCCTTAGCGGTTTCGAGCGGCCAATCGGCGATCACGCTAGCTATTCTTAATATTGCCCAGGCGGGAGATGAGATCGTTTCAGCTGACAACCTTTACGGCGGGACGTATAATCTTTTTCATTATACTTTTCCTAAGTTTGGGATCAAGGTTAACTTTGTGAAGTCCGATGATTTAGCCGCTTTTGAAAAGGCGATCACGCCTAAAACTAAGGCGATTTATGCTGAATCGATCGGCAACCCAAAACTGAATGTGGCAGACCTTGAGGCCTTGTCTAAGATCGCCCACAAACACGGGATCCCGCTGATCCTTGATAACACCGTTTCGCCATATTTGCTCCAACCGTTCAAACATGGCGTTGACATCATTGTTTACTCGGCGACCAAGTTCATTGGCGGTCACGGGACTTCATTGGGCGGGGTGATCGTCGATTCCGGGAAGTTTGATTGGACGAATGGCAAGTTCCCCTTGATCGCGGCGCCAGATCCCAGCTATCATGGGATCAATTTTGTCGAAGCGCTGAAACCGATGGGGAATATCGCTTACATTATTAAAGCGAGGGTGGTCTTGCTTCGCGACCTAGGGCCAGCTATATCGCCATTTAATTCTTTCCTTTTCTTGCAAGGTTTGGAAACGCTCCATTTGCGAATGGCCAGACATTCGGAGAATGCTTTGGCTGTCGCCAAACATTTAGAAAAACATCCAAAAGTCAGCTGGGTCAATTATCCTGGTCTTCCGTCGAGCCCGGAAAAATCCCGAGCGGAAAAATACTTGCCGAAAGGGGCTGGCGCGATCATCGGGTTTGGCGTTAAAGGCGGCGCGGCGGCCGGCAAAAAATTCATCGAATCACTCGAATTGATCTCCCATTTGGCCAACGTTGGCGATGCCAAGTCGCTGGCCATCCACCCGGCGACGACGACCCACCAACAGCTGTCGGCCGAAGAACAGCTGGCGACGGGCGTAACGCCAGATTTTATCCGACTCTCTATTGGGATCGAACACATAGACGACATCATTGCCGACATTGACCAAGCACTGGCGAAAGCGTAAAAAGGAGAGAGCGATGGGAAAAATATATGATGATATAACCCAGACGATCGGTCGGACGCCGCTCGTGCGGCTAAACCATATCACTAAAGGCTTGAATGCCACGATCTTAGCCAAAGTTGAATCTTTCAATCCGCTTTCCAGTGTGAAAGACCGGATCGGCCTGGCCATGATCGAGGCGGGAGAAAAAGCGGGATTGATTAAAAAGGGGACCGTGATCATTGAGCCGACGAGTGGTAATACCGGGATCGCGTTAGCTTTTGTCTGCGCGTCCAGGGGTTATCGTTTGATCCTAACAATGCCGGAGACGATGAGTATAGAGAGGCGTCAACTGCTCAAGATCTTTGGCGCGGAATTGGTTTTGACCGAAGGGGCAAAGGGGATGAAGGGGGCGGTCGAAAAAGCTGACGAATTGTCCAAAAAAATTCCCAACAGTTTTGTCCCCCAGCAATTCAATAATTCGGCCAATCCGGAGATCCATCGCCGGACAACGGCCCTGGAGATTTGGGATGACACCGCCGGTGAAGTTGATGTTTTTATCGCTGGTGTTGGGACAGGCGGGACGATCACCGGCATTGGCGAAATCTTGAAGCAAAACAAGCCGGAGGTTAAGGTCATGGCGGTTGAGCCGAAAGACTCTCCCGTCTTATCAGGCGGCCAGCCCGGACCCCATAAGATCCAAGGGATCGGTGCAGGTTTTGTGCCGGGGGTTTTGAATTCTAAAGTAATTGATGAGATAATACAGGTGTCTTCGGATGACGCAGGCATTATTGCCCGCCAAGCGGCGAAGGAAGAAGGTCTTTTGGTTGGGATCTCAAGCGGAGCCGCCCTGTGGGCCGCGTTGGAAGTGGCAAAAAGACCAGAGTCGGCAGGGAAAAAGATCGTGGTCCTTTTACCTGATAGCGGAGAGAGGTATTTATCAACTTGGCTCTTTCAGGAAACATAGGCAAAGTCAGCGCCAAATATTTTAACTTTGACGGGATAACCCTTGATTCCGGCCGCTTCCTGGGACCGGTAACCCTGGCTTATGAAACTTACGGCAAATTAAATCAGGCTAAAAGCAACGCTATCTTAATTGAGCACGCTTTTTCCGGCGATGCCCACGCGGCGGGGATCTCCGAGGAAGATGGTTCGGTCGGCTGGTGGAATACCATGATCGGACCGGGAAAAGCGTTCGATACCGACAAATATTTTGTTATTTGTTCCAATGTTATCGGCGGCTGTCGCGGGAGCACCGGGCCATCGTCGATCAACCCCGAGACGAAAAAACCATATGCCCTTGATTTTCCCCTGATCACGATCGCTGATATTATCCGGGCCCAGAAAAAATTGATCGATCATTTAGGGGTCGAGAAACTGCTTAGCGTCGTCGGCGGCTCGATGGGCGGGATGCAAGCTTTGCAGTGGGCGGCATCATATCCAAAACAGGTGCAAAGCATTATCCCGATCGCGGCGACTTTTAAACATTCTCCCCAACAGATCGCTTTTGACGAGGTTGGCCGGCAGGCGGTAATGGCCGACCAAGCCTGGAATGGCGGGAATTATTATGGCAAACAAAAACCGGAACGCGGCCTGGCGGTCGCCCGGATGATCGGCCACATCACTTACATGAGCGATAAGTCGATGGAAGAAAAATTCTCGCGGCGCTTAAAGGAAAAAGAACTAAGCTTTAAATTCAAGACCGAGTTTGAAGTTGAAGGCTACTTGCGCTACAAAGGTGATAATTTCGTTAAACGGTTCGACGCTAATTCTTATTTATACTTGACCAAAGCGATGGATTATTTTGACCTGTCTGATGACCGGATGATCCCGGGCGTAAGCGAATCGCCGATCAGGTTCATGGTCATCGCTTTTAAGTCGGATTGGCTTTATCCCGCTTACCAATCGCAGGAAATTGTCCGCCACCTTAAGAGAAAACAGGCCGATGTCACATATCTTGAAATGAAGTCAAACTATGGGCATGACGCTTTTCTCCTTGAAGTGGCCGAACAGTCGCGGCTGGTCAAAAATTTCGTCGCCAAGACTTTTTACGGAGGGGAATATGAAAGACCGGCCTGACCATCGGGTTATTGCTAAATTCATTAAGCCTGGCTCTAAAGTCCTCGACCTAGGCTGCGGGACAGGCGAGTTATTATCGCTGCTGGTCAAAACGAAAAAAGCGCGGGTCCAGGGGATCGAATTAAATGATGAAGCGATCTTTAAATGCGTGGAGAAAGGCTTAAGCGTTACCCACCAGGATATTGATACCGGGTTGTCAGAATACCCCGACAAGTCTTTTGACTATGTGATCTTGAACCAGAGCATGCAGGAAGTGATCAAGGTTGATACGGTGATCAAGGAAGCATTGCGGGTTGGGGATAAAGTCATTATCGGCTTTTCTAACTTTGCATCCTTAAAAGCTAGATGTCAGATGTTTTTCTTGGGCCGCTCGCCGGTAACCAAATCTCTCCCTTATCGCTGGCACGATACGCCCAACCTCCACTTCCTGACTATTTTTGATTTTTGGGAATATTGCCGCAATAATAAATTAAAAGTTTTGAAATACGCGTATCTTAATGGTGATTTTCGCGTCTATCTTTACCCCAACCTTTTTGCCGAAGAAGCGATCTTTGTTTTGACGAAGTAATGAATATATTGCCCTCACCCGCTAACGCTAACCTTGCCCCCCTCTCCCAGAGGGAGAGGGTAATTCCCTTTTTTATTTTTGCGTGTTACCTTCTCCCTATGGGAGAAGGGGGATTGCCCAAGTGCCAGCGGATGAGGGCTTTAAAATAATCATGAAAACCAAGGCGTTAGCACTAAAAAATAAATTATTTTCCTACGAGAAGGCCTTGATCGCTTTTTCCGGTGGGGTGGATAGTACGTATCTCCTCTATGTGGCCAGGACAGTTTTAGGTAAAAATAATGTTTTGGCGGTTATCGCTGAATCGGCAACGTATCCGACAGTAGAAGTGGAACAGGCGATCAAACTGGCCGACCAGCTCGATGCCAATTGCTTCGTCATCAAGACCGAAGAATTTGACGATGAAAACTTTATCGCTAATTCCCAAGACCGTTGTTATTACTGCAAGAAAGAATTATTCGCCAAGTTAAAAAAGACGGCGAGTGAAAAAGGCTTTCCCCATGTTTTAGATGGTTCCAACCATGACGACCTTTCTGATTTTCGCCCCGGTAGCCGCGCCAAGAAAGAGTTTGGGATAAGGAGTCCCCTCCAGGAGCTTGGTTTTACTAAAAATGAGATCCGTCAGTTATCAAGAGAAGCAGGTTTGCCGACCCATAATAAACCAGCAATGGCCTGCTTGGCTTCCAGGATCCCATATGGGACAAGGATCGATGAAGCAGTGCTGAAAATGATCTTTGAAGGTGAAGAATATTTAAGGTCTCTCGGTTTTGGACAATTACGGGTCCGCCATCATGCCTCGATCGCCAGGATCGAAGTTGATAAAGAAGCGGTTCCCAAGCTGATGGAGCAGGGGATAATGGACCAGATCGTTAAAAAGTTTGAATCACTTGGTTATGTTTACGTTACGCTAGACCTCAAAGGATACCGGACCGGTAGTATGAACGAAAAATTAGATGGCTAAGAATTTTACTGCTTTTCTGGCTTTGGCCTTGAGCTTACTATTTATAGTTAATCCCGCTTTAGCGCTTCAAGCAATAATGCCGTCGGTTCAAACCTCAACTCAAGAGGGAGTTAACCATATTTATATTGATGAAGGGGTGGAAAATGTGGTTTTGGTCTGTGAAAAGAAAGATTTCCAAAAAGAAGCGGAGAGTTTTCAGGATTTCAGGTACAAATATTTATTTCTTTGGACGGGGATCGTGACCGCTTTTATTGTTTATATTAATACGAAGGGGAGGTAGAAAACAGATGCGCGTGATTTGTTTAGTTATCAGTTTGGTCCTGGCGTTGAATTTAATGTTGACCGGGGGTTCTTTGGCGCTGGTCACTGGGGAAACTGCGGCCAAAGAGATCCATCTTGATGGTGACGTGACGGTCATCCCATTAGATGGCCGGACAAAAATAATCAAAATAGTCCCTTACGAAGTGAACACCAAGATATTAAAAGATGAATTCGAGGTTTTTAGGGTTCAATACGCGATCATTTGGACGCTACTTGGGGCGGGGTTGATCTATGCAGTGGCTAAACGTTAAAAATAATAAATTCATTTCTTTTGTCATTGTTGTAGCGCTGGCCTCAACGCTTACAGTTACTGGGGAAACGGTGATCCATCTGCCGTCAACGGCGAAAAGGGTGATAATTGAGAAGCAAAATTATTCGACCGCCAGGTTTGAGCAAGAGATCAGGGCTTATACGATCCAACAAGCGGTTTTCTGGACCATTGCAACGATAGCATTAGGAGCAGCCATAGATACATGGGCAAAAAAATAATTTTAGCTTTGCTTAGCTTGATGTTATTGGCTAATACTATGGTCATTCTTCCGGCTAGCCAAGAAATATCAGCGGAAACGCTGGTTATTTCCCCGTACCGAGTAACGACCGAGAAAATTAAAGATGAAATAGAACTTTATCGCAAATGGTATTTAATTTTTGCGCTATTTCAAGGCTATGTCCTTATCAATGCTGTCTCAAAAATATGACCAGCCTTATAAAATAGACGAATAAATGCTAAAATTATAGCTATGGAACGAATATATCTAGACTACGCGGCGACAACCCCGACTGATCCTCGAGCCATCGAGGCGATACTCCCATATTTTGCGGACAAATATGGCAATCCGTCTTCCATCCACTATTTTGGCCAAGAGACCAAGGCGGCAATAGAGAAGGCGAGGGAGCAGTTGGCTAGTTTGTTAGCCTGTAAGACAGAGGAGATCGTTTTTACTTCTGGCGGGACGGAAGCCGATAATTTTGCGATCGAAGGCGTCGCTTTTGCCAATAAGGACAAAGGGAACCACATTATTACTTCGGCGATCGAACATCACGCGGTTTTGGAATGTTGTGAATTCTTGAAGAAGTATGGATTTGAGATTACTTATCTGCCAGTTGATAAGTATGGGGTAGTCAGTCCCGAGTCGGTAAAAAATGCGATCACTGATAAAACTATTTTAGTCTCTATTATGCAGGCCAATAATGAAATAGGGACGATCGAGCCGATCGCGGAAATTGCGAAGGCGATCAAAATTAGGAGCAGGGAGTTGGGAGTTCGGAGTTATTTTCACACAGATGCGGTCCAAACAGCGGGACATATTCCGACCAATGTTAATGAGCTTGGCGTTGATCTTTTATCGATCTCGGCCCACAAGTTATATGGCCCAAAAGGGGTAGGGGTTCTTTACATTAAGAAAGGGACGAAGTTGACTCCCCTTATCCATGGTGGGGCGCAAGAGAAAGGGCGGCGGGGTTCGACCGAAAACGTGCCGGGGATCGTTGGTTTTGGCGTGGCGGCGGAGATCGCAGGGCAAGAAATGAAAGCGGAAAGCGAAAAACTAACGGTGTTGCGAGATAAATTGATCAAAGGATTACTAGAAAAAATTCCTGACACGCATATAAACGGCCATCCGACCCTGCGCTTGCCGAACAATGTAAATATCAGCGTTCGTTATGTTGAAGGGGAATCGATGCTCCTTAATCTTGATATGCTGGGGATCGCGGCCTCAACCGGTTCAGCTTGCACTTCTGGTTCTCTTGAACCTTCTCATGTTATGCTGGCGATCGGGCTTTCCCACGAAGCGGCCCACGGTTCGCTGCGATTTTCCCTTGGCAAAGCGACAACAGAGAAAGAGATCGACAAAATCATTAAAACTTTGCCGGAAATTGTGGCAAAGCTAAGAGCGATGTCGCCGTTATACAAAAAAGGGGGGAAATAATATGCCGGCTGGCTATAGTAATAAGGTAATGGAACACTTTAAAAACCCGCACAATGTGGGGGAGATGGAAAATCCCGACGGCATTGGCCATGTCGGGAATCCCGTTTGCGGCGACATCATGGAAATGTATATAAAAGTTAAAGACAATATCATTACGGATGTTAAGTTTAAGACCTTTGGCTGCGGCGCGGCGATCGCGACTTCTTCGATGGCGACCGACATGATCAAAGGGAAGTCGCTAGAAGAAGCGATATCTCTTACTAACAAAGCGGTAGCGGAAGCTTTAGGCGGTCTCCCGCCGATAAAAATGCACTGCTCTGTTCTGGCCGAAGAAGCGGTCAAGGCGGCGATCGACGATTACTTAAAGAAGACGACGGGGAAGGGACTCCCCGGATTTAAGCCCCACGAAGAGCCGCTCGAAGACCACGGCCATTAATTTAAATCGGCGATAGCTTGTCTGACAGCTAATGGCAAATTGGAGATCCTATATTTTGCTACTTCCAGAGGATTGGCGATAACCGACCAAGTCATTCTGCCAAAGTCGGAAGAGACCTGCCTAATAAATTTATTTTTCTCTGCCTTAGCGAACAAATCTTTGCCATGGCTAGTTAAAGCGGAAACAGAGAAGGTCCTAATGGCTGATCGGTTATCATTAAATATCCGGCTGATAAAAATGCAAAAGACAACGTATCCAAAATTATTTCTTGGTACATTAGATCGGATATTATCCAGTTTGGCTTCTTTGCCTGGTTGAAAGCTGGCGCTGAAATCGGCGATCGCCGGATCATATTCGTTATCGATGGCGTGCATCCAAGCCTTAACCTCCCAGACGCTTTTAAAACCGGCCGCTTTAACCGCGGCTTCCAGGGCTTCGCGTTTTATACCGTGATTTTGGGAAGTAAAATTTAAAAGATTAGCGCTGTTTTCTTCTGGGAGAGGGGGATAAAAAATCCCTTTATTTAAAAGGGCAAAGGCCTTTCTGACCATGGGTCGCGCTACTTGTGGAATCGTATGATATATTTTTCTGCCAACAGATCCTAATCCTACGTACATTAAATAAGCTCCTTTCTGCTATAATTTATTATCGAAAGAATGTTAAAAAATTTCACGCAAAATAAAAAGATCCTAGTTGCCATGTCGGGAGGCGTTGATTCCTCGGTCGTGGCGGCGACGTTGAAAGAAGCAGGGCATGACGTCATTGGCGTGACGATGAGCTTATATTGTACGACCAATGCTTCTGACCGGAGCTGCTGCAGCGCGGAAGCGGCCAATGATGCCAAAAAAGTGGCCGATAAACTGGGAATTCCCCATTATGTTTTAAATTTCAAAGCTGACTTTGAAAAGACCGTTATTCAAGACTTTATTGCTGAATATAAAGCTGGCCGGACGCCAAATCCTTGTATTCGCTGTAATCAATTCTTGAAGTTCGATCATCTGTTGGCAAAAGCGCGGGAGCTTGGGGCTGAATATATTGCGACGGGGCATTACGCGAGGGTAGGGGTTAGGGGTAAGGGGATAGAGGGGAGTAAAAAAATATATTCTGCTCCCTACTCCCTACCCCCTAATCCCTTGACCTTGCTTAAAGGCCTGGACTCCCGCAAAGACCAATCCTACGTTCTTTATCGATTGACGCAAGAACAATTGGCGCAGACGTTATTTCCGTTGGGGGAGATGACGAAGGATGAAGTGAGGAAGCTGGCAAAAAAATATAAATTGCCGGTGGCGGAGAAGAAAGAGAGCCAGGAGATCTGTTTTATTGCAGATGATGATTATGGGCGGTTTTTGAAAGAGAAAATCCCGGCTGTCGTTAAACCTGGCGACATTGTCGATAAAACCGGCAAGGTTGTTGGCCGGCATGAAGGCATTGTTTTTTATACGATCGGGCAGAGAAAAGGAATTGGAGCGCACCGGGGAGAACCGAAATATGTTATTAGTTTAGACGCCAAGAACAATAAAGTGGTGATTGGGGATAATGATGATTTGCTGCGAAGGGAATTAATTGCCGATCAAGTCTCTTTTATCTCCGGTGAATGGCCGGCTGGAGCGCTCGAAGTAGGGGCTAAAATCCGTTATAATTCTAAAGAAGCTCCAGCGGTGATCACGCCATTGTCTGTCGGTAAGATGAAGGTTGAATTCAAAGGACCCCAGCGAGCGGTCACTCCCGGTCAGTCAGTGGTATTCTATGAAGGAGAAGAGGTGTTAGGTGGCGGACTCATTAGTTAGCAATATATTAAAGTTGAAAAAAGAGCGTCAGGCGGTAATACTGGCGCATAATTACCAATTGCCGGAAGTGCAGGATATTGCCGATTATGTTGGCGATTCGCTGGGGCTTTCGATCCAGGCGGGGAAAGTGGAAGCCAAAGTAATTATTTTCTGCGGCGTTAATTTTATGGCCGAGACAGCGGCTATAATTTCCCCGGATAAAAAAGTTGTTTTACCGGAACTCCGGGCCGGTTGCCCAATGGCCGATATGATCACCGCTGAAAAACTCCGAAATCTTAAAAAGCAAAATCCAAAAGCCCCCGTTGTTTGCTATGTCAATTCGACTGCCGAAGTCAAAGCTGAGTCGGATGTTTGCTGTACTTCTGCCAACGCCGGCAAGGTTGTCCATTCTTTGCTAGACAACGAGATTATATTTGTTCCCGATAAATATTTGGGGGCGTTCGCGCAAAAACAAAACCCCGATAAAAAACTGATCCTTTATGAAGGCTACTGTCCAACCCATGCCAAGATTCTGCTGGAACATATTCAAGGGGCCAGGGTCCAGTGGCCAGGAGCAAGTGTGATCGTTCATCCCGAGTGTCGACCGGAAGTAATTGAGGCTGCCGATGCTGCGCTATCAACTGAAGGGCTGATGAAATATGTTAAAGAGAGCAAAAACAAAGAGTTTATTGTTGGCACGGAGACTGGAATGATTTATCGGTTACAGAAAGAGAATCCAGATAAAAAATTCTATCCGGTGACCGAATTAGCTGTTTGTCCTAATATGAAGATGATCAATCTAGAAAAAATCCTTTGGGCGCTGGAAGAGATGAAAAATGTTGTCACAGTTCCGGAAAATATTAGAGTTAAAGCTTCAGCTTCAATTAACAGAATGCTGGAAATCGGCCGCCCCGCCTCCGGCGGGTAAACAAGATTAGTGGATCCCGCCGATGGGAGCGGAGCCGCCTTCTTTGCGGATCGATTTGTTCCGGCGGCGGCGGAGACCTCGTTCAACCAGTTCGTAAATTTCTTCCATTAAGAATGGTTTTCGGAGATATTCCAAAGCGCCTAGGGTAATGGCGTTGGCATGTGAAGATTCGGTCGCGTAAGCGGTAACGATGATCGCTTCAATTGAAGGGTCGGTCTCTTTTAGTTTCTTTAATACTTCTAAACCATCCATGCCGGGGAGCTTATAATCGATAAAAGCGATGTCAAACTTGTCTTTTTCCAGCCCGGCCAAAGCAGAGGGGCCATCCGGGAAAGTGGAGACTTCATAATCCTTGATCTTAAGGATCATTTTAAAGGACTCTAAGACCGATGGTTCGTCGTCAATTACGATAATCCTGACATTTTCTGACAATGTTTTATCCCCCTATGTGGCCTTATTTTAGCATCGACCCCGGATTATTGCAATAAGGATTTACTTATGTTATCCTAAATTTATGCCGGGGTAGCTCAGTTGGCTAGAGTCCCGATGTTCATAATTACACATAAATAATAAGGAATATCGGGATCCCGTTTCCTGGGTTTATTATTTGCAATGCCGGGGTAGCTCAGTTGGCTAGAGCGTGGGACTCATAAGCCCGAGGTCGCCAGTTCAATCCTGGCCCCCGGCATTGCAATAACAATGATCGAGGAAAACGGGACGATGGGACTCATAAGCCCCGACTTTCGACAAGGTCGAAAGTCGAGATTTAGAGGAATCTGAGGTCGCCAGTTCTCCCGACGCTCATTATGATATATAATTGTGGAGCCGTCGGGATCCCGATGTTCATTGATAAATTCACCATCGGGAAATCCTGGCCCCCGGCATATTAACATGAAACGCGATTTAAAAGCATTATTTGCCTATATTTTTTGGATCCCGTCCCTTTACCAGGTCTTGACCGAAAAGAACAATTACCATGCCAGGCAAGCTTTGGTTTTGTGGACCTGGATATTTATTGGTTTTTTTACGCTTAGGTCCCTGATCAAATTATTGTGGAGTATTTATTACATCCCATATCTTGAGGTCTTTGAAGTCCTTTTTAGCGCGGTCGCTTGGGGTTACGCGGTTTATTGCGGCCAAAGGGCTTTTCAAGGTGAAACTTTTAAGTTATTCCAATGATCAAAGAAAAATTTTTAGAAGCAATTAAAGAATACCGGATGTTTGTCCCCAAGGACCTGGTGCTGGTCGCGGTTTCAGGGGGGCCAGATTCGGTCGCTCTCCTTAATTTACTCCATGCCCTTCGGCAGGAGCTGGGCATTTCTCTCCATGTTGCCCACTTAAATCATATGTTGCGCCGGGGTGACGCCGAGCTTGATGTCCGGTTCGTGGAAAACCTGGCCCAAAAATTAGCGGTTCCGGTCACCGTTGAAGCGGTCGATATTGCCGCTTTAGCGGAGCGCGAAAGAATGGGGATAGAAGAAGCGGCCCGCTTTGCCAGGTACGACTTTTTTGAGCGGACGGCAAAAAAGATCGGGGCTAAAAAGATCGCGGTCGGCCATACGGCTGATGATAACATTGAAACCTTCTTAATGCGGTTGTTGCGCGGCGCCGGACTCCGGGGCCTGTGCGGCATTCCGGCAAAGAGGGGGACGATCGTCCGGCCGCTGATCAAGGTTTGGCGGAGGGAGATCGAAGATTACGTTGGCGCTTTGAAATTAGTCCCGCGGCGAGACCATACCAACTATGAATCAAAATATATACGGAACTCTGTCCGGCTCAAGTTGGTCCCCCAGCTGCGGATCTACAATTTAAATATTAAAGAGATAATTTTACAGACGATCCTTCTTTTGACGGAAGATAACATGTATTTAGAGAACAAGGCGGCCGAGCTTTTGCCAGAAGTGATGATGAACGATGAAATGGGTGAGATCAAGCTTAGCTTGGAGAAATTAAGGCGGCTTAGCCCGACCATTGTCCGTTATTTGCTTCGGTTGGCGGTCGAAAAAGTTAAGGGCGACCTAGCCCAGATCACTTTTTACCATATTAAAGAGATCATTGAGAAACTTAACAAGAGCGAGCGGTGGGAATTTAACTTGCCGGACGGGATCTTTGTCAGCGGTGAAAAAGGGGCGGTTAAGATCAGCCGCTACAAGCCGGTAAGGAAAGTTGTCCGCCCGTTCAATTATCCGCTTAATATTCCGGGTGAAGTGAAGATCGAAGAGATCGGGAAGACGCTGCGGGGGAATTTTGTTGATAAAGTTGACTTTGAAGCCGGCGACCAGGCCGCGTTCGTTGATTACAGTTCCCTGAGACGAGAAGTCTTTGTGAGGAGCAAGCGGCTGGGCGACCGGTTTATCCCCCTAGGTGTTAAGGGGAGCAAAAAACTGCAAGATTTTTTTGTTGATGAAAAGCTCCCGGCCGACGAAAGGGACAGGGTTCCGATCGTCGAAAGCGTCGGTAAAATTGTTTGGGTGGCCGGCAAAAGGATAGATGACAGAGCCAAGGTGAGCGACCAGACCCAAAAGATCGTGAAATTAGAACTCCTATGATCCCCAGGATAATTACCACTTCACCAGAAGAAGAGATGCGGCGGCTTGGCTGTGATCCGGCTGGCATCAAGATCATGTCGGACAAGGCCGATTTTAAGGTCATTAAGTTGTCAACCATTAAACCGATCCCCGCTAACATTATTAAACAAGAGATCCTGTCTTTGGGTGGGGAGGCGGCCACGTCCTATGGCGTGATCGACCATTCGGCTAAACAGTCGGATGTTTTGATTTTTGGGACGCTTAGGCAATTAAACCAATTAGTTAATAAATTAAAGCAGCATCAATTTGGCCTGCCGGCAATTGCCTTGGAAATTAGCACCGTCTTAAAAAATTATGCTGAAAATGACCGTAAAGTTAAAGTGATGGGAATATTAAATGTGACGCCTGATTCATTCTCTGATGGGGGGAAATACTTCAACCTGGAAACAGCAGTCAAAAAGGCGGACGAGATGATCGCTGAAGGGGCAGAGATAATCGATATTGGTGGTGAATCGACAAGGCCGGGAGCGACTGCTGTTCCTGCCAAAGCAGAGATCGATCGAGTTTTGCCGATCATTAAGAAATTAGCCAAACATAAGAAAGTTGTTGTTTCGATCGATACGAGAAAAGCTGAGGTTGCAAAGGCGGCGCTTGAGGCCGGGGCCAAAATGGTGAACGATGTTTCCGGCTTGCGGTTCGATAAAAAAATGGCCGGGGTAGCGGCAAAATATCAAGTTCCGGTTTGCCTTATGCATATGCGGGGGACGCCAGCCAATATGCAGCAGAAAACCAAATATCACGACTTGATGGGTGAGCTGGCTGGCCACCTTGAAGAGGGTCTTGCAATCGCAAAGAATGCTGGTATACTACATGAGAAAATTATTGTAGATCCAGGGCTAGGTTTTAGCAAAACTGCTGATCAGAATCTCGAAATTTTACGAAGGCTTAGGGAATTAAAGGGTTTAGGCTGTCCGGTCTTACTTGGTCCCTCGCGGAAAGCCACGATCGGCCAAGTTTTGGGATTGCCGGTAAAGGAGAGGCTTGAGGGGACGCTAGCTATGGTGGCCGTCGCGGTGATTAATGGGGTCGATATCGTTCGTGTCCATGATGTTAAAGAGACGATTCGGGTTGTCCGAATGGTGGAAGCGATCAAAGGAAGGAGATAAGTTATGGCGAAAAAGAAAGTCAAGGCAAAAAAAACAAAGGCCAAAAAAATAAAAACAAAAAAGATGCTCAAGAAAGGTAAGGCAAAAAAAAGGGTGAGCGGGCCGGTTACGGTTTATCTTGGTATTGGTTCCAACGTTGGTGACCGGGAAGAATATATTGAACAAGCGTTGTTTTTACTTGAAAAGAATCCCAATATCCAGATCGCCAAAAAATCGGCTAATTATGAGACCGACGCAGAGGGGGGAGTAGACCAGCCGCCGTTCATCAACGCGGCGATCGAGATCAGGACAAAGCTGCCGCCGGAAAAACTCCTTGAAGTTTGCCAAGAGATAGAAACCGCGCTAGGCCGGGAAAGAGAGATGGAGTGGGGGCCGCGGACGATCGACATTGACATCCTGCTTTACGGCAATGAGATAGTTTCCGATGAAAAACTGCAAATCCCCCATCCCTTGATGCACGAAAGGCTGTTTGTTTTGAAGCCGCTCAAAGAGATCGCTCCAGCGGCGGTTCACCCGGTTTTAGAAAAGAGGATCGAATCCCTTTTTGAAGAACGCAAAGTCGAAGGCGGCGTCGGCGATAAATATGACGATGAGCTGCCAGGGTTCAAAGAGATAAGGAGCGGCGGCTACGACGACTACGAGCGCTGGTAAACTAATAACAAAAAGCGCTGACGAAACTGTCCAGTTGGGCAAAAAGATCGGCGCTTTTTTATTGCCTGGTGAGGTTCTAGCTTTGACCGGAGAGTTAGGGGCGGGGAAGACGACGCTGATCCAGGGGATCGCGGAGGGGTTAGGGGTCAAAGATTACGTCACTTCGCCAACTTTTATTATCATTAACGAATATCAGGGCAGACTGCCGTTTTTTCACTTTGACCTTTATCGGCTTGATAATTTAAGTGACATTGAAGATCTAGGAGTGGAAGAATATTTTAAAAGAGATGGGGTCTGCGTGGTTGAGTGGGCGGAAAAGTTAAAAGAGCTGCTCCCTAGCGGCGCCCAGAAGATCGAAATAAAAACTTTGTCAGAAAACGAAAGGGAAATATGCGTATCCTCGGGCTTAGCAGCGCGACTAAAGTAATCAGCCTTGGCTTGATCGATGAGGAAAAAGTTTTGGTCGAAACGACCATGGCCAATCCCCAAGCTGAAAAACTGGTTTTTTACCTTGAAGAAGCTGGTGTCGACCCCAAACAGCTCGATGGAGTTGCCGTGACGCAAGGCCCCGGCTCATATTCCGGCTTGCGTGGTGGACTAGCCATGGCCAAAACACTCGCTCAAACCTTAAAGATCCCGATCGTTGGGATTTCCACCCTGGAAGCGATCGCCTACAATATAATAGATATTGAAGGGACGATGATGGTTATCCTGGACGCCAGGCATGATGAATATAATGTAGCGATGTTTGGCGCTTCGGGGGGAGCTTTGCGAAGAGTGACTGAGGATCAAGTCTGTAAGTTTGTTGGCCTGTTAGATAAAATCAAAAACATTTCTGGTGATATTTGGTTGGTTGGAGCGACCAAGGAATTTAAAGAAGTTAAAGGCGCCAACTATCATTTTGCCGACGAAACACATTCGCAGCCGTACGGGATTAATGTTGCCAAACTAGGCTTGCCGCTGATCAAAGCCGGCCAAGTTGCCGATCCGCTGACGCTTGTCCCCAATTATTCCCACCAGCCGAATATCCGCGAATATAACCGCTAACGCGCCTAAAAAAAAATAGGGTGAAATTTTTTTAACTAAGCTTGGATATACTCTTGTAGTCTGAAAAATAATAAAGAGAGGGAAAATAAAAATGGGCAAATTGACGGTTAGAAGACTAGAAACAACAGGAAAACAACTTCAAGGATTTCGTCCTCATGGAAAAGTTGGCAATGAATTATTAGTTGAGAAATTAAGAGATAAACAAGTTGGTGTTACTTATCATGTTAATATAAGTGGCAAGCCCGGAACAATTAGAGGAAGAATTGATGATGTTCCCCCCGCTTTACTTGACCATACATTAAATCCTACTAGTTGGTCGCCAGTTTTAGGTGGCCCACAAGTTCAAGATTGGGCAGAACAATTCTTGCAATCTACACAGGGAATGTTAGATCGATTTGCTCCTGTGGCAGTAGAAGAAATTGATTGGGCGAAGCTTCCTTTCGGTTTGCATCCCTGCGACAATATGTTTTTCCGAAGAAAAGCGGCTAAAGATCCTTGGCAAATGATGGAGACTGACCGCTATTTGTTTTCCTGCCAAGATATTATTGCTAATCCGGCAATGCAAGCCTTGCATTACGGGCAATCTGGTTGGGAAGGGATGAAGGCTTATCCTGATCCTCAAGGAAGAATTTTAGGGTTTAGGTGGGGAGAGAACGCAAAACGATTTGCCAGGACAGCAGGCCGCTTATTAATTCGGCCGATTAAAATTAATGAATTTTTGGCTACTATTAGAGCGGTAGTCTTAGCTAATGAAAGCATTCTTCCGCCAGCCGGAACTAAAGCGGCTGTATATATTAGGCCGTTAATTTTTGGTGCTGGACCTCAGCTCGGAGTTTTACCGTCTGGAGAAGAAACCTACCTTTGTTTTGTCAGCCCAGTTGGACCTTATTATAAATTAGCTCAAGGGGCAACTCTTCCAACTATAGCTTTGCGGATCGAAGAAGAAGTTCCCAGGGCTTGGCCGGGTGGGACAGGAAATGTTAAAGCTACGGCTAATTATATTACAGCTTTAAAAGCACAAATGGCGGCTAAAAGCGCAGGGTTTAATGAAAACTTGTATATTGACGCGTTAACCAAAACATATGTTGAAGAATTAGGTTCAGGCAACTTTTTTATTGTAAAAGACAAGAAGCTTTTTACTGCTGCCTTAGATTCTGGAACGATCTTGCCGGGAGTGACCAGGGACAGCGTGATAAAAATTGCCAAATTGCTCGGTTATGAAGTAGAGGAAACACAGGTGCCGATCGCCTTAGCGATGCAAGCAGATGAGGCATTTGTTACTGGCAATGCTGCGGTTATTAGTCCTGTCGGTTCTTTAACTTATCGGGATGAGGAACATGAGTATCGGTCTGGAGAAAAAAATTCAATTTCTTCCCACCTTTACGCGGCTTTAACCGCTATGCAAGAGTGTCGGTTAGGGGATCCTTCTCTTAGTGCGATCCCGATGGGAAAACTTGAAGAACTAATAAAAGAATGGATAGTGGTTGTTAAAGACTAGATCTTTTAATCATTAACATAAGAGAAGGGTAAAACCCCACAATTAATTGTGGGGTTTTATATTGTAATCAGCTTTTATTAGTTTATGCTATAATTTTATCTACTATGATCACTATTACTCCCATGAAAGATAAGGATATCCCGGCGGTTGTAGCGATTGAAAAGAATTCTTTTAATTTTCCCAAGCCGGAAGCGGTTTTTAGGGAAGATGAACACAAATACTTGGTTGCAAGAGACGATGAAAAGATCGTTGGTTACATTGGCGTGGAAAAAATATTGGACGAAGTCCATATCATAAATATGGCGGTTGACCCGAATTATCGTGGTAAAGGCGTCGGTAAAAGATTGATGCAGCATGTTTTGAATGAAGATGAAGTGTTTTTCTTGGAAGTTAGAGTGTCGAATGAATCGGCCAAAAAGATCTACCAGAAATATGGGTTTGAAGTGATCAGTACCAGAAAAGCTTATTATGCTGATGGTGAAGACGCGTATGTGATGAGGAGGATTCCCGGTGAATAGGTTTTTAGAAGAATTAAATAAAAAGATCTTGGTTATTGACGGCGCGATGGGGACGGAGCTGATGAACAGGGGTGTTCGGCCAGAAGAATGTTTTGACGCGCAAAATCTTAAAAATCCAGATAAGGTTAAGGAAGTCCACCAGGGTTACGTGAAAGCTGGAGCCGATATTATTGAAACTAATACATTTGGCGCTAATAAGCTAAAATTATCCGATTATTATTTAGGCGACCAGGTTAGAGAAGTTAATATCGCGGCGGCTAAAATTGCCAGGGAAGCGATCGGGGCAAAGGGTTTTGTCTGCGGATCGATCGGCCCGCTTGGAAAAATGCTGGAGCCATTGGGAGAAATAACCTTTGATCAGGCCTATGAGATCTTTGCTGAGCAGGCGAAGGCGCTGGAAGAGGGGGGGGTTGATGCCTTATCGATCGAAACGATCTCTGACCTGCAAGAGATGAGAGCGGCAGTGATCGCGGCCAAAAATGAAACTAAATTGCCGATCATTGCCAGTATGACTTTTGATGATGGGGAAAAGACGATTTACGGCACACCGCCGGAAGCGGCAGTCGTCGTCCTTGAAGCTTTAGGGATCGATATTGTTTCCGCTAATTGTTCAACTGGTCCTGAAGGTCTCCTTCGAGTCGTGAAAAAATATCAAGCGGTTTCTAATCTGCCAGTAATGGTCATGCCGAACGCCGGGATGCCGGAATTAGTTGGCGATAAGGCGGTCTATAAAATGACGCCAAAACAGTTTGGCTCGTTTGCGGTTAAATTTGCGAAGTTAGGCGTCAAGATCATTGGCGGGTGTTGTGGGACGAATCCGGGACACATCAGGGAAGTAAAAATCCAAATCCCAAAATCCAAAATCCAAATAAAATCCAAAATCCAAAACCCAAAATTTGCTAGCCGGACTAGGATTGTTGAAGTGAAGCCTGGCGTTCCTGTACTGGTCGGAGAAAGGATAAACCCGACCGGCAGGAAAATCTTTCAAGCGGAAATTAAAGAGGGGAAAACCCAAATAATCAGGCAGGAAGCGGTTGACCAGACAAAAGCTGGCGCCGATCTTTTAGATGTTAATGTTTCTGTTCCCGATGTCATTGAATCGAAAGTGATGGGAAAAGGGGTGAAAACAGTCCAAGCGACTTCGGATCTGCCTCTTTCGATAGATAGCCCAAGCGTGGCGGCTCTCGAAATGGGACTCAAAACTTTTTGTGGTCGGGCACTCCTTAATTCTGTTAACGGAAAAAAAGAGACGCTCGAAAGAGTCCTGCCTTTAGCCAAAAAATACGGAGCGGCCATTATTGCCCTGGCGCTTGATGAACGGGGAATGCCGGAGAATGTTGCCGATCGCTTGCGGATCGCGGAACGGATCATCCAGTCGGCCGCGGCATTGGGAATAAAAAGAGAAGATATTTATGTTGATAATCTGGTCATGACCGCCGGGGTGGGGATCACCGGTTGTTTAGAAGCGCTCAAGGCCATTCCGCTGGTCAAAGCCCAATTTGGCGTGCGAACTATATTAGGCGTTAGCAATGTTTCGCATGGACTGCCCGGCCGTTCAAAGATCAATGCTCTTTATTTGAAGCTAGCGATCGCCTATGGCCTTGACGGCGCGATCATTGATGTAACCGACAAAGAAATAAAAAAGGCGATAGGCACAGGCGATGGACAAAGAAAGGGGAAAAAGGCAGAAGGTAGAGAAGAGTTGCTAAAAGCGTTTAAGGCGGAAGTGGATAAGGTGCGGAGGCTAGGGCTACCCGGAGAGAAGAAACGTGAGGTTGTGGTTAAAGAATTAAAATTTACGGCTTTAAAAGAAGTTGAGAAAATGGTCATCCAGGGAAATAAGGAAGCGGTTATTACCCTTGTTACGCAAGCATTAGAAAAAAAAGTGAAACCGCAGAAGATCATTGATGAAGGTTTGATCCCGGGGATGGAAGTCGTTGGCAAAAAGTTCAATAAAAAAGAATTTTATCTGCCGCAAGTGATCGAAGCGGCCGAAGCGATGGCGAGCGGTTTTGAGTTATGTAAAGCGCGAATCCCCAAAGATGAGACTAAATCAACTGGCAAAGTCATTCTAGCCACGGTCAAAGGTGATATTCACGACATTGGCAAGAACATCGTTAAAATGATGCTCGAAAACCATGGTTTTATCGTTATTGATCTAGGGAAGGATGTCCCGCCGGAGAAAATTATCGCCGCGGCCAAAAAAGAAAAACCGAATGCAATTGCGCTTTCCGCTTTATTGACCACGACAATGGTGGAAATGGGCGTAGTGAAAGATGAACTCAAGGCCGCAGGGCTTGATATCCCTCTGTTGGTCGGCGGCGCGGTCGTGACCCAAGGTTATGCCGACCGGATCGGCGCGACCTATAGCCTTGATGCTGTCGGCGCTGTGGCTTTGGCAAAGAAGATCGTGAAAGAAGCCTCGAAAACAAGAATGCTGCTTAACAAATTATGAATATGAATAAGAAAACCAAAGGCCAAACTGAGGACGAAATAAGTAAGGCCTTCATTAAATTCGAGCAGGAATATATGGGGAGAGGCCCCAAGGAAGTGAGGGCTTTTCTTATTCAGGATATGGTTCTTGTGCGCCTTAAAGGTGTTTTGACTCTAGCGGAACAGCAATTGGCAAAGAGCCAGGAAGGCAAATTATTGATCAAACAGGTTCGCATTAGACTGCTTGAAGACGCCAAGGTCCTTTTGGAGCAAATAATTGCTGATATAACCGGCGCCAAGGTAATCAGCCTGCATACCGATATAAGTACAAGCGTTGGGGAACGTGTTATCATTTTTGCTGTTTCAGAAAATATTGAAGAAAAGTTCGCTTGACGAAAAAATAAGAATCCTTTATCATTAGGTAGATTCAGGCAGATAGGTCAAAGGACGCCCTAATTTATGCGCGGGGAGTCTGTTGAAATGTAAGCCAACACAGAAAAAATGTGTTGGCTTTTTTGTTTTTTAAGGAGGGAACATGGTTACACAAGTTGAAAGATGGGTTGAAGAGCAGGCAAGACTGGCCAAACCGGACAAAATTTACTGGTGCGACGGATCGGAAGAGGAAGCTCATAAACTTGTCGAGATTGGCATGAAAGAAGAAAAGATCGGCGATAATCCGATCTTTCATGAATTAAACCAAAAGGCCTGGCCGAATTCGTATTTTCACCGGAGTCATTCTACCGATGTGGCTAGGACCGAACACCTGACCTATGTTTGTCACCCCGATAAAGATCTGGCTGGGCCGAACAACAATTGGATGGAGCCACGAGAAGCCAAGCAGTTGATGACCAAACTTTCAGATGGTTGTATGCAAGGCAGAACAATGTATGTCCTGCCGTACATGATGGGCCATCCTGATTCTCCCTACGCTAAAGCCTGTATCCAACTTACAGACGTGTCTTACGTTGCGATCAGTATGAGGATCATGACTCGCATGGGAAAGAATGTTTTAGATAAGATAGGGAATCAGGACAATTTTGTTAAAGGGCTGCATTCGGTTGGGGATTTCGATCCCAATAAGCGCTTTATCATGCATTTTCCTGATGAGCAATTTGTTTGGAGCATTGGTTCCGGTTATGGGGGTAACGCTCTGCTCGGTAAAAAATGCTTTTCTTTGAGGATTGCTTCCTGGTTGGGGCTGAAAGAAGGCTGGCTGGCAGAACACATGGTGATCATTGGGATAGAAGATCCGGAAGGCAACGTTACCTATGTGACAGCTGCCCTTCCCAGCGCTTGCGGTAAAACCAACCTGGCGATGTTGGAATCGGCGCTTCCCGGTTATAAAGTTTGGACGCTGGGAGATGATATTGCTTGGTTGAACATTGGTCCCGATGGGCGACTCTGGGCGATTAATCCGGAAGTTGGCTTGTTTGGCGTGGCTCCGGGAACATCAATGAAAACTAATCCTAACATGTTGAGATCCTTGAAGAAAGGGCCGTTCTATCCCACGCTCTTTACCAATACAGGATTAAATTTAGATACCAATGAGCCGTGGTGGGAAGGGATGGATGGCCCGGTGCCAAAGAATCTGCTGGATTGGCAGGGGAAGCGCTGGGATAAAGCTTCGGGAACGAAAGTGGCTCATCCGAATTCTCGCTTTACCGTTTCTATTACCCATTCATCCACATTATCTTCTGAATTTGACAATCCTAAGGGGGTACCGATCTCGGCCATTATATTTGGCGGGAAAAGGACCCGCCTTATTCCCCTAGTAGTTGAAAGTCTTAATTGGCGGCATGGGGTTTTTCTGGGGGCGAGGATGGGATCGGAAACGACCGCCGCGGCCATTCATCAGGAGGGAGTGTTGCGCAGAGACCCGATGGCTATGCTTCCCTTCTGCGGCTACAATATGGGAGATTATTTTGGCCACTGGCTTAACTTTGGAAATAAATTATCCCACCCCCCTAAAATTTTCTCCGTTAATTGGTTTAGAGTTGACGATAAGGGCAAATTCATCTGGCCGGGTTTTGGCGAGAACATTCGGGTCTTAAAATGGATAGTTGATCGAGCCAATAATAAGGTTGACGCGAAAGAAACACCGATAGGCTTGATTCCCGAAATGAAAGACCTTGACTTAACCGGTCTAGATATTCCGCAAGATAAGCTGGCAAAACTATTTGAGGTAAAAATAGAGGAATGGGGGCCGGAAATTGAAGACATCCGCAAAATATTCGAGACTTTCGGGCAGCGCCTTCCCTGGGAATTGCGGGATGAATTAAATCTCTTAGCCGAATATTTAAAATAAAAAGGAGGCGAGCTTAAATGGCTGAAAAAACCTTGCGCAAAACTAATCTTACCGAGATAGATTTATTTAAAAGAGGTAAAGTCAGGGATGTTTATGATTTAGGCGACAAACTTTTAGTCATTTCGACGGACCGTATTTCCTGCTTTGACGTGGTTTTACCCTCGGAAATACCTCATAAAGGCGAAGTCTTAACGAAACTATCTTTATTCTGGTTTGAATATACCAGCGGCTTGATAGCCAACCATCTTATCACGGCTGATGTGGATGATTACCCTCAAGAGTTAATGGCGTATAAGCCAATACTTGAAAACCGATCCATGCTGGTTAGAAAAGCGAAAGCCGTGCCGGTGGAATGCGTGGTTAGAGGATATCTTTCCGGTTCGGGCTGGAAAGAATATCAGGAAAGCCAGTCCGTTTGCGGCATTAAGCTGCCCGCGGGACTGAAGGAATCGGACAAATTGCCAGAGCCAATTTTTACCCCGTCCACCAAGGAAGAGGTAGGGCACGATATCAATGTTACCCAGGGATACATTGAAAAAGAGCTTGGGAAAACGCTGGCAAGTAAACTTAAAGAATTAAGCGTTGCGCTCTATCAAACAGCAAGCGAATATGCTGAAACAGAAGGCATCATCATTGCTGATACCAAGTTTGAATTTGGTACAATTGGCGAAGAAATCATTCTTATTGATGAAGCCTTAACTCCCGATTCTTCGCGGTTCTGGCCAAAAGATGAATACGCTCCGGGGAAAGGCCAACCCAGTTTCGATAAGCAGTATGTGCGTGATTATCTTGAATCTTTGGAATGGAATAAAAAACCGCCTGCACCTGAACTGCCTGAAGAGATAATAGCCGAAACGTCCAAAAAATATCTAAGTATTCTTGAGCTTTTAACGAAATGAGTTTTGCCACCTGCCTGAATTGTATCGATGGCCGGGTCCAATCGCCGGTTATACACTGGATAAAAGATAATTATGGTGTTGATTATGTTGACATGATCACAGAACCCGGAATGAACGGGATTCTTGTGGATGAGAGATACCCAATAGAAAATATACTGAAAAAGATAGACGTTTCCGTCAAAAAACACGGATCCAGCCAAGTATTTGTTGTTGGGCACCATGATTGTGCAGGCAATCCGGTTGATCAGGGAATGCACAGAAAGCAAATTGTCCAGGCGGTGGAAAGGGTGAAATGTTTAAGACCTTTAGTTAATATCGTTGGTCTTTGGGTTACGGATGAGTGGCAGGTCGAGAAAGTCGTTGAAAAATAAGGTAGCCTGGAATAAAAATTGCCACAACCAGTGATATCCATGGGAGCAAATTGCTAATTGATTTTTTGATCCATGAAATAATCGACAGGGGACAAATTGACATCTGAATTATTGCTGGAGATATCGCGAGGGTATATAATTGACACCGAATTAAAGTTGGCCAGAAAATTTATGTGGCCGGCTTTGCCTATTTTTTAAAGGGGGATAATAATGGAAGAATTCCAGCAAACATTAGTTGTGATCAAGCCTGATGGATTGAAAAAATCATTAACTGGGAACATCCTGACCAGATTATCAGAGACTAAGCTGCGTATCGTTGGAGCAAAAGTCGCGCAGGTTTCAAGGGAGTTGGCAGAAAAGCACTATGCGCATCTGAAAGACAAGCCTTTTTTTGATGAAGTGATCCGCTATCTTCGCGGTGAACTTCATGGCGAACCCTATCGTAGGGTGTTAGTCTTTGTTTATAGGGGTGAGGACGCGATTGAGAAGGTGAGGCAGCTTGCCGGGGTCACAAATCCAGAGCTGGCAGAGCCGACAAGCATCAGGGGGCAGTATGGCAGAATAACTTCCGCTGGTTTGTTTGAAAATGTTCTTCATTGTTCAGCGAATGAAGAGGAGGCGGAGCATGAGATAAAGTTGTGGTTTGAACCGGATGAAATTGTAGATGAAATGTATCCAACCGAAGAAATAGAAATAGAAGTAAAAAAACGCATTTGGAAGGATTAGCGAATAATAATGGAAGCACGAGCCCCATAGATTTCCACTTCCGATTTTTCTCTAAATAGGCTATAATAAAGAGATGTACCGACCAGAAATAAAAGTTATCGATTGCACGATCCGCGACGGCGGGTTGATCAATGACCACCAATTTTCAGACAGACTGGTCAAGGCGGTTTACCGAGCCTGTTCGCTGGCTGGTGTTGATTATGTTGAATTAGGCTATCAGCTCTCTAAAAAACAATATTCACCCGATAAATTCGGCCGGAGCAAATTTTGCGATGACGACTTTATCCGGGAGATGACCGCTGGTGTAGAGAACGGCGCTAAGATTGCCACTATGGTAGATATCGGGCGGGTGGAACTTGAGGAGATCAAGCCTAAGAAGGAGAGCGCGGTTGACCTCATACGGACCGCCTGTTATGTCAAGGATATTGATAAGGCGATCGATTACACCAATCATTTTCATGCCAAGGGTTACGAAACAACTGTTAATATCATGGCGATCTCGACCGCCCTTATTCCCGATCTTGAAGAAGGTTTGAGCGAATTAGCTAAATCACCAGTTAAGGCGGTTTATATCGTTGACAGTTATGGCGCTTTATTTTCCGAACAGATCCACTTTTTAGTCAATCTTTATAAAAAATGTTTACAGCCGAAAGGGATCGAGGTTGGCATCCACACGCACAACAACCAACAGCTGGGGTTTGCCAACACGATCGAAGCGATCAGGAAAGGGGCTAATTATCTTGACGCGACGATCTTTGGGATCGGGCGCGGCCCCGGCAATTGCCCGCTGGAATTGCTGGTGGCTTTCCTGAAAAACCCAAAATTCAAGCTTGAACCGGTCTTGGAAGTGATCGAAGAAGAGATGATCCCTTTGCGGGGAAAAATTGAATGGGGTTACATTATTCCATATATGGTCACCGGAGTATTAAATATGCATCCCCGTTCGGCGATCGCCCTGCGTTCCGGCCCCGACAAGGACAAATACACCCAATTTTACCGGACCTGCGTTACCGACGTGGTTTAACCGCTTTTATTCTCTCTGGTTTTGTTGTAAAATTACCGCATATGAGAAAAATACTATTTTCCGCTGCTTATATTCTGCTGATCTTAGCCCTGGCTTCTTCCGCCCTAACTCTTAAAGAAAGTACCGAAATTGCTTTGCGCCATAACTTTTCAGTTAAGGCGGCGCAGAATAAATTAACGGCGGCTGAAGCCAAGCTAAACCAAGCGGTAGGCGCTTTCTTCCCAACAGTTAAGATCGATGGGAGCTACAGCAACGCCTATACCCAGCCGTCGATCATGCAGTTCACGATCGGTGGAGTGACAAATGATTTTATCGTTGGGACAAGTGAAATTAATACAAATAAAGCGCTCTCGGCTTCCTTTAACCAGCCGTTGTTTGTGGCTGGGCTTTTCCCCGGCTATGCGATGATGCGGAAAGCTAAAGATATCGCCAGTGAAGACCTAAGGAGAACCATCCAGGAGACAGAATATAATGTGACAGCCGCTTATTTCCAATTGTTGGCGGCCGATAGGTACGTAAAACTGCAAGATGAATCCCTAAAGAGCGCCAGGTCACATTTGGCCCAGGTTGAAACGATGCAGCGCAATGGCGTGGTAGCTAAAACAGATTACCTTCGGGCGGAAGTCCAGGTCACTAATTATGAAGTATCTTTGACCAAAGCAAAAAACATGCTCGAGCTGGCCAAAAATTCTTTTAATATTATTTTGGCCCGGCCGATGGAGACCGAGGTTAGTTTAGTTGAAGACGTTAACGCGGTTTTACCGAAAACCGTTGATTTTAATGCTTTGCTTGACCAGGCCTATGCTTACCGTCCCGACTGGCGGCAATTTGATCTGACCAAGAAAACGGCCGAAGACGATGTGACATTGGCCAAGACCGGTTATTTGCCGACAGTCTTTTTGACCGGATCGACCGGCTACCGGGGTCAGTCTTATACCGGCTTTAATTCTGATGTTAATTCCTGGAATGTTACCGGCGTGGCTTCTTGGACACTGTTCGATGGCTTGATGACCCACAACAAAATTAAAGAGGCCTCGGCTAATCTTGCCGCCCAGACAGCGACCGAAGAGCAGATCAAGCTAAATATCGCGCTCGAAGTCAGGGAAGCGTTCTTGGATTTGCAGACGGCTGGCGAAACGATCGGTTCAGCGCAGAAAGCGGTCGGGTTTGCTGACGAGAGTTTAAAGGCCTCAAGTGTTAGGTATTATTCCGGGGCGGGGACCAACATTGAAGTGATCGATGCCCAGGTAGCGCTGACCCAAGCTAAGATCAATTATTTACAAACATTGTTTGACCTGGTAGTGGCTAAAGCGAAGATCAATAAAGTAGTGGGCAAGGAGGTTTTTACATTATGAAAAAAGATCGGCGTTGGGTTTTGATCGTATTGGGCCTGCTAGCCGCGTTCCTTATTGTTTATTTTGGCTTTAAATGGTGGAACAAAGATGTTGTAACCATTAAAACGATCGCGGTTTCCCGGGGGACGATAGAAGCGATCGTTTCGGTTAGCGGGTTTGTGGACGCGCCGGTTTATGACCTAAGCCCGAAAATGGGCGGGAAGATCATAAATATTTTTGTTAAAGAGGGAGCGCGGGTTCAGGCCGCGCAAACTTTAGCCGAATTTGATGACTTAACCCGGTTGATCGCGCCGGCTGGAGGGATCGTGGCCAAGATCAATTATGATAAAGGGGAGACCGTTCCGATGGGGATGCCGGCGATCGTGGTCGTCAATTTCAATCGGTCATGGGTCGAAGCGCAGATCGATGAAATTGATATTGAGACAGTTAGAGTGGGGGATAAAGTCAGGATCACTTCTGATGTTTATCCCGACAAGGTTTTTATGGGTGAGATCTATTGGATCGCGCCACTCGCCGAACTGCGCAAGGTTGGCGGCCGGGTGAAAATGGACGAAGAATCTTACGTTTTTCCCTGCAAGATCAGGTTTGTCGGCGGCCATGAAGGCTTAAAAGTGAACATGTCGGTCAATGTTGATATTTTGACCAAGGTCAATGACCAAGCTTTAATTCTTCCCAGGGAAGCGGTTATCGCTAAAGATGACTCCTCATATGTCTATAAAGTTAATAGGGGAAGAGTAGCGGAGACAAAAGTTGAAGTAGGTATCCGCTCGTACAGCAGTTTAGAAGCGGTCTCGGGTGTTAAGGTTGGCGATATCGTGGCGGTCAGCAATGTGGCCAAGCTTAAAAATAAAGGACGGATAAAAATTGAGCGATAAAGTAGTGGTTAGGGTTGATCAGGTGGTCCGCACCTATTTTATGGGAACGGTGGAAGTTAAGGCTTTGCGGGGGATCAATTTAACTATAAATCGGGGAGAGTTTGTTTCGATCATGGGGCCGTCTGGTTGCGGTAAATCAACTTTAATGCACATCTTAGGGTGCCTTGACCGGCCAAGCAAAGGCCACGTTTTACTCGATGAGGTTGATGTCGATGAGCTTGATGACAACAGCTTGGCGGAGATCAGGAATAAAAAGGTCGGGTTCGTTTTCCAGACCTTCAACCTTTTGCCAAAATTGAACGCGATTGAAAATGTTGAACTGCCGCTGATCTACGCCGGGGTAAAATTTGACGAGCGGCGGGCCAAAGCGGCAAAATTGCTTGAGACCGTTGGCTTAAAAGAGCGGATGTTCCACAAACCGTCGGAACTTTCCGGCGGCCAAAGCCAGAGGGTCGCGATCGCCCGGTCACTGGCTAATGGACCTTCAATAGTTTTAGCTGACGAACCGACCGGCAACCTCGATTCCAAAAGCGGCGAAGAGATCATCCACCTTTTCCAGGAGCTTAATAAACAGGGGATCACCTTGATCATTGTGACCCATGACCAGGAGATCGCTAACCATAGCAAAAGAATTATCCGTTTGAAAGACGGACTGGTTATTTCTGATGATAAACTTAATTGAACCGTTCAAGATCGCGGTTCAATCGATCATCTCCAATAAAACCCGCTCTTTATTGACAACGGTCGGCGTCATTATCGGGGTCGCTGCCGTTATTACCCTAGTTTCGATGGGGGAAGGCTCGAAGAATTATATCCTCAATCAGGTTGGGGCCTGGGGGGTGGGGGCGAACAGCCTGACTATCCATAACGGCAAGGAAGAGATGTCCATGCCGGAGCTGAACCTGACCTATCAAGATACTGTCAATTTAAGGCAGAGGGTTAAAAATCTGGAATATTTAGTCCCCGAATTTATCGGCCGCGGCCGACTGGCCTTCGGAAAAAAAACTTACAGTCCCAGTTTTACCATGGGGATCTCGGCTGATTATCCCGAAGCTTTTAAACAGCGGGCGGTAGAAGGCCGTTTTTTTTCGGCCGCCGAAGAAGCCGGGCGGAAAAGAGTGGCGGTGATCGGCCGGACGGTCGCCCGGCAGCTGTTCGGTAATTTTTCCCCGATTGGCGAAAGGATTAAGATAAACGGCGTCGGTTTCCTGGTGGTCGGCATCCTGGAAGAGAAGGGGACAATGATGACGTATGACATGGATGATCTCGCGCTGATCCCCTCGACGCTTTCGGAGTTGGTTTTAGGGACTAAAAAGATCTGGGAGCTTTTCCTAACAGTGCATGATGAGAAACAGGTCCCCCAGGCGATCGAAGAAGTAAAAAAAACGCTGATCGCCCGGCATAAAAAAGAAGATTTCCATGTCCATACCCAGCAAGGGCTGATCGACATCATCAATAATATCCTTAACGCGATGACCGGGATCGTCAGCGCGATCGCGGCGATCTCGCTGCTTGTTGGCGGGATCGGGATCATGAATATCATGCTGGTAGCGGTGACCGAGAGGACCCGGGAGATCGGCATCCGCAAATCGATCGGCGCTAAAAGCCGCGATATCTTTTTGCAATTTGTTTTTGAATCGGTTTTGATCACCATGAGCGGCGCGTTTATCGGCATTTTGATCGGGACGCTGGCCGCCTGGGGCATCTTATCGGCGATAAAATTACAGGCGGTTATTGCTTGGGGCGCGGTTTATATCGCCTGCTTGGTGGCTTTTTTGGTCGGGACTTTTTTTGGCGTCTATCCGGCGATGCGCGCTTCCCGCCTTGACCCGGTCGAGGCCTTGAGGTATGAGGTATAGGGGACGACGCAGCCCTCACCCCCAGCCCCTCTCCCAGGGGGAGAGGGGTGGTATAGTGCAATGAAACAAATAAAGAAAAGATTTGCAAGGGGACTGAGAAAGAAGGCAACTTTAGCAGAGGAAAAAGTTTGGCTTTTATTAAGAGATAGGAGTTTTATGGGTTTAAAGTTTCGTAGACAGCATGTAATCGAAGGCTTTGTGGTTGATTTTTATTGTCCAGAGAAAAGATTGGCAATTGAGATCGATGGGAGTATCCATGAAAATAGGATGCATCGTGAATATGACGAAGTCAGGCAACAGGAGATAGAAGCAAAGTCCGTTTATTTTATCAGGATTACTAATCAGGAAATTGAAGACAATAGTAATATTGTTTTAGAAAAAATTAAGGAGGCTATTAGTCCTTTACCGGTGGCAATGTAAAACCGCCCCTCTCCCTATGGGAGAGGGGCAGTCCGCCGTAGGCGGACGGGGTGAGGGCATTATTATTTTATGATCTTTTTCATTTGGGAAAGCATGAAGCAAGCGGTTCGTTCTCTGCTGGCCAACAAAGTGCGGAGCTTCCTGACGATGCTGGGAGTGATCATTGGGATCTTTTCGGTCATTACCCTGGTGACGATCGGCGAAGGGGCAAAAACTTATGTGACCGACCAGATCAAAAATATGGGGGCGGGCTATGATTCTTTTGTTTTAGCGGCCGGCAAAGACGCCAGTTCGCCGCCCAACCCAAAATTCACTTACGCTGATATCGCTTATTTTAAGAGTAGGGTGCCGGAAATAAGGGATATCGTCGCGTTAAATCCCGGCACCGGCGACCTGTATTATGGAAAAAAAGCCGTTAAATCGCCGGTAGTGATCGGCGCGACCGCTAACTTTCTTGATCTGATGGGAGGAAAACTGACTTCTGGCCGTTTTTTTACCGTGACCGAAGTTGAGTCGCGCCGGAAAGTGACGGTCATCGGCCCAAAGATCGCCCAAGCGTTTTTTGGCGAAAGTAATGCGGTGGGGGAAAGGATTAAGCTAAGGGGAACACAATACTTGATAATTGGTGTTACAGAAGCGAGGGGAAGTTTTGGGCCAATGGATATGGACAAACGGCTGCTCGTACCGGTGACAACGTCGACCAATATGTTCGGTAATGATAAGATCCTCCGTTTTAATATTTTCCCTAAAGATATCGATAAGATCGATGAAGTGAAAGCCAAATTAACGACAGTGGTTGCCAGGCGATTGGGGAATGATGACTTTAGAACGCTGACCCAACAGGGGATACTTAATATTGTTAATAATATATTAGGGGCGTTAACGGCTTTTGTGACCGGGATCGCGGCGATCTCGCTTTTGGTCGGCGGGATCGGCATTATGAATATCATGCTAGTGGCGGTCAATGAACGGGTGAGGGAGATCGGGGTCCGCAAAGCGATCGGCGCGAAATCAAAAGACATTATTTTGCAATTTTTAGTCGAATCGATGATGATCAGTTTGATCGGCGGTTTTTTAGGGATAATCTTTGGCCTTACCGGCGCTTTTCTGATCATGTTCGCGATCAAGGGAACGCTGGTGATCGCTTGGTGGGCGGTAATACTCGCGGTGACGGTGTCGGCAGTAGTTGGGATCTTCTTTGGGGTTTATCCGGCTGTGCGGGCGGCCAAACTCGATCCAGTTATCGCCTTGCGCTACGAATAGAGAGATGTTATGAGAAAGTATTTTTGGTTGTGTTCCCTTACTATTTTTATTTTAGGAGGAATAAGTCTTGTCCCTGTTTATGCGCTTGAAGGGACAACTACAGTTTCAACAAAAGAATTATTAACATTAGCCCAAAGAAAAAATCTTGGATTAGGGGTTAAAGTCAGCATGATCTCTCCGGCTAGCGATATATTGGCGACCAAGATCCCTGCTTATGACATTGGGCTTGCATTTGATTTTAAGTTCAATGAAAATCTTGATACCGGCCCGCGGTTTGGTATTGCCTCTTGTGTCAATGACCAGGGAACAACGCTAAATGCTTCATATCAGATCATCAGGTTTGGTTATGGCGCCAAGCTTTATGCTATTAACTGGAGCGACCATTCCAGTCTTCATGGGTTTGCTAACCTCTATTTTGCCGGGGAAGTTAATTATTTTGCCGCTAATAAGATCAAAGACTCAACCGCGCTGGCTATTTCCCCTGCCAGTTTTGCCGGGCTTGGGGTTCAAGCGGGGGTGGGGCTTGAGTTTACTTTCGGGCCGAATACCGGAGCTTTTGCCCAGATCGATTATTTGCGCACCAGCATAAACGACATAAGCAGTCATACTTTGCCTCTTGACGGCTTAGTTTTGACGGTTGGCAGCAGGATGGCCTTTTTCTAAAACGCTTGCTAGACGAATGGTACTTTAGTATAATAATCCCAACATTCCATTTAAGGAGGAGTAGTTATGAAAAAGGTCCTTACTTTGTTGGCGGTTTTTGTTTTAAGTTTAGCGGCGATAGTTCCGGCTTACGCGATCGAAGGGACAAGCACGGTTTCAACGAAAGATCTATTGGCGATGTCTCAGAAAAAGTCCTATAGATTGGGGGTAAGGTTAAGTATGATCTCTCCCAACAGGGATGTTTTGGCGACAAAAACTACAGCGTATGATCTTGGGCTTGAGTTCGACGCTAGATTAAACCAGAACTTAGATACTGGACCTAGATTTGGCCTATCGTCATTTAATAATGACCAGGGGACCACGCTTAACGCGACTTATTCAATTTTAAGGTTTGGCTATGGAGCTAGAATGTATGTTCTTAGTTGGGGGGATTCCAGCGCCCATGGTATCGCCAATCTTTATTTGGATGCCGAAGCCAACTACTATACAGCCAATAAATCCAGCGAAGTTAAACTTAATTCCCCTTCAAGTTTTGCCGGATTTGGCGCCCAGATCGGGACAGGGATCGAATTTGGCCTTGGCCCAGATACCGGAGCTTTTGCCCAGATCAATTATTTGCGGACCAGCATTAAGGATAGCAGCGGTAATTCATTGCCGCTCGATGGCTTTATCCTAGCCGCTGGAGCCAGGATGGCGTTCTTCTAAAAAATCGCTTCACACCACAAACAAAAAGCCCCCCGACAAACATCGGAGGGCTTTTTTCTAACAAACTATCAGACTAACTGACTAACCAACTACACCAATCCCTGTGCCAGCATAGCGCGGGCGACTTTGGAGAACCCTGCGATGTTAGCGCCAACCACCAGATTTCCCGGTTGGTCATATTCTTCGGAAGCCGCTTTTGCCTGTTTGTAAATATCTTTCATGATCCGGTTCAGATATTTGTCGACTTCTTCAAAGCTCCAGGCGAGCCTTTGGCTGTTTTGGGTCATTTCGAGGCCTGAAGTCGCGACGCCGCCGGCATTGGCTGCCTTGGCTGGACCGAAAGCTACTTTGTTCTTTAAGAAAACCTTGATCGCTTCAGGAGTTGAAGGCATGTTGGCCCCTTCGGCAACAGCGTAACAACCGTTTTCCACCAGCTTTTTAGCTGACTTTTCGTCAATTTCATTTTGGGTGGCGTTGGGAAGGGCGATATCGCATTTTACCTTCCAGATATTATCGCATCCTTCCTCATAAACGGCCTTGGGATGGATCTTAATATATTCTTTTAGCCTCTTGCGCTCAACTTCTTTGAGTTGTTTTACGGTTTTCAAGTTGATCCCGTCTTTATCGTAGACGTAACCGTTCGAGTCGCTCATCGCGACAACTTTAGCCCCAAGTTCCTGGCATTTGGCAGTGGCATAGATCGAAACATTGCCAGAGCCGGAGCTAACGACCGTTGCCCCTTTGATTTCTTTGCCCATGTCCTTTAGCATTTCGAGCAAGAAGTAGATCAAGCCGTAGCCTGTTGCCTCTGTTCGGACAAGCGAACCTCCGTAATCGAGTCCTTTACCGGTCAAAACGCCGGTAAATTCATTCCTGATCCTCTTATATTGGCCGAACATAAAACCGATCTCACGGCCGCCAACGCCGATATCACCGGCTGGGACGTCGGTATCTGGTCCGATATATTTACAAAGTTCGGTCATAAAGCTTTGGGTAAAGCGCATTACTTCGCTGTCTGATTTTCCTTTTGGGTCAAAATCAGAGCCGCCTTTACCGCCGCCCATCGGGAGGGTGGTCAAGGCATTCTTGAAGATTTGTTCAAACCCTAAAAATTTAATGATGCCAAGATAGACCGAAGGGTGGAAGCGCAGGCCGCCTTTGTAAGGGCCGATCGCGCTGTTGAATTCAACCCGGAAACCGCGGTTGACCTGGACATTCCCTTTGTCGTCCATCCATGGCACGCGGAACATGATCTGCCTCTCTGGCTCAACGATCCGTTCCAATATTCTGGCTTCTTTAAACTCGGGGTGCTTTTCTAGGACCGGGGCGACCGACTCAATAACTTCCTGGACCGCCTGGTGGAATTCAACTTCTCCAGGATTCCTTTTAATAACTTGATCCAACACCGCTTTAACCATGATAGAGCCCTCCTTGATTGACTTACAACTAACAAACTATCGAACCAACAAACTTCTCCTCCTTTCTTTTGCTGGCCATTATTATACGGCAACCTATTGCCGTATGTCAATCCATGTTATAATATTCTCGTTATGACGACGGACTTAGACAGGAAGATCAACGCGATCTTGCGGATAATTTCACAGAAGAGCGAGCCGATCGGTTCGGCTGACATAGCCAAAAAATTGAAAGATCATGGGATTGAACTTTCGGAGAGGGCGGTCCGCTATCATTTAAAAGTGATGAACGAGCGTGGTTTAACCAAAGTAATTTGGAAGGAGGGGCGGATGATCACCAGTAAAGGGCTGGAAGAGTTAGGGGACGCGCTGGTTTTTGATAAAGTTGGCTTTATGAGCTCACGTATTGAGACGATGGCGTATAAAATGGATTTTGACCTTGAAAATAAATCGGGCGGAGTGATCTTAAATCTCTCTTTTTTCCAGAAAAAAGACTTTAAAAAGGCCTTGGGAGTTATGGCTCAAGTTTTCAAAAGCGGCTTTGCGACCGGTGAACTCGTGGTGGTCGTACCTGAAGGCGAAAAAATTGGCGGGATAATTGTTCCGCCCGGGCAAGTGGCCTTTGGCACGCTCTGCAGTATCAACCTAAATGGGATATTGACCAAGCATTCCATTCCGATCGAATCAAGATTTGGCGGGATCCTGCAGATCGAAGATGAACGGCCGCTCCGTTTTACCGATATTATCAATTACACCGGTTCAACGCTTGATCCGCACGAAATATTTTTAAAGAGCCGGATGACCAGCGTCAGTGCCGCCTGCCTTGGCAAGGGGAAAATATTGGCCAGCTTAAGGGAGATCCCGGCGGCTTCGCGCGATGAAGCCGAGGCGATCTTGCGCCGGGCAGAATCGGCCGGCTTAGGCAAAGCGATTATGATCGGCAAAGCCGGCCAAACGATCCTTGGCGTACCGGTTGGCCTCGAACGGGTGGGGATAGTAATTCCAGGAGGGCTTAATCCGGTCGCCGCCGCCGAAGAATCTGGCATAGTGACAGAAAGCAAAGCCTTGGTTTCGATCATTGATTATGATAAATTAATCAGTTTTTGGGATTTATGAAGACGATAAATTTTGTCAGTTCCGGAGTGAATGGGCTTGACAACATCCTTCAGGGTTTAAGGAAGGGGGATAATGTTGTTTGGCAGGTTGACCGTATTGAGGATTATCTCTATTTTGTAAGGCCTTATATTGAACAAGCTAAAAAAGACGGGCGCAAGATCATTTATATCCGCTTTGCCAGCCATCCGCCGCTAATAAAAGACGTAAAGACTTATGATCTTGACGCGACGGTCGGGTTTGAATCCTTTTCCAAAGAGGTTCACGAGATCATCACACTGGAAGGGGATGGGGCTTTTTATCTTTTTGATTGTTTATCCGATCTGCTTTTTGCCTGGGCGACAGACCTCATGATCGGGAACTTTTTCATGGTCACTTGCCCCTATCTTTTTAAATTAAATACTTTGGCTTATTTTGCCATTTTACGGAATAATCATTCTTATAAAACCATTGCCCGGATCAGGGAAACGACCCAGCTTTTACTTGATGTTTATAGCTTTGAAGGGAAGTATTATCTTCATCCCTTAAAAGTCTGGAACCGCTATTCGCCGACGATGTTCTTGCCCCATATCGCGGAAGGGGAAAAATATTTGCCGCTGACCAGCAGTGTCGACGCAGCCCGGCTTTTAGCTTATATGTCGGCCAAGGGGGCGGAAACGGCCGAGCGGAACCTTGATTATTGGGACAGGCTATTTATTAAGGCGGAGGAGCTGACCAAGACTGAAGCGGCCGAGGAAGAAAAAAATAAAATGGTTGACCAGTTATTACGGATCATGGTCGGACGGGAAGAGCGGATGCTCTCTTTGGTCAAAAAATATTTTGCCTTGGAAGATTTGATCGCGATCAAAAACCGGATGATCGGCACCGGCTATATCGGGGGAAAAGCGGTGGGGATGCTCCTGGCGCGTAAGATCCTGGCCAATTGGGAAGAAAAACTGGAAGCGCATGATTCTTTTTATATCGGTTCCGATGTTTTTTATTCTTACATTGTCCAAAATGGCTGGTGGGACCTCTGGCTGGAGCAAAAAACAACCGAGGGCTTTTTTGCCAAAGCGGCCGACTTAAAAGAAAAACTTCTAACGGGAAATTTTCCTGATGAGATCAGGGAACAATTCAACCAACTCCTGGAATATTATGGCCAGTCGCCGATCATTATCCGTTCTTCCAGTTTATTGGAAGACGGGTTTGGCAACGCCTTTGCCGGGAAGTATGAGAGTATTTTTTGCGTTAATCAGGGTAGCCTGGATGAGCGCTACGTCAATTATGAACGGACGGTCAGGGAAGTCTTTGCCAGCACGATGAATGAAGATGCGCTAACCTATCGGCAGCAGAGGGGTTTGGGCCTGCAAGACGAGCAGATGGCTCTTTTGGTCCAGCGCGTTTCTGGGACGCAGTATCAAAAATATTTTTTTCCATTTTTAGCCGGGGTAGGGGTTTCTTACAATACTTTTGTTTGGAATCAAGAAATGGACCCAAAAGCGGGGATGCTTCGTCTGGTTTTTGGTTTGGGGACCAGGGCGGTCAACCGGGTTGAAGGGGACTATCCCCGAGTTGTAGCGCTTGATAAACCGCTTTTACAGCCGTATGCCGGGGTGGAAGACAAACTTAAGTTTTCCCAGCACGAAGTTGACCTGCTCGATATAGAAAAAAACGAATTAATTTCATTGCCGCTGTCACAACTTTTAACCGAAGAGCCAGCCATTAACTTGGAATTGATCGCGCAGAGAAGTAAGCAAGATTTCCTGTTTTTGACTTTTGACCAGCTTTTGTCCAAAACAGAATTCGCCGTTAGCCTTCAGCAGATGCTGGCGCGGCTGGAAGCGGTCTATGAATATCCGGTCGATGTTGAGTTTACCGCTAATTATAATCGAGCAGGAAAACTGCAGGTCAATGTTCTGCAATGCCGACCGCTCCAGGCGAAGGGGCCAAACCTCCCGGTAAAAATGCCGGGGAAGATCAAGCCGGAAAACTCATTGATTGAAACGACAGGTAATTTTATGGGGGGGAATGTCTCCCAGCCAATTAACAAGGTTATTTATATCGATACTAGGGAATATGCCAAGCTTTTGTATAATAAAAAATTTACCGTAGCTAGATTGATCGGCCGGCTTAACAGGGAAATTAAAGACAGAAAAAAACATCCGACAATGCTGATTGGTCCCGGCCGCTGGGGGACAAAGGACGCGACACTGGGTGTCCCGGTCAGTTTTGCCGAGATCAATAATTTTGCCGCTCTGGTTGAAGTGGCGGAGCCCGAAAGTGGTTTTATGCCGGAACTCTCTTTTGGCTCGCACTTTTTTCTTGACCTGGTCGAAGCCCAAATATTCTATCTGGCCCTGTTTAACGGTTTTAAACTGAACCCTTCTTTGGCTAAAGAAGAACTTCATGATGACAAAGCCTTGCGCCGAGTCGTCCGGATCTTTGATTTTTCTAAACAACCGCTGATCCTGCTTTCCGACATTGCCACCCAGCGCGTTGTTTGCTATAGTCTAAATGATAAATGAAAGAAATAGTAGCTAAATACCTTAAATCAGTCTCGGAAAAGTTTTCGCATGAAGAAACCAGCGAAATGGGATACCGCGCTGATTTTGAAATATTACTGAAGGGGATTTTTGAATCTATTAAGGTTAAAAGGATTGATAATGACCCAAAGGCTAATGAGGGAAACCGGCCGGATTTTATTTTATATAATGAAGTGCCGATTCTTTATATAGAAACAAAAGATATTGGCGTCTCTTTGGATAAAGTGGAAAAATCGGAGCAAATGGCCAGATATTTTGGTTATGCTAACCTGGTTTTGACCGATTACTTGGAATTTCGTTTTTATCGAAATGGCAAGCGTTATAATGAATCCATAAAAATAGCGACCTATGATCTAAAGGATCGCGTGATCACGCTACTGCCGGAAAATTACGAACACGCAGCGAAAACACTGCTGGATTTTGCCCAGTCGCATAAAGAGCCGATAAAATCAGGCGAACACCTGGCTAAAATAATGGGTGGCAAGGCGCAGAGGATCAGGGATAATATCCTGCATTATTTGACGCTCGAGTCGGAAAAAAATGGCGAGCTGGTTAGGGTGTATGAAGCGATCAAGAAAATGCTGGTCCATGACCTGACGTTTGAATCATTTGCCGACATGTACGCCCAAACGCTAGTCTATGGCCTGTTTGTGGCCCGCTATTATGATGAAACGTCTGATACTTTTTCCCGCCAGGAGGCGCGCGACCTGGTGCCAGCCTCAAACCCATTTTTGCGGCATTTTTTTGACCACATTGCCGGACCAAGTTTTGACAAGCGATTGAGCTATATTGTTGATGAACTTTGTGTTGTTTTCCTGCATTCCAATATAAAACAGTTGCTTGAGGATTATTTAAGGGATGCTGATCCTGTTATCCATTTTTATGAGGATTTTCTAAGGGAATACGATCCTGAACTGCGCAAGAGGATGGGGGCATATTATACTCCTTTGCCGGTGGTTAATTTTATCGTCCGATCGGTTGATCATATCCTGAAAAATGAGTTTGGCTTAGCTGGCGGCTTAGCCGACACTTCAAAACTGCCAAACAACAAGCACCGGGTGCAAATCCTTGATCCGGCGGTGGGAACAGGGACCTTTATCAGCGCGGCGATCAATCTTATTTATGGCAGGCTTAAAAAGCAGGGGCAGGATGGGCGCTGGCCGGCTTATGTCCACAATGACCTTTTACCTCGACTGCACGGGTTTGAACTGATGATGACTCCGTACACGATCGCGCATTTGAAATTAAGCCTGGCTTTTAAGAAGACCGGCTTTTGGAAATTTCATCGGCGGTTGGGAATCTATCTGACCAATTCTTTGGAAGCTGGCGAAGCCCAGCAAACCATGTTTTCTTTTGGATTGGCCGAAAGTATTGCCGAAGAAGCTAAGGAAGCAAGCAAGATCAAAAACGAGATGCCGATCATGGTAGTGATCGGCAATCCGCCGTATTCTGGTGTTTCTTCAAATGAAACAGATTATGCCAATAGCCTGGTTGCTAAGTATAAAGTTGAGCCTGGAGGCAAGCAAAAACTCCAAGAGCGGAAACATTGGCTTAATGATGATTATGTAAAGTTTATTGCCTTTGCTGAAGATATGATCGCGAAGAACGGGGAGGGTGTTGTTGGTTTTATTACCAATCATGGATACTTGGATAACCCGACCTTTCGTGGGATGCGCTGGCATCTTATGGATACATTTGATTCTATTTATGTTATTGATCTTCACGGGAACGCTAAGAAAAAAGAAGTTGCGCCAGACGGGAGTAAAGATGAAAATGTCTTTGCCATACAACAGGGAGTGGCAATTATGTTGGCGGTAAAAACTGGGAAGAAAAAGAAAGGCGATCTCGCAAAAATATATCGACTTGATATTTGGGGTGATCGCGAAAATAAATTTAAACTTCTTAATGATCTTTCAGTGGGAAAAGCTGAATGGGTACAATTGGAATCGCGCCAGCCAAATCTTGTTTTTGCCTCGGAAGGGTCGGGAAAGCTTGAAGTGGAATATCAACAAGGGTTTAATTTGAATGATTTTTTTGTGGAAAGCACAACCGGTGTGTTTACTTTAGGTGATGGTTTTATTATTAATATGGATAGGGATATATTAAGTAGACGAATTGAAAACTATCTATCCGAAAATATTTCCGAAAGCACAATGAATGAGCAATATGACCTTGGGAAAAATTATTCTAAATGGATAGCAGGGAACAAAAAGGATATTATTTTTGAACAAGACAAGCTTGTTCCAATTATCTACCGGCCATTTGACCGGCAATATACATATTTTGATAGCAAATTGATTTGGCGGCCAAGAATTAAATTGATGACTAATTTTCTAAAAGGGCATAATTTAGGCCTTGCTGTAGGGCGTCAAGGACAAGCTGTCGGTTCGATGGAATGGAATGTTGCTTTTGTTATAGATAGCATTGTTGATCTTAATTGCTTTTATCGTGGAGGCGAACAGGTTTTTCCACTTTATATTTTTAAAGAAGATGGAAGTAAATCTCCAAACTTTAAAAAGGAAGTTCTTGATGAAATAGAAAAAAGTATAGGTGCTGTTTCCCCAGAAAACATTCTTGACTATATTTACGCAGTTTTACACTCGCCAGCTTATCGAACAAAGTTTAAAGAGTTTTTGAAGAGTGATTTTCCTCGTGTGCCGTATCCTAACGATGCTAAAACATTTAAAGCTCTGGCCGAACTTGGAACAGAATTGCGCTCATTGCACCTCCTTGAATCGCCCAAAGTAAATAACTTTATAACGACGTATCCAGTCGCTGGAACCAATGCAACTGAGAAGATAGCTTATAAAGACGGCAAAGTCTTTATTAATAAAGACCAATATTTTGGCAAAGTGCCGGAAGTTGCCTGGCATTTCTATATTGGCGGCTACCAGCCGGCGCAAAAATGGCTCAAAGACCGCAAGGGAAGGACATTAACCAATAGCGATATTGAGCATTATCAGAAGATTATTGTGGCGTTGACTGAAACGGATAGGATTATGGGGGAGATTGATAATGTTGGGGTGGTGAAGGAAGGGATGAAGGTCTATAATGACAATAAAAAATAGGAGGGAGCGGCAATGAACATAAGAAAAGTGGTAGCGGTTTTAGGCTGTTTGGCTGATGAGCTTGGGCCAATTGATAAATTAAAGGCCTGTAAATTATTGTATTACATCGATAAACTGCATTTAATCGAATATGGCAGATTTGTTACTGGCGATATCTATTTTAAATTGCCGCTTGGCCCGATCCCTTCCCAGGTTTTGGATATTATTAACGAAAGAGGCAACCTGTTTAAAGAAGAAGAGGCGTATTTGCGGCGGTATCTTATTATTGGCAGCGATAAAAACCGGACGATTAAATGCAAAAATAAGCCGGATTTAAAAGAGCTGTCCGAATCAGAAACAATAATTATCCAAAGAGTCATTAACGAGTATGGCCGTTATACATCCAGCCGCTTGGTTGATATCAGCCACAAAGAAAACTCCTGGCAAAACGCCAGCGAACATGGAGAAATATCAGCGTATGACATGATTGATGAATTACCGGCAGAGAGGAAAAAGGCTTTGGTTGAAATATTGAAAGAAGACAGCGACAACAATAAAGCCCTGACCCACCTTTTCTCCAAAAATGCTTGACCTGCCTAAAAAAGTTACTGACAAGGCATTGCTGGAGTGGCTGGCTCCTGGTTGCGTCATTCGAACCCTGGTTTATTTTCCAGACGGCGAAAGCCACTTTAAGCGTTTGATAATTTTGACGGCGGCTGATTTGCGAACAGTTCTGGCAACAATAGCAACCACAACGCCGATTGACGACCATAACCGCCATTATCGCGGCGATGATGTTTGTATCGCGGCCGGCCAGGAAGGAGCGTTTGAAAGGGAGACCTATATCCAGCCAAATCGTGTTTTCGAATTAGATATTATAGAATTGCAAAATAATTATAACCTTCATCAACTTCATGTCCTGGGTAATTTATCGGCCGATCGGCTGAAAAATATTATCCAAAAAGTGTTGGCTAGCAAACTTGTTGAACGCAAATATATCCAGAGGATTAGGAAGGATAATGGGCTTTAATTAAAAAATAGAATCTAGCCTTCAAAACATTGCTACCCGGCGTGTTGTTTGCTACAATAATGTATAAGGATACAATATTGTATGAGTCCGACCAGAGATATTAAAGTTAAGGTTTTAGTTGATATTAGTACCGCGCTGTCGACTTCGCTTGACCTGCCCGAAACACTTGATTCGATCCTAAAGGTTTTGGCCGATTCGCTGGAAATGGAGCGGGGGACGATCACTTTAACCACGCCTGGAACTAACGAACTGCGGATCGAAGTTGCGCACGGGCTAACAAAAGAAGAAAAAGAGCGGGGCCGCTATAAGATCGGCGAAGGGATCACCGGCCGGGTGGTAGCGACGGGTGAACCGATGGTTATTCCAAATATTGAAGCTGACCCACTTTTTTTGAACCGGACCCAGGCGCGGCGGAATTTGCAGGAGAGAAAATTTGCCTTCCTTTGTGTGCCGATCAAAGCGGGAAATAAAACTATTGGCGCCCTTTCAGTTGACCATCTTTTTAAAGGGAATATTTCTTACGAAGAAGACATTAAGCTTTTAACGATCATTGCGGCGATGGTGGGGCAGGCGGTGCGGGTAAGGGAATTAGCGCTGCTTGATAAGCAGGCGGTCGTTTCGGAGAATATCAAACTCCGTCGGGAATTAAAAGGGAAATATCAGTTTGGAAATATAGTGTACAGTTCGCGGATCATGGAAACGATGTTGGTTTCAGCGATGCAAGTGGCTGACAGCCAGGCGACGGTCCTGCTCCTTGGCGAATCGGGGACCGGGAAAGAATTAGTCGCGTCGGCGATCCATTACTCGAGCGGCCGGACCGATAAACCATTCATTAAAGTCGCTTGCGCCGCGCTGCCGGAGAATTTGCTCGAAGCGGAACTTTTTGGCTATGAAAAAGGGGCATTTACCGGCGCGACCGAGCGGCGGAAGGGGCGGTTTGAATTGGCTAATGAAGGGACGCTTTTCCTTGATGAGATTGGCGACTTGACCTTAGCGACCCAGGTCAAACTGTTGCGGATCTTGCAGGAAAAAGAATTTGAGCGTCTCGGTGGCAACGAAACGATCAAGATCAATGTCCGGGTAATTTGCGCGACCCACCGCAACTTGACCGAAATGGTAAAACAAGGCAAATTCCGGGAAGATCTTTATTACCGGATCAATGTTTTTCCCGTCATACTACCGCCTTTACGTGAACGGAGCGAAGATGTTCCCTTGCTCTCCGACCATTTCGTCCATAAATATAATAAGGAGAATAAGAAAAAAATAAAAGGGCTCAACCGCGCGGCCCTAGATATTTTGGTGAAATACGATTTTCCCGGGAATGTCCGGGAACTGGAAAATATCATTGAGCGAGCGGTCGTGATCTGCGATGAAGATGTGATCACGCCGCGATATTTGCCGGCCACTATTTCGATCAAAAAAGAAGAAGACATCCAGCCGGAAGGGGCGACGCTCCCGCAGATCGTTGAAGCGATCGAAAAACAGCGGATCGAAAAAGCGCTTGGGAAATATAAAAGCCAGCGTAAAGCGGCTAAAGCGCTGGGGATCACCGAAAGGATGTTGGGTTATAAGATCGGAAAATATAAAATTAAAGTAAACTAACCGGATGAAAAAAAGCTTTTTTGTTGTCTTAACATTATTTATTTTTACTTCTGTAATTTCATTGGCGCAAACTAAAGTCCCCGATCCCGCTACTTTTCCTTTAAGTGCCAGAGCCTTGGGGTTGGGGAAAGCTTTTGTGGGACAAGTTGACGATGTTGGCGCGCTTTATTCCAATCCGGCTGGAATAGCAGCGATCACTAAATGGCAAAGCTGTTTATTATATGGAGATCTGCCTAATGATTATCGTTATCTGACCATTGCGACAGCTTACCCGACAGATTACGGGATTTTTAGTGCGGGCCTTACTGCTTCGGGCCAGTCGGGCAACTACGATAATAAGGCCGCGATTTTAGCTTATAGCGTTGAACTTAAGAGATTTATGGCAGGGATCAGTTACAAGGATCATGGGGGGGGGGTTGGCAAAGAGCTGGACTTAGGACTAATTTTTAAATTAAACCGGTGGTTAACATTTGGTACAGCCATTCAAAAATCGATCGAAATGACTGGCCACCCGGCTGTTTGGAAAAATGGAGCAGTGGTCAACCTTTTAGGCCAGAAAAATTCTCTAAAAGAGTTGGCTGGACAGGATTTAAAGTTATATTTTGCCCAAGACAGTTTTCCGACCATTAAAGACCAAACGCCAATTAGTTATTCTGGGATCGAGTGGCAGCCTATGAAGATCTTGGCGCTAAGGGCGGGGTTTGATCAAAATCTGAGGACTTATGGAGTAGGAGTTGAGTTAGGAGGGTATAACTTTGATTACGCCGCCTATTTTAGAGACAATATTACAGGTGCGATCAATAATGTGTTTTCCATCTCTTTTCAAACGGAAATATTATCGAGTAAAGGTGAAGATAAAAGGATCAATTTCCAAGATGCCGCCAGACAAAGGCGGATGTTTGTCCCAAGATATTGATTCTGTTATAATCAAATCTAAACAAATGGCTAAAATAGTAAAAAAGGAAAAGATCAACGAAACAATTTCCCGGGTAACGATCGAAGCGCCTCATATTGCCAAGTCGGCAAAGGCGGGGCAGTTTGTCATTGTTGTCCCAACGGAGACAGCCGAACGGATCCCATTAACGATCGCCGACAGCGATTTAACGGCTGGGACCATTACGATTATTTTCCAGATCGTTGGGGGGACGACCCAGGTGTTGAATTCCTTAAAAGCTGGGGATGAGCTCGCACATCTTTTAGGTCCGCTCGGCACCCCTTCGCATATAGTTGAAAATGGTTGCGTGGTGGTGATCGGCGGCGGGGTTGGGATCGCTGAAATATATCCTTTAGTCAAAGCGTTGAAAAATGCCGGGACTGAAGTCATTACAATTATCGGGGCGAGGAATAAAGCTCTCTTGATTTATGAAAACGAGCTGTCAGTCATTAGTGCGAAGTTGTTGGTTACAACGGACGATGGGTCATACGGGCGCAAGGGATTCGTTTCTGATGTGCTAAAAGACTTGATAGCTTCCGGCAAAAAGATTGACGAAGTGGTGGCCGTTGGGCCGGTGCCGATGATGAAAGTTTGTTGTGATGTGACCAAACCTTTTGGGATCAAGACTGTCGTTTCACTTAACCCTTTAATGCTTGACGCGACCGGGATGTGCGGGGTATGCCGGGTTACCGTCGGCGGCAAGATAAAATTTGCCTGTGTTGACGGGCCGGAGTTTGACGGGCACGAAGTTGATTTTAATGAGTTAACAGCCAGGCTGCGCGGGTTTAAGGATGTGGAAAAGAGAGCCTCGGACCATGTGTGCAAGCTGTTGGGATTATAATAGCCCTCATCCGCTGGCGCAAAAGACGCCCCCTTCTCCCAGAGGGAGAAGGTAAAACGCGGAGAGGAAAAGGGAATTACCCTCTCCCTTTGGGAGAGGGGGAAAGGTTCAGCGGTACTGGGTGAGGGTATAAAAAAGTAAAATGATTGAAAAACCAAAAAGACAACATATGGCGGAGCGGGGGGTAGCGGAGCGGATCCGTGATTTTGAGGAAGTGCCGCAAGGCTTTACCGTAGAACAAGCGATCGCTGAAGCTAAAAGATGCATCCAATGCAAGAAACCGCTTTGCGTTAGCGGCTGTCCAGTCGAAGTCGATATTCCCGGATTTCTAAAATTAGCGGCCCAAGGAGATTTTGCCGGAGCGGCGAAAAAAATTAAAGAGACCAATGCTCTCCCCGCTGTTTGCGGTAGAGTTTGTCCCCAAGAAGAACAATGCGAGGCAAAGTGTGTGTTGGGCGTTAAGGGCGAGCCGATCGCGATCGGGAGCCTAGAGAGGTTTGTGGCGGACAAGGCCTCACCCCTTTCTTCCGACTTCGTCGGAATTCATTCCCCTCTCCACAAAGTGGAGAGGGGTGGCACGAACGAAGTGAGTGACGGGGTGAGGGTTGCAGTAATCGGGTCGGGGCCGGCGGGGTTAACGTGCGCTGGCGATCTAGCTAGGTTAGGGTATCAAGTGACGATCTTTGAATCGCTTCACGTAACGGGCGGCGTTTTGACATACGGGATCCCGCAATTCCGTTTGCCCAAAGAGATCGTGAATCTTGAAGTTGAATATGTTAAAACACTTGGGGTTAAAGTTGAAACTGACATGCTGATCGGTAATGTCTTAACGATCGAAGAATTGTTAAAAAATTATCAAGCAGTGTTTATCGGCTCGGGTGCCGGCTTGCCAAAATTCATGAATATTCCCGGCGAGAATCTCCAGGGGGTTTACTCCGCTAATGAATATCTTTTTCGGGTCAACATGATGAAGGCCTATAAGTTCCCCGAATATTTAACGCCGGTCAAAGTCGGTGAAAAAGTCGCGGTTGTTGGCGGCGGCAACGTGGCGATGGACGCGGCCAGGGTATCTCTTCGCTTGGGGGCCAAAGAAGTTTACATTATATATAGGCGGACCCAGGCAGAGATGCCGGCCAGGATCGAAGAGGTAAAACGGGCGGAAGAAGAGGGGATAATTTTTAAGAATTTAACTTTGCCGGTCAAGTATTTGCCTAATAGTGATGGGTGGGTGGCTGAAGCGGAATGTTTGCGGATGGAATTAGGCGAACCCGATGCTAGCGGCCGACGGAGGCCGGTCGAGATTCCAAACTCAAACTTCAAACTGCAAATTGGCACAGTGATCGTGGCGATCGGTAATTCTCCTAATCCGCTTGTCCCGATGCGTACCCCAAATCTCAAAACCGAAAAGTGGGGAGGCGTGGTCATTACTCCGGAGGGTGCGACCTCGATCCCCGCGGTTTACGCCGGAGGCGACATTGTCCGCGGCGCCGCGACCGTTATCTCCGCCATGGGCGACGGCAAACGGGCGGCCAAGGCGATCCATAATTTACTACAATGAATAGATCAGAAAAAATTTCTAATTGGATCAAACAAAAGGTTGAGGCAGCCGGAGCCAAAGGTTGTATTTTAGGACTTTCCGGCGGAATTGACTCTGCGGTGGTGGCGCTCCTTTGCAAAAAAGTTTTTCCTCAAAATACTTTAGCGTTAATTCTTCCTTGCCACAGTTTAGCGGTCGATATTGATCATGCCAAAGAATTTGCGCAACGAATTGATCTGAAAATCAAAGAGATTGACCTGTCTACTTCATTTGACTCATTGTTTGGTGTCTTTGAAGGCAAGCCATATAGCGGTCAGAAAGACCTAAGTATCGCCAACATTAAACCAAGACTGCGGATGACGACCCTTTATTATTTTGCCAGCCAACTAAATTATTTAGTGATCGGGACGGGGAACAGGTCGGAACTGGAAATGGGCTATTTTACGAAATATGGCGATGGGGGAGTTGACCTTTTGCCGTTAGGGAATCTTTTAAAGAAAGACGTGAGGGCTTTGGCTCAAGAATTAGGCGTCACAAAAGAAATTATTGATAAAGCGCCGAGCGCCGGTCTTTGGGCAGGGCAGACAGATGAAAGTGAGATGGGGATCACTTACGATGAACTCGACCAGTTCCTTTCCGGTAATGACAAAGGGATTGCCAAAGATAAGATCGAACTAATAAGAAAACGTCAAGCTGCTAGCGAACACAAACGGACCCTGCCCGAAATATTCGGCCTACAATAACGTATAACTCCATCTAATATCGCTACAAAATTGTTTCTCATTATAGTTTAACCCCCTATTTCTCTCCTGGCAGAAAGTTTGCTCTTTTATTGGGCAAGGAGGGAAACAATGAAAATCATGAAAAGTCTGTTAGTCCCTCGACGGAGCTCGGGATGGCTGGGATGGCGAGCTTGTCGAGCCATTTGTTTGTTGGTTAGTTTGTTAGTGGGAGGGGCTGCGCTGGCGACGCCGTCGACCCAGATCTGGAATCCGTCGACCGATATCCAGGCGAAGGGGACATGGCATCTGGGGATTGATGATTATTTTTCAGTTGAAGATAAGGGTTCTGGCGGCCAGCAATTTCCGACCGACCTGGGTTTAACTTATGGTGTAATTTCGGGAGTTGAAATTGGAGCTGATGCCTTTCTGCCCCAGGGAGTGGCCGGAAGTTCTTTGGTTTTTAATGCTAAATATGGGATTGCTGAAAGCGATATTTTCCCGGCTTTAGCGGTTGGTGGGTATGGCTTTGGTTTGCTTAAAGGGGCGACCGACCAAAATATTCTTTATGGTGTTGGGGCAAAAACCTTTAGCTTTGGCCGAATATCGGCTGGCTACTTTGCGGGAAATAAAACTACTTTAGGCTCTGACGGAGCGGGTGTTATTTTAACTTGGGATAAAATGCTGACCGATAAAATATGGGCTTCGGTTGATTATGCTGGAGGCGACTCGTCACTTGGTGCCTTGTTTGCCGGTTTTTCATACGCATTTTCAGCGAATACCTCTGTTCTCTGTGCTTATGGCAAATATAACAATGGGGCGAAACCAACGCTAACCACGCAGTTGGATATTAATTTATAAAGGAGGATGATAGAAATGATAAACAGCGGAGATACGGCTTGGGTTTTAATTTCGGCGGCGCTAGTGATCTTGATGACGCCGGCGGTCGGGTTCTTTTACGGCGGGATGGTGAGGAAAAAAAATATTCTTTCCACTATCATGATGTGTTTTGCGCTCCTGTTTGTAGTTAGTATCCAGTGGGTTTTGATTGGCTATTCTTTAGCTTTTGCTCCCACACTTAAAGGTTTGATCGGCGGGGGCCAGTGGTTAGGATTACTAGGCGTTGGTCAAGCGCCGAATGTTGATTATGCGGCGACGATCCCGGCTTTGGTCTTTATGATCTTCCAGGCGGCTTTCGCGATCGTCACGCCGACGCTTTTTGTCAGCGCGTTCGTGGAGAGGGCTAAATTTTCGGCTTTTCTTATATTCTCTCTTCTTTGGACGACAATAGTTTATGATCCAGTGGCCCATTGGATCTGGGGTGTTGGCGGTTGGCTTCGGATGATGGGAGCGCTTGATTTTGCCGGGGGAACGGTTGTCCATATCACCGCTGGTTTTACCGCGCTGGCGATCGCGTTGGTCATCGGCAAACGGCGCGGCTATGGCAAAGACAACATGGAGCCTTCTAATATTCCGCTGGTTGTCATTGGCGCTGTTCTCCTTTGGTTTGGCTGGTTTGGTTTTAACGGCGGGTCATCTTTAGCGGCTAACGGTTTAGCTGCTTCGGCAGTTGCAGTCACTAATACAGCGGCGGCCGCGGCGGCCCTGACCTGGATGGTATTGAGTTGGATCCACCGTCGGCCAAGCGTTTTGGGGGTGGCGACCGGAGCGGTAGTAGGACTAGTGGCCATTACGCCTGCCGCAGGGTTTGTTGATCCGCTTTCTTCGATCGCGATCGGGGCGATCGCGGCGATCATCTCGTACTATATGATCATTCTACGGATGAAAATTAGGATCGATGAGTCGCTTGATGCCTTTGCCTGCCATGGGATTGGAGGATTTTGGGGCGCGATCGCGACCGGTATCTTTGCCAGTAAAGCTGTCAATCCCGCCGGAGCCGACGGATTATTGTTTGGCAACCCAGGGCAATTGTGGATCCAATTCCAAGCCGCGAGCATTACAGCGCTTTTTGCTTTTGTGGCGGCCCTTATCTTAGCGAAGCTTGTCGATTTAATGATCGGTCTTAGAGTGACCGAGAACGAAGAGTTGGTCGGGCTTGATATTTCCCAGCACGCGGAGGTGGCATAATGCTTCGACAAGCTCAGCATAAAGGAGGTAAAAAAAAATGAAAAAAGTTGAAGTGATCATCAGAAGTGAAAAGCTTGAAGAGCTAAGGGAAGCGCTTGATGCTCAAAATCTTTCCTCAATGACGGTGACAGAAGTTAAAGGGCGAGGGGCGCAAAAAGGGATCACGCTTGAGTGGCGGGTTGGTGATTATCGCGTCGAATTTATCCCCAAAATAAAAGTTGAACTAGTAGTGGCCGATGCCAAGGTTGACACGATCATAGAGGTTATCCAGAAAACCTGTTCCACCGGCAAAGTTGGCGATGGCAAGATATTTATCTCCCCTGTTTTGGATGTTGTCAGGGTCAGGACTGGGGAGCGGGGCGAAAAGGCGCTTTAATAAAAAATTAATTACTGCTAAAATATCAGAAGATGAATAATGCTTGGATTGGGTCCGCTGGTTTAGGGTTTGAGATCGCGGCGGCGGTTTTTCTGGGCGCTTTTATCGGTTACAAGATCAATGTCCCTTGGGGATTGATTATTGGTGTTATCCTTGGTGCGGCGGCCGGTTTTTGGAATGCGTATAAAATGACAGAAGGTAAAAATGAACGTACTTGAAAATCTTTATCAACGCACAATAATACCTCTTTCATTGTTTGGCGTGGATATTTCGATCACTAATGGAGTAATAACTCTATGGGTAGCGGGAATATCAGTTTTATTCTTCTTTTTTTTAGCTACCTGCTCGCTAAAACTTGTTCCGGGGACCGCCCAAAACCTGGCTGAAACGATGGTCATATTTCTGCGGAATGAAATGGGAGAACAATTAGGGACAGAAAAAGATAAGTGGCTCCCTTTCATTATCGCTCTTTTTTTCTTTGTCCTGTTTTGCAACCTGGCCGGGTTGATCCCAATATTTTCCGGCGTGACCGCCAATATTAATGTGACGGGAACGCTGGCGGTCATCGTCTTCCTTGTTGTCCATTTAAGCGGCATTAAAAAGCGCGGCCTGGTCAGTTACGCCAGATCACTTGTCCCTTGTGATATTCCGTTCTTTGTCCAAGTCTTAATGGTTCCGATCGAGTTTCTTAGCCAATTAGCCAAGCCTTTTTCCCTGGCGCTCCGCTTGTTTGCCAATATGTTTGCTGGCCATGCTTTAATGATGATCCTTTTGTCTTTGATCTTTATTTTTAAAAGCTATTTGGTCATTCCTTTGCCTTTGCTTGGTGATTTTATTTTCTCAATATTTGAAGTTTTTGTCGCGTTCATCCAGGCGTTTATTTTTGCTTATTTGTCATCGCTTTATATCGCGACCGCGTTGGAAGAAAACCATTAAAAAAGGAGGAGAAAAAAAATGGATGTAAAAGTAGCGGCCTATTTGGCGGCGGGGATGGCGGCAGTAGGAATGGGGATTGCGGCAGCGGGAACAGGGATCGGTGTCGGGCTCTTGTCGTCTAAAGCTTTGGAAGGGATGGCCAGACAGCCAGAAGCTTCAGGCCAGATCAGGACCAGCATGATCCTGGCGATCGCTTTCGTGGAAGCGATTGCTCTTTACGCCCTGGTTATCTGTTTGATTTTAGCAACCAAAGTATAAGGAACAATGCTCGAAATTGAAACTGGATTGATATTTTGGACAACGGTCTCTTTTGGGATGTTGGTGGCCTTGCTTTATAAAGTAGCATTGCCACCCCTCCTGAATTTTTTGGCGATGAGGGAAAAAATGATCGCCGATTCGATCGCTTTGGCCGAAGCTAACCAAAAGAAAACAGCCGAATTGCTAGAAGACCAAAAGAAAAAATATGCGCAAGCCCACCAAAGCGCTGACCAGATGGTAGAGAGGGCAAAAGAAGAAGGCCGCCAGACCAAGGAAGGGATCATTACCGCAGCCAGCCGGGAAGCCGATAAAATAATGGAAAAAGCGCGGCTTGAGCTGGAACGGGAAAAAGACAAGATCGTTGCTTCCGCCAAGCAGGAAGTCGTGGAGTTGGTGGCCATGGCGACCGGAAAAGTTTTGCGCCGGGTAATAACGCCCGAAGATAACCGCCGTTTAATAGAGGAGAGTATCGCCCAGGTTAAACCATGAAAGAGATCGATGTCGAAAAATTATATGATCTAGCGGGAAAAGACGCGCTCCAGCTGGAGCGCGAGCTTTACCGTTTTTCCTACGCCCTTAACAGCGATCTTGATCTTAAGTATTTTTTTGTTGACAATGGCGTATCGGAGAAAAATAAGCGGACCGTTCTTGCCGATCTTTTCCCTGCCGCTTCGCGGGTTTTTCGCGACCTTTTTAATTTGCTGTTGCGGGAGGAATTGCTGGAAAGGCTCTCTTGGCTGGCCAATAAATATTCGGAAGTTGTTTCCAAGAAAACAGCCACCGAATACCTGGAAGTAACGTCGGCCGTCCCGCTGCTGAACGAAAATGTTTTTAAAGCTATAAAGCCCGACAAAATAAGATATCGCTTCAAAGTCGATCCCAAGATCATTGGCGGCTTAAAATTAAAATGGGAAGACGGCCGCTATTATGATTCTACATTGCAAGGCGAAATTGAAGCCATAAAGGAGGCGCTCATTGTCTGAAGATATTTCCTCGATCATAAAAAAACATATCGAAGCTTTTACCCCGACGGCTCGGGTCGGGGAAGTTGGCACCGTCATTGAATCGCTCGACGGGATCATTAAGATCAAAGGCCTCTCTTCGGCGATGGCTGGGGAGATGGTTGAATTCCGGAATAATTATTTGGGGATGGTTTTTAACCTTGAAAAGGAGAACATCCAGGCTGTTTTACTAGGGCCCCATACCGCGGTAAGAGAAGGGGATACGGCTAAATCGACCGGCCAAGTGATGCAGGTCCCGGTTGGAGATGCGTTGATCGGCCGAGTAGTTGATGCGTTGGGAAAACCGGTCGATGGCTTGGGAGAGATCAAGACCGATAAATTCCGCCCGGTTGAAAAAATTGCTCCGGGGGTGGTTGACCGGACCCCTGTTTGCCAACCGCTCCAGACCGGCTGTAAATTGATCGACACCCTGATCCCTATTGGCCGCGGGCAGAGAGAGCTGATCATCGGCGACCGCTCAACGGGGAAATCGGTCATCGTGGTCGATACGATCATTAACCAGAAAGACCAAAATGTTGTTTGTATTTACGTTGCTATTGGGCAAAAAGAGTCGAATATTGTCCAGATGATCGAAACCTTAAAAGAACACGGCGCGATGGATTATACGGTCGTGGTTTCCGCCTCCGCCTCTGATCCGGCTTCCCTTCAATATGTCGCTCCTTTTGCCGGTTGCGCGATCGCTGAAGAATTTATGTTTAACGGCAAAGATGTTTTGATCATTTATGATGATTTAACTAAACACGCCAAGGCTTACCGGATGATCTCTCTTTTACTCCGTCGGCCACCGGGGAGAGAAGCTTATCCTGGGGATGTCTTTTATCTCCATGCCAGGTTGCTTGAGCGGGCGGCTAAACTGAAAGCTGAGTTAGGCGGGGGCTCAATGACCGCTTTGCCGATCATTGAAACCCAATTAGGGGATGTCACCTCATATATCCCGACCAATGTCATTTCTATTACCGACGGGCAGATCTTCCTCGAAACCGACCTTTTTAATGCCGGCATCCGTCCGGCCGTTAACGTCGGCATTTCTGTTTCCCGGGTTGGCGGCAAAGCCCAAGTTCCGGCGATCAGGAAGATCGCTGGGCGGCTTCGCCTGGATCTGGCCCAATACCGGGAAAAGCAGTCGTTTTCGCTTTTCGCGACCGAAGTTGACGAGGAGACAAAGCGGCAGTTAAAACGCGGCGCCCTGATGGCAGAGACTTTAAAGCAAGAGAAGAACGAGCCTCTGCCGGTTGAAGATGAGATCATTATTATTTATGCCGCGATCACCGGCTATATGGATAATATCCCGCTGACTCAAGTCAAGGAGTTTGAGAAAGGGGTGACCAGTTTTGTGCGGCGGAGCGATCCCGAGCTGATGGCCGGGCTCAAAGAGTTTTCCAAAGAAGCGGAAGAGCGTTTAGCTAAACTGATCGCCAGCTATAAGGATACTATTAATGTCTCTGCTTAAATTAAAAAGCCGGCAGGAGACGATCAAGAACCTTAATTCGATCTTTTCCGCTTTGCAGGTCGTGGCGGTTGTCAGGACGCAAAAGACCAAGGAAAAATATTTTGCCCTGGAGCGCTATCTTGAACCGATGCGCCAAGTTTTACGGGGGAGGGTTAAGGCAAGAAAAAGTAAGCGCAAGATTGTGGTGGTCGTGGCGTCAAACGGGGGATTGTGCGGCGCGTTCAACCACCAAGCCGCGGCCGCGGCCGATAAATTCTTGAGTGAACAAGCCGGGAGTGAAATAGTTGTTTTAGGGGAAAACGCCGCCGATCACCTGCGGAAACGGGGTTATAAACTCGCGTTAACTGCCCATGAGGTGGTGGAAAAACCCAAGTTTATTGATACGGCTAAACTTTTAAAAAATCTTTATAGTCCAGGGGCCGAGATCACGATCGTTTATAATATTTTTAAAAGTACGCTTGTCCAGAAGCCGACGGTTTATACTTTTTCTCCGCTGCCGCCAGAACTGAAATCTAAAAAAGGGGTGGAGGAATTTGTTTTAGAACCGGAACCGAAGACGCTGATCGATAAATTATTTTACCATTACCTGGAAGTCCGTTTATTCCAGATAATATTAGAATCGCAGATGGGAGAGTTAGGTGCGAGATTTATGGTCTTAAAAGGGGCGGTTGATACCTCAAAAGAATTAAGTGACGGATTGACCCTGCAGATCAATAAGACCAGGCAAGCGGGGATAACCAGTGATCTACTCGAAATTGTTTCGGCCACAGAAGCCTTACGAAAGGATGATGAATAATATGGGAAATACTTGCGCGGTTGGCAGAGTGGTTTCAGTTATTGGCGCAGTGATCGAGGTGCAATTCCCGATCGATTGCGTGCCTAAGATCCGTAACGGCCTCAAGATCAATAATCCTCCGATCATTGCCGAAATTTCGATGTTGCTTGAAGAAGGCGTCGTAAGAGCGGTAGCGATGCAGCCAACGGATGGCCTGCGCCGCGGAACAGAAGTTTATGATATGGGGATGCCGATCAGTGTTCCGGTTGGGCCGGCAACCCTTGGCCGGGTTTTTAGCGTTTTAGGTGAAACTATTGATGGAGGAGAACCGATCGGGGATGTGCCGCATGAGCCGATCCGCCGCGACCCGCCGCCGTTTGAAGATATTGTTGCCAAATCAGAAGTATATGAGACCGGGATAAAAGTCATTGACCTTTTGGCGCCATTTGTTAAGGGTGGAAAAACAGGGCTTTTTGGCGGGGCGGGTGTCGGTAAAACAGTTTTAATCATGGAGCTTATCCATAACATTGCGACGCAATATGGCGGTATTTCTGTTTTTGGCGGGGTGGGAGAGCGGACCAGAGAGGGAAATGACCTCTGGCTTGAAATGAAAGAGTCCGGGGTTTTAAATAAGACCGTTATGTGTTTTGGCCAGATGACGGAGCTTCCCGGCGCCCGGTTTATCGCCGGCAACTCAGCTTTAACGATGGCTGAATATTTTCGCGATGTCGCGGGTAAAGATGTCTTGTTCTTTGTCGATAATATTTTCCGCTTTGTCCAAGCTGGCTCTGAAGTTTCAACCCTGCTTGGCCGGATGCCTTCAGCCGTCGGTTACCAGCCGACATTAGCCGCGGAAGTCGGGCGGTTCGAGGAAAGGATCGTTTCAACCAAAAGAGGCTCGATCACTTCAGTCCAAGCGGTTTATGTCCCGGCGGATGACATTACCGATCCGGCAGCGGCCGCTATTTTTGCCCACCTCGACGCGACGACGGTCTTATCAAGGTCATTGGTTGAAATGGGGATTTATCCAGCGGTCGATCCGCTGACTTCGACTTCGCGGATCATGGATCCCCATGTTTTAGGCGGAAAACATTATCAGACGGCCAGAGGCGTCCAAAATATCTTACAGCGTTATAAGGAGCTGCAAGATATTATCGCTATCCTTGGCGTTTCCGAATTACCGGAAGAAGACCAACTTTTGGTCGGTAGAGCCAGGAAACTCCAGCGCTTCCTTTCCCAACCGTTTTTTGTGTCAGAAAGGTTTACTGGTATACCCGGGAAATACGTCAAGATCGAAGATAGCATTAACGGTTTTGCCGAGATAATCGCCGGCAAAGCCGACGACCTTCCCGAACAAGCTTTTTATATGGCTGGGACGATGGATGAGGTTAGGAAAAAGGCCGGAAAAAAATGAGCGAGTTAACCCTCGAGGTCAGGACGCCGGAAAAAAATCTTTTTTTGGGTAAAGTTGAAAGTTTAACCGCCGAGGCCATTGACGGCAAACTTGGCGTTTTGGCTGGCCACGCCCCGCTGGCCACGTGCTTAAAAAAAGGGACGCTCTCATTCCATAAAGATAAAGGGGAAGAGATCAGGCTCGATATTCAAGGCGGTTTCCTGATAGTTAAAAATAATCAGGCGACAGCGCTAGTGAAAACGTAACAATTTTGTATTATCCACAGGCATTTATTACAAAATTGTTTGAGTTTGTGCGGGCTTCAACTGGCAATGAAATTGCTTTCTATTGAAGCATAATGTTAAAATGCTGTGAAAAGGAGAAATATCACATGACAAAACCAGCTAGCCAAATATTCGGAGAACTGACTTTCAGCCGCAAGGTGATGAAAGATAAATTAAGCAAAGAAGTTTATAGTAAATTAGTTGCCACTTTAGATGGTGGCGAACCCCTCGATGAAATGATCGCCCGTGATGTTGCCCACGCGATGAAAGAATGGGCAATGGAGAATGGAGCCACCCATTTTACCCACTGGTTCCAACCCCAACGCGGCGGTACGGCTGAAAAGCATGATGCTTTCCTTAGCTACGGCAAAGATGGGGAGATGGTCGAGCGTTTCAGCGCGAAACAACTGATCCAGTCGGAACCGGATGCCTCCAGCTTCCCTTCTGGCGGGATCCGCTCTACCTTTGAAGCCAGAGGTTATACCGCGTGGGACCCGACCAGCCCGGCATTTTTACTGGAAGCAGGGGATACTAAGACCCTAGTTATCCCGACCGTTTACCTTTCCTGGACCGGCGAAGTCCTGGACATGAAAACCCCTCTTCTTCGTTCCATGAAGGCCTTGACCGGATCGGCAACAAAACTGCAAAAACTATTGGGTAACACAGTTAAAAAAATGAAGGTTTACGGTGGGCCCGAGCAGGAATATTTCCTGGTTTCCAAAGAACTTTTTGATACGCGGCCTGACCTGCGCATTACCGGCCGGACGCTTTTTGGCGCGGCTCCGGCCAAAGGCCAACAGCTCGAAGACCATTATTTTGGTTCGATCAAAGACAAAGTAATGATGTTCATGGAAGATTTTGATGCCGAGCTTTATCGGCACGGTATTCCTTCGAAGACCAGGCATAATGAAGTTTCTCCCAACCAGTTCGAGGTCGCTCCGCTTTATGAGGAGGTCAACCTGGCTATCGACCACAACTTACAGCTGATGGAGATCATCCGCCGGGTGGCCGAAAAGCATGGGATGGTTGCCGTACTATATGAAAAACCTTTTGCTGGGGTCAATGGTTCTGGTAAACACTTTAATTGGTCACTCGGAGATGAAAGCGGGACGAATTATCTTGAACCGTCCGATTCGCCGATCAAAAACATTAATTTCCTGCTCACCTTAGGCGCGATCCTTCTTGGAGTCAATAAATTCGGCGGCCTCCTGCGGGCGGCAGTTGCTGATGCGGGGAACGACCACCGGCTTGGTGCGAACGAAGCTCCTCCTGCTATCATGTCCGTTTATCTCGGTGAATATTTAGCCAGATTGATGGATGAGATCGAAGGGGTTGGCAACGAAGTGAGCGAAAAGAGCCTTTCCCACATCAATTTAGATGTCCAGAACCTGCCTAAAGTGGCCAAGGATACATCTGACAGAAATCGGACATCGCCACTCGCTTTTACCGGCAATAAGTTCGAATTCCGCGCTGTCGGTTCATCCCAGAACTGCGCGGAAGCCGCGACCACCCTTAATCTGATCGTGGCTTACGGCTATGATGAAATAGCCAGCCGGCTGTCAGCGAAAAAAGGGAAGAACATTGAGGAAAAAGCGATCCTGGTCATGAAGGATATCCTGAAAGAAACCAAGAAGGTGCGTTTTGAAGGGAACAATTATTCTGAAGAGTGGCACAAGGAAGCGGCTAAACGGGGACTGCCTAACGCCAAGAACACTCCAGACTCTCTGGATTTAATGCTGGAGAAAGAGAGTGTTGAGCTTTTTGAAAAATATGGCGTTCTTTCCAAGAGGGAGCTCCATTCAAAAGTGGAGATCAAGCTGGATGCGTACATTAAGATCAAAGATGTTGAACTAAAAGCCGGTTTGAACATTGCCAAAACGCTGGTCCTGCCCGCGGTTTTAGCCCAGATCGCGGCGTTAGGCGAAGCCGTTAAGGCGACATCCAAAAACAGCGCCATGGCCGCCGATTTGAAAGTAGCCTCGTACCTGTATGCTGATGTAAAAGAGGCGATCAAGGGGCTGGAGAAAGCGATCGTTGTTTGCGAACAGGAAGAGAACTTGGAGAAAAAAGCCAAATTGTATGCCAAAAATGGGGCTAATGCTTTGGCCGATCTGCGCGAGAGCATTGATAAAGCTGAAACTCTGGTAGCGGACGGATTTTGGCCGATGGCAAAATACCAGGAACTTTTAACAATATTGTAAGATTTGGTATGAACCTGCGACCTGCCTGCCGGCAGGCAAGGCTGAAAGTCGCGGTTCCATTTTTTGAGGAACCGAGAATTTTATTCTCAGGTTCCGAACGTAACCCTAAATATATCCATACAAAAACGTAAAAACACCCCAAATATTCTACATAATTGTCGTAAAATGACCGGGTTTAAGAGCGGCAATTGATTTGCTTTTACTCTATTGGATTTAAATTATGGGGGTGTTGACCTATGACTACGAAGGAAGATGTCTTAAAACAGGTTAAGGATAATGGGGTCGAGTTTATTAGGTTCTGGTTCACTGATCTTAACGGGATACTCAAGAGTTTTGCCGTTGGCCCAGATGAACTTGAAGGGGCGCTAACCCAGGGAATGGGGTTTGACGGTTCCTCGATCACCGGTTTCCAGGCGATCGAAGAGTCGGACATGATCGCGATGCCGGATCCTGAGACTTTCGCTATCTTGCCGTGGCGGCCGGAAGATAAACCGGTAGCCAGGATGATCTGCGACATTTTACAGCCTTCAGCCGGTAAGCATAAACCATATGAAGGCGATCCCCGCTACGTTTTAAAAAGAGCCCTGGATAAAATGAAAAAGATGGGTTTTGACCATTGCTACATCGGGCCGGAACTCGAATACTTTTACTTTAAAGATTCCAAAGGAACAGAAGTCCTCGACAATGGTGGTTATTTTGATCTAACGCCGCTCGATATGGCCTCAAACCTTAGGCGAGATACGGTTTTCGCGTTAAGGAAACTTGGGATCACGGTTGAATACAGCCATCACGAAGTTGCTCCCAGCCAACACGAGATCGACATGCGCTACGCCGACGCTTTGAAGATGGCCGATAACACCGTGACTTACCGGTTAACGGTTAAAGAGATCGCCTCTAAGAATGGGGTCTACGCGACCTTCATGCCCAAGCCGATCTTTGGCCAAAACGGTTCCGGCATGCACTGCCACCAATCGTTATTCAAAGGAAAGGTTAACGCGTTCTACGACGCGAATGATAAATATCATTTGTCTTCCGTCGGTAAATCATATATTGCCGGGATCTTAAAACACGCTCCGGAAATGATTTCCATTTTAGCTCCCTGGGTTAATTCTTATAAACGCTTAGTCCCGGGCTTCGAAGCGCCGGTTTATATCGCTTGGTCAAGACGAAACCGTTCAGCTTTGGTCCGTGTACCGATGTATCAGCCAGGCAAAGAAGTCGCGACCAGGATGGAGCTTCGCTGCCCAGATCCTTCAGGAAATCCATATCTACAGTTCGCCGTTATGTTACAAGCCGGCTTGAAAGGGATCGAGGAAGGGTATAAACTGCCGGAGCCGATGGAGTTGAACCTTTATCACTTGAACGATGAAGAACGGGCGGAGCGGGGCGTGAAATCGTTGCCAGCCAGTTTGGGTGAAGCGATCGCCGTGACCGAAAAAAGCGGGTTGGTGCGCGAAGCTTTGGGTGACCATTGCTTTGAAAGATTTATTGCAATTAAGAAGCAAGAATGGAATGATTTCAGGATCCAGGTCACGGAGTATGAGATAAAAAAATATTTACCGATACTGTAGTTTAGTAATGGGGCAGGGTTTTTCGGGTCAACACCTTTGGACCTTGCCCCTTACAAAGGTGTTGAAATGATAACTGATTTTAAACCAAGAAATCAAGGCCTTTACGATACTAGCTATGAACACGATAGCTGCGGGGTTGGGTTCATTGTTAACATCAAAGGCGAAAAGTCGCATAAAATTGTGCGGCAAGGACTCGAGGTCTTAAAACGGCTGGCCCATAGAGGAGCCGTTGGCGCTGACCCCAAAACCGGCGATGGCGCTGGGATATTGATCCAAATTCCCCATGAATATTTTTTGGGCGTCTGCCAATTTAAACTCCCGCCTTTTGGCGGCTATGGGACCGGGTTAATATTTTTCCCCCAAGACGAGCAGGCGAGAAAAGCAGCTAAAGAGTTGATCACTAGAACAATTAATGAAGAAGGCCAAGCCTTGCTTGGTTTTAGGCAGCTGCCGCTTGATAATCACGACATTGGGGAATCAGCCAGAAGATCTGAACCGGTTATCGAGCAAATATTTATTAAAAAAGGGAAAGGTTGCCGCAATCAAGTTGAATTTGAAAAGAAGTTGTATTCTCTCCGGCGGAAGATCGAAAAACTGAACAATAAAATATATTTTGTTACCCTGTCGTCACGCACAATAGCCTACAAAGGCTTACTGATGACCGACCAGGTCGAAAAATATTTCCTTGACCTGGGCGACCCCAGAGTGACGAGCGCGATCGCTTTGGTCCATTCACGTTATAGCACTAATACTTTTCCGACCTGGGACCTGGCCCAGCCCTTTCGTTTTTTGGCGCATAATGGCGAGATCAATACGATCAGGGGAAACATAAATTGGATGAGAGGACGGGGGATCGATGCGGTGGTACCGGGCGGGAGCGATTCGGCGTCGCTCGATAATATATTTGAACTTTTAGTCTTGAATGGCCGGTCATTACCTCACGCGATGATGATGCTCATTCCCAGCGCTTGGGAACATGACAAGTCTAGTTCAAAAGAGCTAAAAGATTTTTATCGCTACCATGCTTGTTTTATGGAGCCATGGGATGGCCCGGCGGCGATCGCTTTTACCGACGGGACAAGAGTGGCCGCGATCCTTGACCGGAATGGCTTGCGGCCGGCCCGCTACATTATTACTAAAGATGGCTTGGTGGTGATGGCGTCAGAAGTTGGCGTGCTGGATATCCCGGCCGACCAGATCGCTGTTTCGGCTAGGCTGGAACCGGGGAAAATGTTTTATGTCGATACCGATCAAGGGGCGATCATTACTGATGAAGAGTTAAAAGCCGAAATTGCCGGCCAACAACCGTATGGCCAGTGGCTAGAGAAAAACTTGACAGACCTGGCCGAACAGCCAAGAGTGGCCGAATCGGGAGAGACAACAAAGAACCTCACGCAAGTACTTAAAACTTTTGGCTATACCAGGGAAGATTTAAAAATTATTATCCGGCCGATGGCTGAAAAAGCGAGCGAACCGATCGGGTCGATGGGCAATGACACGCCGCATGCCGTTTTATCGCAAAAGCCGGGACTGATCTATAACTATTTTAAACAGCTTTTTGCCCAAGTGACCAATCCCCCGATCGATCCGATCAGGGAATCGTTGGTCATGAGCTTGGAAAGTTATATTGGACCGCAGCAAAATATTTTAGAGGAGACGGCCGGCCACGCCAAAGTTTTGCGTGTTACTGAACCGCTCCTGACCAATATGCAGATGGAGAAAGTTAAGACGATCAGAGGCCGCGGTTTAAAAACCAAAACGATCTCGACCCTTTTTAAGGCAGCCGAAAAGGAATTTATTCCCGCGATAAAAAGGGTTTGCCAGGAAGCGGCCAAAGCGGTTGAAGCCGGCTACACTTTTTTAATTTTAAGCGACCGGGGAACCGACCAAAAGCTGGCGCCGCTGCCGGCCCTGATCATTACCGGTGCTGTCCACCACTATTTAATGGAGCGGGCTTTGCGGACAAAAGCGGGGATCATTGTTGAAAGCGGCGAGCCGCGGGAAGTCCACCATTTTGCCCTCCTCTTTGGCTATGGGGCTGATCTGGTTAATCCTTATTTGGCTTATGAGGCGATCGAACTTCTGATCGCCCAAAAAGAGTTAACGCTGGATGCCAGGACGGCGATCCGCAACTACCGGACGGCGGTTAACCACGGGATCGAAAAGATCTTATCGAAAATGGGGATCTCAACGCTCCGCAGTTATAAAGGGGCGCAGATCTTTGAAGCGTTGGGGTTGGCTGATGATGTCATCAAGCTTTGTTTTACCGGGACAGTTTCGCGGATCGGTGGAGCCGACCTTAACGTTCTCGCCAAAGAAACTCTAATGCGCCATGCCGAGCCGACGGGATTACTCGATTCTGGCGGGATCTACCAATGGAAACGGGATGGGGAATTCCATTTATGGAATCCAGAAAGTATTGCCGCGCTGCAAGATTCGGTCAGGAAAGAAGATTATGTCCGTTATAAAGAGTTCGCGGCGCTGATCAACGACCAGTCAAAGAATCCAACGACCTTGAGGGGATTATTAAAATTCAAGCCCGGAACCCCGCTTCCACTTAGTGAAGTTGAACCGGTGGAAAATATTTTAAAACGGTTCGTGACCGGGGCAATGAGCTTTGGTTCGATCAGCCGTGGGACCCATGAGACGCTGGCCATCGCGATGAACCGGATCGGCGGTAAATCCAACACTGGGGAAGGGGGAGAGGATCCCGCCCGCTTTAAAGATGAAAGACGGAGTGCCATTAAGCAAGTTGCTTCCGGACGGTTTGGCGTCAATGCCAATTATCTGGTCAATGCCGATGAACTGCAAATTAAGATCTCGCAAGGTGCCAAACCGGGCGAGGGGGGACAACTGCCGGGACACAAAGTTAGCGCGATCATTGCCAAAACAAGATTTACTACTCCGGGTGTAACTTTGATCTCGCCGCCGCCGCACCACGATATTTATTCGATCGAAGACCTGGCGCAATTAATCTTTGACCTAAAAAATATCAATCCGCTGGCGAGAATTTCGGTGAAACTGGTGTCGGAGATCGGGGTAGGGACGGTCGCGGCTGGTGTCGCTAAAGGCCATGCTGACATGATCTTAATTTCTGGTGGTGATGGTGGGACGGGCGCTTCACCAAGGAGCTCGATCCGTTATGCCGGCCTGCCGTGGGAACTAGGCCTCGCGGAAACGCAGCAAACTTTGGTTATTAATGACCTGCGCGACCGGGTCAGGCTGCAAACCGACGGCCAGATGCGGACAGGGAAGGATGTCGCCGTGGCGGCTATTTTAGGGGCGGAAGAATTTGGTTTTTGCTCATCGGTCTTGGTCGTTGTCGGTTGTGTAATGCTTAGGCATTGCCACTTGAATAATTGTTCGGTTGGGGTGGCCACGCAAGATGATCATCTCTCCCTCCGTTTTGCCGGCAAACCGGAATACGTGGTCAATTATTTGCGGTTTGTGGCGGAAGAACTGCGCGAGATCATGGCCAGTTTAGGCGTGAGGAAGCTAGATGATCTTGTTGGACGGACGGAGCTATTAGAAACAAACCAGTCGATCATTCCTTGGAAAGCTAAGGGGCTTGATTTCAGTAAGATTCTTTGGAAACCGAAAGAGAATGGTTTGCGTTGTACGACCAGACAAGATCATAAGATCGATAATGTACTTGACCGGCAGTTGATAAAGGCTAAGACAGGTTCCGAGTTTACGATCAAAAATTCCGACCGGACAGTTGGCGCGATGCTTTCGGGGGAAGTTTGCCGCAAGCACGGGGAAGATGGTTTGCCGCCCGAGACGATCCACTTTAAATTCAAAGGTTATGCCGGCCAAAGTTTTGGGGCCTTTTTAGCTAAAGGGATATCCTTTGAACTTGAGGGAATGGCCAACGATTATGTCGGTAAGGGGATATCCGGAGGACAGATCGTTATATATCCGGATAAAAATGTTAATTATAAAGCGGCTAATAATATTGTGATCGGCAATACGACTTTTTACGGCGCGGTTGCGGGCGAAGCTTTTATTAACGGCAAGGCGGGGGAGCGGTTTTGTATCCGTAATTCCGGTTTATCCGCGGTTGTCGAAGGGGTTGGCGACCATGGCTGTGAATATATGACCGGCGGTCGGGTTGTGGTCTTGGGCCAGACCGGGCGCAACTTTGCGGCGGGGATGTCCGGCGGGATCGCTTATGTTTACGATAAGGACGGGACTTTTGGTGAACGCTGCAACCAAGAGATGGTTTTACTCGAGGAACTTAATAGCCAGGATGCAGCGCTCCTGCGAAACTTGTTAGGCAAACATCACCGGCTGACTAGGAGCGAGACCGCGGCTGAGATCCTGGATAATTTTCATAAAGAGAAGCGCCTGTTCGTCAAAGTGATGCCGATCGAATATAAACGGGTTTTAATGGAATCAGCGATGGATGAAGAAGAACTTGGTCTTTTAGGAGTTTCCGATGGGTAATCCAAAGGGGTTCATAAAAATAAAAAGGACCAAAACCGCTTACCGCCCGGTTTGCGAGCGGGTAAAAGATTTCGACCGGGTTTTTAAACTTAGGTCGGAAGACGAGACGGCGGAACAGGCCACCCGCTGTATGGATTGCGGGACCCCATTCTGCCATGGCGGCTGTCCTCTTGGTAATTATATCCCGGAGTGGAATGACCTGACGTCGGTAAAATCGTGGGAAAGAGCTTGGGAACTCCTTGACGCGACCAATAATCTGCCAGAGATCACCGGCCGAGTTTGCCCGGCGCCGTGCGAATTTTCTTGTGTCTTGGGGATCAACGATGACCCGGTGACGATCAGGGAAAATGAATTGGGGATAGTTGAAGAAATGTTCGATCACGGCCAGATCAAGGCCAGACAGCCTAAAGTTACGACCGGTAAAAAAGTAGCGGTTGTTGGCTCTGGCCCAGCTGGACTGTCTTGCGCCGCGCAATTAAATCAAGCGGGCCATAGTGTTACAGTATTTGAAAAAGACGAAAAACTGGGCGGGATCATGCGCTACGGCATCCCTGATTTTAAGCTGGAAAAGAAAGTCATCGATCGTCGGACCAAGATCTGGGAAGAAGAGGGGATCACTTTTAAAACTAAAATTAAGATAGGTGATGATTATCCTGTTTCTAAGCTCCAAAAAGAATTTGAGGCAATTGTCTTTGCCGGAGGATCCAGAATTCCCCGCGACTTAAAAGCTCCCGGCCGGGAACTCAAAGGTGTTTACTTTGCGATGGAATATCTGACCCAAGCCAATAAAACAATTGCCGGAGAAAAAATACCAACGAACTCATTAATTGATGCTAAAGGAAAAAAAGTGGTGGTGATCGGTGGGGGTGATACAGGTTCAGACTGTGTAGGAACCGCTCAGCGCCAAGGGGCCAGTTGTGTGGTACAAATAGAACTCTTGCCGCAGCCAAGCGAAACTCGGCCGGTTGACCAGCCATGGCCAAAGTATCCGCTAATCCTTAAGACTTCCAGCAGTCATGAAGAAGGCTGTGAACGGCAGTGGTCGATTGCGACAAAAGAATTCCAGGGTCCAGGATCCAGGGTCCAGAAATTGCAATGTGTAAAAGTTGATCTGAATTTGAAAGAAATACCTCACTCTGAATTTACGATAGAAGCCGACCTGGTTTTTCTGGCCTTAGGTTTCTTACATCCCGAACCGATCGCTGATCTAAAGATCGAGCTTGATCAGCGGGGAAACTTCAAAACTAATCAAAATTATATGACTTCCATTAAGGGAATATTTGCCGCTGGTGATATGAGACGAGGCCAATCACTTATAGTCTGGGCAATATCCGAAGGCCGTAAAGCCGCCAGAGCGGTAGACGAATATTTAATGGGAAGCTCGAACCTGCCGGTGATGTAAAAACCTCACAGCCCTCACCCCCGTCAACGCCAAACAATAGCACCCCCTCTCCCACCTGCCTGCCGGCAGGCAGGGAGGTAGAGGGGGTATAAAAATAAAACATAAAACAAGCGAGTTACCCTCTCCCTATGGGAGAGGGGGGAGTCTTAAGCATTAGCGGGTGAGGGTCTAAATCTTAGCCGTTCTTTTCGACGAACTTTTTGATCGCTTCCAGATTTTCGATCATCAATTTTGCTTTGCTGATCCCGAACGAAAACGGGTATTTGTCATTCTCGTCCCGCTTGATAACTAAAACCGGTTTGCCTTTATATTCTGATTCTTCGATGATTGCCATGATTAGATCTCCTTTCAATAAATTTTATTTATTATAGCACACCCTCACCCCTTTCTTCTCCGATTTCATCGGAGAATTCATTCCCCTCTCCATTTCATGGAGAGGGGTGGCACGAACGAAGTGAGTGACGGGGAGAGGTTACTTTTTCCTGGCCGAATACCCGAAATGGCCCAACTCTTTTCCGAGTGAATAATATTTGCCGTGGACGTAAGCGATCGGTTTGGTCTTGCTGAACATGAAGGCGCCATGTTTATCCAGATAATCTTTGTCGGCATGAATACAAAGGACTTTGGCTATAAACATATCGTGCGAGCCGAGTGGGATAAGATCTGTCACCTGACATTCAATGTTAAGCGGACTTTCGGCGATCAACGGGGCTTTGACTTTTGTCGCTGGCTCCGGCGTTAATTTTAAATGTTTAAATTTATCTATATCCCGACCAGATTTAACGCCGCAAAAGTCGGTTGCCTTGGCTAATCTTTCCGTTGTTAGGTTAATAACAAATTCTTTAGTTCGTTTTATGATCTCATAAGAATGGCGGGAAGGGCGGATCGAAATATAACTCATGGCCGGTTCGGAACAGATCGTCCCGGTCCAGGCAATGGTGATGATGTTGTAATTTTCGGGACTATCACCGCAAGTGACCAAAACGGCAGGGACAGGATAGATCATCGTACCCGGTTTCCAAATGGTTTTCATTTCAGCATCTCCTTTAAAGTTTTGACTGGTAAACCAACGACATTATCAAGATCGCCATCGATCTTGGCCATAAACGCGTCTTCGATCTCTTGGACGCCGTAACCACCGGCTTTATCTAAGGGACTGCCGGTGCTAATATAATCTTTGATCGCTTGATCAGAAACATTTTTCATCTTGACTTGGGAGACAACATAAGTGCTTTGTGTTTTGCCGGTTTTAGTATCAATAACTGCCAGACCAGTTACAACCTTATGGGTAGTGCCGGATAAACTTTTAAGCATCAAATAGGCTTCGTCATTATCTTTCGGCTTGCCCAGGATAATATCGCCAAGAATTACAATTGTGTCGGCTCCTATCACAATGGCATCTTTTTCATTTTTGGCGACATCGTTGGCTTTAGCAAGAGCCGTCTTTTCTGCCAGCTCTTCCGGCGTAGGGGCAGTGATCAGTTTTTCATCGACACTGCTGGGGATGACCGTGAAATTATCAACTAAGCGTTTTAATAATTCTTTTCTTCTGGGTGAGGCGGAAGCGAGAATAATAGTTGGTTTGGCCATGGATCCATTATACTATAATAATATATGGTGACTAAATGCAATTTATGCGGCCATCGGTGCGGGGTAGAGAGGGGAGTTGGTAAGTTTGTTAGTCAGTTTGGGGGAAAGTGCGGGGCAGGTGATAAGATTAAAGTTGCCTCTTATTGTCTTCATCATGGTGAAGAACCGCAAATTTCTGGCCAAAGAGGGTCGGGGACGGTCTTTTTTTCCGGTTGTTCGCTTAAATGCGTTTATTGCCAGAATTATCAAGTTAGCCAGCAAGGACTTGGCCGCGAGGTGACGATTAATGAGCTGGTTAAAATAATGCTTGATCTGGCTGACAGGGGAGCGGAAAATATAAACCTGGTTTCACCAACGCATTATGGCGCACAGGTCATAGACGCCTTGATGCTAGCCAAAAAAGAAGGGTTGGAGTTGCCGATCGTCTACAATACCGGGGGTTATGATTCGCTGGAGCTTTTGCAAAGGCTTGACGGCCTGGTTGATATTTACCTCCCGGATATTAAATATTTTGATAATGATAACGCGTTTAAATATTCTGGGGCAGAGAATTATGTTGAGACGGTAACGGTTGGGGTGAGGGAGATGTGGGGGCAGGTAGTTAGGAGTCGGGAGTGTGGAGTTGGGAGAAGAGCGTTGATAGTGAGACACCTTGTTTTACCGAATAATATTGCTGATAGCTTTAAGGTCTTGGATTTTTTGGCCGGTATTTCAACTGAGATTTGGTTGAGCTTGATGTCGCAGTATAGTCCGCAGCACCGGGCGAAGGAATTTCCCGAGTTAGCTCGAAAATTAACGGCGGCTGAATATGAGAAAGTTGTCGATCACGCCCAGGACAAAGGGTTTCAAAATATATATATCCAGCACTTGTCAAGCAGTGACGCTTATCTGCCGGATTTTAAAAAAAAAGAGCCATTTAGTTCGCAATAGAATCGTAATTGTAGGCTTTGTAGACCTGTTCCTGTTTTGCGAACAGGAAGCGGATGGTGCTGCTAACATAGCCATTAACAAAGGTGAATGGTGGTTCGTGCTGGTACAGCTTCTTGATCGGCGATGATTGAGCGTAGGTTTTGGTCCCGTCTTTTAATTTAACACTGAAAATAGTTTGGACTTGTGAAGAGGTAGCCGCCCCGTCCTTATTATTTGCGCTGACGTAATACATGACCTCCGGCTTAATTAATTTTGTCGGGATGGTAAAAGAATAATAAAGTCCGGTCCTTTTTGGCTGAAGCGATTTCCAACGGTTAGTTGTTAAACCGGACGGACCGCCAACCGAATAGTAAAGAGTGACTTTATTGCCGTTAGATCTAGCATTAACCACGATATTATCCGCTTCTTGGGTGATCGGCATGACGGTGATCCCGGGGAAACTTCCTCCGGTCTTTAATTTTGACTTTAACCAAGCCAGCGCGGGGACGCTAAGGGAATCCAGGAATTTATGGCGCAGATTGGGGACCAAATAATAATTCTTATCGGCAGTTACTTCTTGGTAGCTCTTTTGGAAAGTAGTTAAGTAATAACAATGATCATTGGTCCCAGAGACAAAATAGATCGGAGCATGTTGGGTGGCCAGGAAATTCTTCGGGTCAAGATTGTTCTGCCAAATATTCTTGTCAACCGCTGGCATTGACTTAAACCAATCATCCCAGGTGCAGCCTTCGGGAATGTGGCCGGCGCCAAAAACATTGACCGCGGCTTTTAATCGATTATCTTGGCCATTGGTTAATAGGGTGAGGACCCCTCCCCAGGAAAGGCCGATCATCCCGATCCGGTCCGGATCAACTTCTTTTCTGGTCGCTAAAAAAGTTATCCCATTTCTGGCCGCAGCCACCGCGTGAATTAGATAATTGTAGCTAGGATCAGGCTGGGTCTTGAGCAGGTTCTTTACTATCATGTCTGGTCCGGTGGAGCGTGACCGTCCTCGATTTTCACCCTTACCTGGCAAGTCGATCGCTAAAACAGCATAACCTAATTTTGACCAAGCTAAGCAGCGGGGGAGGCTAGCTGAACCGCCGCCACCATGGGAGAGGAGAATGGCTGGGAGTTTACCTTTATGATTAACAGGATAAGAATAGTAACCAAATATCTTAACCGGCTGGCGTTTGTAAGAGCGGCTAAAATAGTAGATCTCATTTACTTGGATCGGACCTCTTTTGTAGGATTTGATGATCTCTGATCTCACTTCCTTGGTTGGGACGTCCCATAATTGTTGCATTACCTCCGATTCAAACGTGGCAAAAGCCGGCAGGCTAAGAAAAATGAGTGAGAATATGATTATAAGTTTTTTCATTACAATTTATTATAACATAAGGAGGCAATCACAGCCCTCACCCCCAGGCCCCCTCTCCCAGGGGGAGAGGGGGTGGCTTTGTGCTATAATTTAAACATTGGGGAGCTTAAAGGAAGCTTAGGCTGAGAACCTCGGGGGAGCCGGGGGACCCAAAATAACCTGATCAAGGTAATTCTTGCGGAGGGAAAAATGGCCGCCTCTAAACACTATCTTTTTGAGACTCTTTTCGCTAACAAATTATATATAATTTCCGATTCTGTAGCCGTCTTAAAAAAAGCCATTGCTGACGGAGTAACGATAATTCAACTGCGTGATAAATTGTCAGGTTTAAACGGGATCCGGCGGAAAGCGGAAGAACTGGCCGATCAGGCCAAAAACTTTAAAGTCTTATTTATCATTAATGACCATCCGGAACTGGCGGTTGAGGCGGGGGCGGACGGTGTCCACATTGGCCAGGATTTTTCGACCCTTGAAGCCAGAAGGATCGTCGGGACAGATTTAATGATCGGCAAATCGACCCATTCAATCGAACAGGGGATAACGGCGGAGAAAGAAGGGGCAGATTATATTTCAGTCGGCCCCGTTTTTGCTACGCCGACAAAACCAGGGAGGCCTCCGGTCGGATTAGAATATGTTCGCCAGGCGGCCAAAGAGATAAAAATCCCCTTCGTGGCGATCGGCGGTATTTGTCTTGATAACATCGATCAAGTGTTGAACGCTGGAGCTCGAACCATCGGCATTGTTCGGGCAGCGGATGACGCCCCCCGCTTGCTGGAAATCATTAAAAGGAACAGAGATGAAAGTAATTATCAACGGAAAAGTTGAAGAGATAGAAGAGGGTTTATCAATTTCCGGCTTGGTAAAAAAATATCGGCCCGAGTCGGCCGGTGTGGTGGTTGAATTAAATGAAACGATCGCCAGGCGAGAGCGGTGGCCTGATACGACCATTAAAGAAAATGATGTTATTGAATTGATCTCTTTTGTTGGAGGAGGATAATGGCGGACAATTTGGTTATTGCCGGGAAAGAGCTGGAGAGCCGGTTTTTGCTCGGCACCGGAAAATTTAAAAGCAAAATGGAGTTACAGGAAACGATCATTGCGTCCGGTACCCAGTTAGTAACAGTTGCCCTCCGGCGGGTCGACCTTGAGCAGAATGAGGATAATATCCTGTCGTATATTCCTAAAAATATAATATTAATGCTCAATACTTCCGGGGCAAGGAACGCGAAAGAAGCGGTCAGGATTGCCAGGCTAGGGCGAGAGGCGGGTTATGGCGACTGGGTGAAAATTGAAGTAGTAAATGACAGCAAATATCTTTTGCCGGACAACGCCGAGACGTTAAAAGCGGTTGAAATCCTGGCCAGCGAAGGGTTTACCGTTTTGCCTTACATGAACCCCGATCTCTATACCGCCCGCAACCTAGTAAAAGCGGGAGCGGCCGCAGTGATGCCCCTTGGTTCCCTGATCGGCTCAAATCAGGGATTAAAGATGAAAACGCTGATTGAGGTGTTAATTGAGGAGATAAACGAGGTCCCCGTGATTGTGGACGCCGGCTTGGGCCGGCCGTCGCAGGCGGCCGAGGCGATGGAGCTGGGGGTGGATGCCGTCCTGGTCAATACTGCGGTCGCGACCGCAAAAGATCCGGTCATGATGGCGGCTGCTTTTGCCCAAGCGATCGAAGCGGGACGGCTCGCTTTTTTGGCTGGGGGGAGAGAAGCAAGTGAGAACGCGGCGGCTTCTTCGCCCTTGTCTGGTTTTTTCCATGATTGACAAAAGAGCGGATTTGGAAGCGGTGGCGCTGAAGGCGCGGAAAATTACTCGGCAGCATTTTGGCCGGACGATTAGCTTATACGCTCCCCTCTACATCTCAAATTATTGTGAAAATCAGTGTTTATATTGCGGTTTTAATGCCAAATTGGCCATAACCAGAAAAAAACTTTCTCACGACGAAATTGAGAGGGAATGCCAGGCCCTTAAAAAAACTGGTCTCCAGAATGTTTTAGTTTTAACCGGCGGCTCCAGAGAACATTCTCCTGTTTCCTACATCAAGGCAGCGGCCTTAATCGCCAAGAAATATTTCCAGGGCATAGCCATTGAAGTTTATCCGCTGGAAACTAAAGAATATCGTGAACTTTATCTGGCGGGGGTTGATGGGGTGGCTTTGTATCAGGAAACTTATGATCAAGATGTTTATGATCGGCTTCACCTTTTCGGAGAAAAGAAAAATTATTTATTCCGTTATCAGGCCCCGGAGAGAATTGCTGAAGCTGGAATAAGACAGATCTCAATGGGTGTTTTACTTGGTTTAGCCGATTGGCAGCGGGATATTTCGGCGTTGTTTGCCCATCTGGAGGCTTTATGGGAAAAATATCCCGGTGTCGAATTCTCCCTGTCGTTCCCCAGGCTACGCATGATCACCACTGATAATGATAATTATTTTAATATTTCTGATCTTGAACTGTTGCAGATTATTATCGCGGCGCGCCTCCGTTTCCCTAGAGTAGGGATTAATATGTCGACTAGAGAAAATGCCGAATTCAGGAATAAGATACTTGAATATGGCGTGACTAAAATATCGGCTGGTTCTTCTACTAGCGTGGGAGGATACGCGATCAATGGCTGTGAGCCGAAGCAATTCTCCATTCACGATCGCCGCTCACCTAAAGAAATAAAAAACTGGCTGGCGGCCAAAGGATATGACCCGGTCGTCACCGATTGGCGGAGCATCCCCAATGAATGACTTTGAGAGATCATTAAGAAATTATTATTCCGCGAAACAATTATCATTGATACAAAAAACTAAAATTGGTATTGCCGGCGCGGGCGGGCTGGGATCAAATATTGCTGTTTGTCTTGTTCGCAGCGGATTTAGGGATTTTGAAATGATCGATTTTGATGTTGTTGTAATGAAAAACTTAAATAGGCAATATTATTTCCTGGAAGATGTTGGAAAGCCAAAGGTTAAAGCTCTGGCTGAAAGATTAAAAACTATTAATCCCGATATCATGGTAAAGGCGGAGAGGGTCCGTCTTAGCGAAGAAAATATCGGCTCTTATTTTAGGGATAGGGACATAATATTTGAAGCCTTCGACGAAGCCGCTTCAAAAGCCTGGCTGCTTGAGCAATTTGGGAATGATGGAACATTGTTGGTTTTTGGCAGTGGGATGGCGGGGTTTGGCAACCAGCTGGAAATTAAAACCAGGAAAATTAAAAATAATATTTATATTGTTGGGGATGGGGTTACTGGCGTGGGGAGCGATAATCCTCCGCTGGCTCCGAGAGTTACCGCCTGCGCGTCGCTCATGGCTTCAATCGCGGTCGAATCAATTCTTAAATGACTATTTCATTATTCGTGCCTTTGTGCCTTCGTGGTATAATTTCTTTATGAAATATACAGCACCCCGTGGCACAAAAGATATTCTTCCCGCCGAAACGCCCCTTTGGCAGTTTGTGGAAGAGAGCTGCCGGTCGCTCTTTGGCGTTTACAATTATCAGGAGATCCGCACCCCTATATTTGAATCAACCGACCTATTTACCCGCTCAATTGGCACGACTACCGATATTGTTAAAAAAGAGATGTACACTTTCCCTGACCGTAAGGGGAGGAGTTTAACCCTGCGTCCAGAAGAGACAGCTCCGGTTGTTCGGGCGGCTTTAGAAAACAATTTGATCTCAACCGATAATTTAACAAAGCTTTATTATATCGGACCGATGTTCCGTTATGAACGGCCGCAAGCCGGACGCCAGCGGCAATTCCACCAGGCGGGAGTTGAGGTTTTTGGTTCGACCGATCCGCTCCTTGATGCCGAAGTGATCCAATTAGCTGTTAATTTGTTTTCAATGATCGGGCTGAAAGACTTATCGGTTAATCTTAATTCGGTCGGCTGTTCCGTTTGCCAGCCGGGATATCGCGCCGCGATTCAAAAATACTTTAAAGAACATATTAAAGACATGTGTGCCGATTGTCAGGAGCGGGTGGAGTTAAATCCGTTAAGGATCCTTGACTGCAAAGAAGCGCATTGCCAGAAATATTTGGAAAAGGCTCCAGCTTCTGTCGATCATTTATGCGAAGAATGTAAGACGCATTTTAGTCGGTTAGTTAGTTTGTTGGATAGTTTGTTAGTAAAACACATGATAAACAAGCGCTTGGTCCGTGGTTTAGATTATTACACCAAAACGGCCTTTGAAATTGTTTCCAAGAGTTTGGGAGCGCAAAATGCTGTCTGCGGTGGGGGACGCTACGATAACCTGGTTGAAGAGCTGGGCGGGAAAAAAGTTCCGGCGATCGGGTTTGCGGTGGGGCTTGAGCGAGTCGTGGAAATAATGAAAAATGAAAAATTAAAAATGGAAAATGAAGGTAAATTACAATTATATATTGCTACCCTTGGAGACGAAGCAAGGAAGTTAGGGTTTAATTTGGTGACGAAGGCGCGGAGTTTAGGTTTATCGGCCGATCTTGATTATCTTGGCAAGTCACTCAAAGCACAGATGAAAAGTGCGGATCGAATGAAGGCGGAATATGTTTATATCATTGGTGAAGAAGAACTTAAATCGGGCTTGGGTCTTCTCAAAAACATGAAGACGGCGGAGCAATCACCGATCGCTTTTGATAAAGTTTTTGACCAATTTGCCGGCGAGTGCGAATGCGGCGGCAACTGCGGCTGTGAATGAGGGAAGCACTTTTTTATAGGGTCCAGGGTCCAGAGTCCAGGGTCCAGTGTTTACTTTGTCCGCATAATTGTTTGATTGCTGATGGGAAACGAGGGATTTGTGGGGTTAGGGAAAACCAAAAGGGTGTTTTATACAGCTTAGTTTACGGTAAAGTTATTTCAGCCGCTATTGATCCGATCGAGAAGAAGCCCCTCAACCATTTTTTGCCGGGAACAAGGTCATATTCAATTGCAACGGTTGGTTGTAATTTCCGCTGTGATTTCTGCCAAAACTTTGGGATCTCGAAAGCAACGAAAGGACGAAAGGACGATGAGACGAGGGGACGATGGGATGAGGGGGGAATTGGCGGCATAGAGACAACGCCGGAAGAAATTGTTAAGGCAGCGATTGATAACGATTGCCAGAGCATCTCCTATACTTATACCGAACCGACAATATTTTTTGAATTTGCCTATGATTGCGCTAAACTTGCTAACGCGAAGGGCCTGAAAAATATTTTTGTGACCAATGGCTATTCTAATCCGGAACCGACTAAAATGATCGCTCCATATCTTGACGCGGCGAATATTGATCTGAAGTCGTTCAGTGACGATTACTATAAAAAATATTGTGGTGGGCGACTGCAGCCGGTTTTAGACACGATTAAATTAATGAGGAATCTTAAGATCTGGATCGAGCTGACGACTTTGATTATTCCCGGTTTGAATGATTCAAATGAAGAATTAACGGAAATTGCCAGCTTTATTAAGAACGATCTTGGCGATGATGTTCCTTGGCACGTTTCGGCTTTTTACCCCACTTATAAAATGCTTGACCGGCCGGCAACTCCGAGGGAAACCGTTATTAAGGCCAAGGAGATTGGGTTGGAAGCCGGATTGAAATACGTTTATACCGGGAATATTTAAGCCTTTAGCCCTCACCCAGCCAACGTTAACCTTTCCCCCTCTCCCAAAGGGAGAGGGTAATTTGCACGTCTAGTCTTGCTGTGTTCCCTTCTCCCTATGGGAGAAGGGGGAGTCTTTAGCGCCAGCGGATGAGGGCAAAAAGCTAAGGGTGAGAAGCGGATCTTTTATAACCTTCTAGTTTAAACATCTTATAATTATTAGTAATATAATCCTCAATTAAATACAATTTAACCGGTAATTCTGTAATGCTTCTGAAATTAGTTTTGGCTTTTTCTTGAAAGAAAGGGGTATCATCACCATAATATATGACAGTTTCCCCTTTAACTAAATTGGGAATTCCCCAGAGTTCATACTGTTTTTCGCCCCAGAGATGGTTCTCTTTTAAAAAACCGGTGGCCATATAAACCGGTCGCTTGGTATAAAACTCAAGGAGAGACGAAGAGACATTGGTTTTGGCAAAGAGCTTATACTCTTTGGGGATTGAATTGGTTAATTGATAATTAGCCAGGTAATCTTTCTGATGTAAGAGAATGGCTGGCGTGACCCAAAATAGAATAATTAGAACTAAACCGGTGAAGCCTGCAATCCAAGTAATGAATTTATTTAATGATTTATTCTTTTCAATTAAGTAATTAATTGTTAAGGGAATGGCCGCAATATAACCGATCTCCGGCCAGTGGGCCCAGACCTTGACCTTAAGGCTTAGGAAAAGGAAAAGGCAGAGGATGGGGAAGGAGAACGAGGCGAGGAGGAGGGGGAGTTGGTTGGTTTGTTGGTTTGTCCCTCGACGGAGCTCGGGATGGCTGGGATGGCGAGCATCTCGACTCCGCTCGATGTTGCCCTGAGCTTGCCGAAGGGCTTGTCGAGCCATTAGTTTGTTAGTTGGAAAGAAGGATTTAGCGACAGCAAAAAGAGTAAAAATAAGGAAAGGCGTAAAGTGTACTAATTGATCGCCAACAAAGGGGAGAAAATTTGTTCCCCACGCATCTCCACTAGCTTTACTGCCATGGAAGAGAAACGATGCCCAGGCATGGTTGTTATTCCAAATCAATACTGGAGAAAAAAAGCATAGGCTTAGGAGAAGGCATAGGTAAAGTTCTTTTCGCTTAAGCCAGAAACGGTTTTCGGGAGAGAGAATAAAGAATAATCCAAGACACGGCCAGAAGAGGAACATGGTGTATTTGCTAAGGGAACCCAGGCCGATGGTGAGGCCGAGCGCGAGCCATAATAAGTTAGGAGTTCGGATTTGGGGGTTCGGAGAAGATGGATGGGAAAAATTGAATATTTTTGCCAGAATCAATAATGATAAAGTCCAGAATAAAGCGAGCGGGAGTTCGACAAATTGCGTCAACCAGATGACGACGAAGTGGGGAAGGATTTGGAACAGGACCACCGACCAGAAAGCGACTTTTTCATTGAAAACTTCTTTCGCTAGGAAATAGATGAGCAGGCTAACCAAAAATGAAATTATTGCCGTCCCCAGACGGAGCATGATCAGGTTTTCTGTCCCGTGGGTGAAAAGCCAATTAACGACCGCCACCATTGGCGGATGATCGACATAAGAAAGGCTTAAATGCTTTGACCAGAGCCAATAGTATGATTCATCGGCGGTGATAGGGAAAAGCGACGCCAGACAGAGCCGTAACAAAGTTGTAATTGCTAACAATAGCCAAATGTTCATAATTATATTATCTCAAAATTAAGCATGAGTAGCTATCTTGAGCGATTGTTTTTCCGGTCATCTTTAATTTTCTCCAGCTCTTGGTGTCGCTAAGAACAATAGCTTCATTAAGCTTTAAGGCGTCCTTTAACATTATTGGATCCCAAAAATATTGGTCGGCTGGGCCGGCCATAAAATCTACGTAAAAGAGATCGGGGCTATAAAAAAGCTGACGGTCCGGTGGGCGGTAAATATAGAACTTATAGCCTTTGGCTTGATAGTTAGCAATGGTTTTTGGCCAAGTAACGTCCGGATTAAAGGCATTAACTAAAACCTGGCTGTTCCAGAAGAGAAGGCTATAAGCCAAGCAAACCAGGAAAAAAGTCATGGTTAATATTTTAATGGTCGGTTGCCAGAAAAAGATCATCATTGTTATTAATGAAAGAACAAAAAGGGATAAAGGCTGGATTGCGGAAGAAAGATTGAATCCCTCCGCATTATGGGGATTAAATAATAAGGCAACAGTAAATGCGCCAAAAACAAAGAGTAAAAAACTGTTCCAGCCTAAAAGGGCGAGGAAACCGCGACGTTTAGTCGCAGGTTTCCCGATGAGAAGAGCCAAGCGTATCCCTGCCAAGATTGCCAGCGGCGGACAAAAAACAGTAAAAGTCCGCAGGTCATTTTGGCGGTAGAAGAATAATAGAAATAAAACGTTGGACCAGAACCAGAGATTGCAGAACGAGGAAAGAGATAGTTTTTGATACCCCACACTTAAGTGTGGGGTATGACGATTACTTTTTCTTGAGAGTGGGTTTTTAAGTGAAGTCAGCCATAATGGAGACCAAGGGAAGAGAATTAATAGCAAGAAGCCAATGATCGAATAATAAAACCCAAAGCCTAAATAACTTGTATTATATTTGCTCTGAATGGAAATACTAATAAGATAGGGAAGCCATTGATCTTTTAGGCTGATCGATTGAGAGGATAAAACGCCTCCCGTGACCAATAAAAAGAGTAAAATATTTAATATGAAGTGCAAAGACAATAAGGCAGAAAAAAGCTTTTTTCTGGCATAAGGATTAAAAATTAGTAAGAATAATATTGTTAGGGCCGGGAAAATCAGGCCAAAGCCGCTTTTGATCAAAGTCCCGCAAATTATAGAGAGAGTAAAGAGATACAAAAAAACAGGCTTATCTTTCTTTAAATAAGCATAAATGGCTAGGTTAGCGGTCATTACAAACAAAGTTAGCAGAACATCCAATTTTGGCGCCCGAGAGTAGACGACAAGCCCAAGACTAGTGGCGGCAATAATAGTTGAATAGAGCGCTAGCTTTCGTGAGCTTAAATATGAAATTGCCAAGTATATGATAAGAAGAAGAAATGAATAATAAATGACATTGGGGAAATGGATCGTTAATTCGCTAACGCCAAATATTTTTGGTAACCAGGCTAAAAGCCAGATGCCAAGTGGTGGCTTGTCTAGAAATGATGAGCTATCACCTGGAGAAATAAATTGTGCCAGCCACTGGCCATGAACAACCGCATTTTTTGCCGCCAGAGCGTAAAGGGAGGCGTCATCGTTTTGCAACGGGTTACGAGGGAGGGTGACGAATGAAATCGTAATGAAAACGCAGAGAATAAATATTAATATGTTCTTTTTTATTTGCATTTACGTAACCGGAGAATAAAGTTCTCGGTTATTTTAATGGAACCGCGAATTTCATTCGCAGGTTTTCGAGAACTTAATGACCTCATATAATCTTACTTTATTTTGACTTAGCCTTCAATTATAATGGGAGCAATGGAAAGAATAAAGAGCTTCCTCAATGATCCGCTAAACCGCTTTTTTGTGGTTTCATTTATCACGGTCAATTCCTTTAAGCTCTGGGCGATGCAGCTTTTTCCCATCACTTGTGATGAGGCTTATTATTGGTTATGGCATAAACACCTGTCCATTTCTTATGTCGATCATCCCGCCTTTATTGCTTATTTTAATAAATTCATCAGCTTGTTTGGGGAATATAACCTGTTTAATTTCCGCTTGGCTGGGCTGACGCTAGCTATAATCGCCACATATTTTATTTATAAGACTGGAGAGACTTTATTTGATAGAAAAGTCGGGATTATCGCGGCGACATTATTCCTACTTATCCCACATTACATAATCATCTGGTTAACGGTAACGATCGATAATCCGTTGGCGATGTTTTGGGCTCTTGCACTCTACTTTTTTGCCAAGATCTATAAAGAGGGGAAACCGACCGATTGGTATTGGTTCGCTTTCGCGTTTGGTTTCGGGGTACTATCAAAATATACGATGGTTTTTTTTCTGTTGCCGGTATTTTTAATTTTGATCTTTGATAAGAACCAACGAGGGTGGTTATTCAAAAAAGAGCCTTATTTGGCTTTTTTATTATCGATCGTTATTTTTTCACCGATAATTATTTGGAACGTACAGCATAATTTTATCTCTTTTCTCTTTCATTCCGGACGTTTAGGCAAGACGAATATTCCTCAAAATATCCTGGACCTGATCGGAGATCAATTAGTTCATTTTACTCCCTTCTTATTTTTAGGATTTATAATTTATGCAAGACAGCTGTGGCAAAAAAGTAAATATTATTTTGCTTTTTCTATTCCGCTTCTTTTAATCTTCCTAGCTTTTACTTTTGTCATTAAAGTATGGGCCCATTGGGTGATAGTGTATCAATTTGCAGCCTTATCAGGAGTGGCAGTAATGATCGCTGGTAATTATAAAGTGACCAGGCGAGTTGTTATTGCCATCTGGGTATTTGATATTATAGCTGTCTCACTTATTCTATTTGGCTCATCAATGCTCTTGCCCCGGCAAGCACAATACCAGCAAAATTATTCTTTAGTCCAAAAATATCAGAGGTTGCCGCCGCATACATATATAATGGCACCGTATCATGGGATGGCCTCCGAACTGGCATTTTATACACATCAACCGACTTTTATGGTCAAAGATTATTTAAGGGTCGAAGAACATGGCTTTGGCCAGAAGCAATTTGACCTGTGGGGTGGACCAGATATAAAGAGGGGAGAGAATATCGTTTATTTTGGGCCAGCGAATCTAGAGACAAAACAAAAGTTGAAAAAACAGTTTGCCAGGGTTGTTATCAGACCCGATCTGGACCTTTATGCTATTGAAAGTTACTTAGATGACCTGGTCCCATATTATTGTACCGGTTTTAAGGGAGCGGTCAGCCTCTAAAGCCCTCTAAATAATGTCAACATTATATATGTTATAATCATATAAAAATGATTTTATTTGGCTATTATATAGAGGCTAAACAACCAACAAATGTTGAAAGAATTAAATAAACAGGCATTCAAATCGGTCTCCGTTATTCTGCCGGTCATCAACGAGACCGTGTCGCTAGAGAAGACCATTGAGATCATCACTGCTGATTGTGCCAGCGATATATTGGAATTTATTGTCGTAGTGTGTGATAAAACAACACCGGAAAGCTTAAAAGTCTGCGAACAACTTAAAAGTCGATATGGTGAAAAGTTAAAGATGCTTAAACAGGCCCTCCCTTTCCTGGGCGGCGCTATGAGGGATGCCTTCAAGTTTGCTTCTGGAAGCCACATTATAATGATGGCGAGCGACATGGAAACCGCTCCGGATGAAGTGAAAAACTTTATTGAAGCCGCAAAAAAGGATTCAACTATAATAATAACCGGCTCGCGCTGGATAAAGGGGGGAGGATTCCAGTCATACAGCCTGTTAAAATATCTGCTTAATTTTATCTTCCAACGTTTTTTTTCAATATTGTACCGGACAAAGTTAACGGATATGACTTACGGTTACCGGCTTTTTCCCGCGCTATTGGTCAAATCTATCCGCTGGGAAGAATTGCGCCATCCTTTTCTTTTTGAGACAATAGTAAAGCCGCTTAGATTGGGTGTTGAGGTGAAGGAAGTCCCTTCTAAATGGAAAGCGCGGAGTGAAGGCGGATCGCAGAATACTTTCTGGAGAAATTTTGAGTATTTTAGGATCGGATTAAAGACCCTATTTTATCCGAAGGAGCAGATTCTAATATGAAAAAAGTCATTGTCACAACAACGATTAATCCCCCGACCGAAGCGATAGAAAAATTTGATGCCATGACTGATTGGACGCTCGTAGTTATTGGCGACCTAAAAACCCAAAAAGATTATAAATTAAAACGGGGGATCTATGTCTCTCCCGAGGAACAAGAAAAATATGACAAGCCTTTGTCTGACGCGATTGGCTGGAAATGTATCCAACGGCGGAATTTTGGGCTGTTATGGGCCTATGACCTGCAGGCTGACCTGGTCGCGGTGATCGATGATGACAACATCCCGTATCCTGATTGGGGAAAAAACCTGATTGTTGGAGAAGAAGTTGAAGTGAATTATTATGAGACAAAATTACCGGCTTTTGATTCGATCGGTGCTACCAATGAAAACCGCTTATGGCATCGCGGTTATCCGCTACAATTAGTACCTAAAAGAGACTATAGTTTAAAGTCAAAAAAGAAAATGGCCTTTGATGTGCAGGCCGATTTTTGGGATGGAGATCCTGATATTGACGCGGTTTGCCGGATGATCTATAAGCCGGAATGTAAATTCGCGCCGGCGGCTTTTCCGCTAGCGGCCAATAAGCTTTCGCCTTTTAACTCGCAAAACACCATCCTAAAAGGGGAACTGTTGAAAGATTATTTTTTATTTCCTCATATCGGCAGGATGGATGATATCTGGGCCGCTTATTATGTACAGGCGAGAGGCGCGAAAGTTGTGTTTAACCGGGCTTCTGTTTACCAGCAAAGGAATGAACATGATCTAGTGGTCGATATGAAAAAGGAATATCTTGGCTATGAAAACAACTTAGAGATAGTAACCAAGCTTCCCGGTGATCCTGAAGCCATCATGAATTACCTCCCTGCCGCTGCAAAAGAAGCTTTTACCCTTTACCGGAAGCATTTCCATGCGTAAAATCCTTGTCACCGGCGGTGCCGGTTTTGTCGGCCGGAATGTAGTTAAGCGCCTTTTGGAGCTTGGCGATGAAGTCCATTGTGTCGATAAAGTTGCTCCGCTGACTGGTGGACTTTTGCCGAAAAAATGGCCGTTATATTCCCCCCTAGACTTCAAGAATTTCCATTTTTACCACGAAGATTGCCGGGATTATTTTAACCGGGTAGATGATACCGATTTTGACTATTGTTTCCACCTGGCGGCGATGGTGGGGGGGCGGCTGATGATCGAGAATAATCCGCTGGCGGTGGCCGATGACCTGTCGATCGATGCCGAATACTGGCAATGGGCGGTAAAGACTAAGCCGAAAAAGAGCCTTTGTTTCAGTTCGAGCGCCGCTTACCCGATCAAACACCAAAGAGAAAAAGATCATAAACTGTTAAAGGAAGAGATGATCGCCTTTGACCTTGATATCGGCATGCCCGATATGTCTTATGGTTGGGCAAAATTGACTTGTGAATATCTGGCGAAGCTAGCTTATGAAAAACATGGGTTAAAGTCTGTTGTTTATCGTCCTTTTTCAGGATATGGGGAGGATCAAGATGATACTTACCCATTCCCGGCGATTTGCAAACGGGTCCTGGCCAATCGCGGCGCCCCGGTTATTACGGTGTGGGGGACGGGAAGGCAAAGGCGCGATTTTATCCATATTGAAGATTGCGTTGAAGGGATATTAAGGACAATGGATAAAATAGATGATGCCGGCGCCGTCAATTTAGCGACCGGGATTTACACGAGTTTTATTGATTTTGCCAAAATTGTCGCTGATCTCTGCGGTTTTACCCCGGAGGTTCGTGGGACATCGGATAAGCCGGAGGGAGTTTTTGCCCGAGCTGGTGATCCGGCCAAACTGAAACAACTGGGGTTTAAATATACTATTGATTTCCGCAGCGGTATAGAACGAGCCTTAAAAAGATTCCAAGTGCTCTGATCAAGGGATTAGACCTCCTTTGTAGCCAATACAATGATAGATCTGGGTTTTGGTGGGAATATCGGCGTCTTTAGCGAAAATCCTTGGTTGGGGTTCGATCCAGACCTTGCGGAAAAGCGGTTTTAACTTAGTGTAAAGGGTTGTTTCATCAAGTACAAAATAGAGCACATTATCCCCCTTTTTGATGTTGGGCGTCTCCCATTGGTCAACTAGCCACATTCGTCCCGAAGCCATGTATGCGTTGGTCTTTCCGTGAAACGAGACCAAGCCAAGCAAGCCCAAGTTGTTGGCAAAATAGAAGGTGCTTCCTTTTTTTGGGGTAGCTGACTTTAAGAACTCTGGTAGTGAACGGTTAATAGTGAATTCTTTTCCTTTTAATTCCGGCGGGGTAGGATAAAGAAAAAGAAAATAAGTAAAGCCCAGGATATTGACCAGCAGAGCAAAGAAGATGGTCAAACCGAGTATTATTTTTTTTACCTGCCCCGAGCCCAGAATGGCGGGGAAATATGAAGCGGCAGGCCAATGGCCGCCGACATTGACGATCGGGCTGATCATAAGAAAAGGGAGAAAAACAACAGACGAAAAGATCGCAAGAAGAAAATTTTGGCTGTCACGGGCCGGCAACCCGGGCCGGAGCCGAAAAAGCTGATAAATGGTCATCACCAAGATCGGTGGAGTGTATAACAGCATCTGCAGGCCAAAAAAGTTAAAAAGGTGCTCGGTAACCTTGGGCGCAACACTGCCGCCCCAGAAATGAAAAGGGACAAAGTTATTCTGGAAATTCCAAATGATAACCGGAGAATAGACGATTAAAATTATTAGCGAAGCCAGGTAGGGTTCTTTTTTAGTGAACCAGAAACGCTGTTCCCTAACAAACCCAAAGAAGATCAGTGTGCCAATAACGAACAACGCCATAACATGGTCGCTAAGCAGGCCAAGCCCGACTGTGAGCCCAAGTAGAGACCAGAGGCTGGCGTTTTTATGCTTAATAATAAGAACCAAAAGATAAAAGCTCAATGCCCAAAAGAAGAAAAAGACGGTCTGGGGGACAAGGAACATCCCGCCCGCCCAAAAGGTCGGTAATAGATTAAAGACGATAACGGCCACCGCCGCCGCACGGGAATCGAACAATTCCTTGCCGGTTCGGTAGATAAACAGAGAAATAGAAAATACTATGATGATGGCGGTCAAACGGATCGCCAGCTCACTCGGGCCAAAGAGTGAAGTCAAGATAAAGTTGATGTAACTGATCATGGGTGGATGGGAATCATAGCTTAAAGCCAGATGACGAGACCACAACCAGTAAAATGATTCGTCGCCGATCAACGGGAAATAACGGGCGATGCTAATCTTGAAAAGGTTGATCGCAAGCAAAAATATAATTAAATACATGATAAAATTATAACATATGAAAATCCTTATTGTTAAATTAGGGGCGATTGGTGATGTTTTGCGGACCACTTCACTTTTATCCGGCCTAAAAGAAAAATATCCCGAGGCTCAAATAGACTGGCTAACCTCCACGATCTCGACAGAATTGTTATCTGGCAATTCGCATCTGAATAATGCTTGTGCTTGGGAGGATCGATCTAAATTAGGTGATTATGATCTTATTATTGGGCTCGAAGACGGCCAGGAGGTTTGTCAATTTGTCTCCAGCCTAAAAGCCAAAAAGATCATTGGCGCTTATTATGATGATGGTAAGGTTACATACACTCCTTCGGGCTGGTTTGATATGTCGATCATCTCTCAATATGGTTTAGAAAAAGCTAATAAGCTAAAAAGAATCAATCAGAAAACCTATCAGCAACATATGGCCGATCTTTTAGGGATAAAAGTTTCTCCTTATGTTTTTTCTTTAACTGCAGAAGAAATTGAATACGGCAAGAAAGTCGTTGAGAAATTAGGGTTAGCTGGAGATAAAAATGTTTATGGGATCAATACTGGGGCAGGGAAGCGCTGGCCGCAGAAAAGCTGGGGGACCAAGCAAACGATCGATTTAGTCAACCGGTTGAAAAAAGAGCAAGGGATAAATTCGATAATTCTTGGCGGGCAGGATGAAAGGGAACGAAACCAAGAAATAGCCAAAGCGACCGGGATGACTGATGCGGGAGTCCATTCACTTCGCGGTTTTGCTTCAGTTATCAACCAATGTTCGACTATCCTTTCTAGCGATAGTTTAGCGATGCATTTTGCGATCGCCTTAAAGAAAAAAATGGTGGTCTTTTTTGGCCCGACATCGGCGGCGGAGATCGAGTTATATGGCTTAGGGAAAAAACTGATGCCAAAGATAGACTGTACTGTCTGTTATCAGAAAAGCTGTGAGATCAAGCCGAATTGCATGGATCTTTTAACGGTGGATGAGGTTTATGCAAGCTTAATTTGAGATAGTAGTTTTGACCAGGTTAGCGATCCTCTCAACTCCGCCCCACATTGGTTTACTCTCTTTTCCGATCTTTCCCATCACTGCTAATCGTTTTTCATCCTTCAATAATCTCATTATCTTGGCCGCTTTTTCTACAGTATTTCCTTGCACAATCAGCATCGAATCGCTGGTTATCTTGTGGATTTCTTGCCAGCGGCGGAGAGTCGTTTGGGCTCCGCTACCAGGGAAGCAGACGACTGGTTTGCCAAAAGCGACGGCTTGTTCGTTGGCGATCCCGGCCAAGCCGATGATAAGTTTTGAGCGGACACAGACATCGCCGAATTTGCCTTCGATAAGATAAGCCGTAGCGCCAGAATTCGAAGTTAGTTTATTATCTTCTAATTGCCAACCAGGGATTTTAATTTTATCTTTATTTAAGACAGAGGCAATCGTTCCGACCAGGTTCTTGTCAGATTGAGACAAGAGTTCAAAGACTTCGAGGATCAATTTTAAGTTAGGATAGGCTTCCTCACGCGTTCCCGGAAGAATCCCGATCACTGTTTTGCCCGGATCAATTCCAAGGTTATCGCCAGTGACGGGGACATAATCCATTACCCAGCTACCAAGATAAAAAGCGGGGATCCCTTTTTTCTGTAAGTAGTCAGCTGTTTCGGGGTCTTGGACGATAACTTTTTGGCAGAATTTCTTTAGCAGCCAAAGTTCTAATTTATAATAACCTTCGATCTTGACTGACTTTGGACCATCGATGAAGATCAAAGGTTTTTTAACAAATAGGCCGCATAAAGCCACCACCCAGACGTCTCCGACAGCGACGACTAGATCAGTTTTTTTAGCTTCTTGCCTCAGGATCTTGATCTGTTGATGAAAGAGGCTAAAAAAGCCAGAGCGGAGATCATTTAAAAAATGGAATATCCCTTCTTTGGCAAAACCACCGCTGGGTAAGATTTTCTTTAGGCCAAGATTTATTATTCCTTTTTTATCATAGGCTTGCCCTAGTCCGACTAAAGGAAGGGCTCTAATAGAAAGATCTGGACTTGCTGTTTGCAGTGTTCCCCCAATTGCCGCAGCGGCTAGATCTTCCGCGTGGCCGTTGCTCACTAACAAAATGTTTTTCCACCCCTCTCCCTTTGGGAGAGGGGACAGGGGTGAGGGCTGTAAGGTAATCATCAAAATTTCAATAAAGGCATTTAATTTCTTTTTATGTTTTAAAAATGGATAAAGTATCAAAGTAAGGGGAATAGCGATTATCATCCCTATGATCAGCAATGATCGATACAATTGGTAGGCTAAAAAGCCGTAATGTTTGCGGCAGAAATAGAGGCCGCCTCTGAAACCTTCGACAAATAACTTTTGATTGAATTTATTGATCGTAAAACCGCCATAATGCATTATTTTTGCCTGGGGAACAAAATAAATATCCCAACCGGCTTGCCCGTCGTGACTGGCCTTTTTGATCCGCAAACACCAATCAAGGTCATCATTAGAAAAAAAGAAATTCTCGTCCATCCCGCCGACCTTATCAACCACTTCCCGCCTAACCATTAGCGCCGCTCCGATGACATAAGAGACTTTAGTTGGAGAAGAGGATAACCAGAACTTCTTATTAAATATTCCGCCTTGATGTTGTGGTGAACCATCGGGATTAGAGAGGAGGGGGCCGCAAGCCCCAGCGCCAGGATTGTTATCCATAAACTGCACCAGCTGGTCTAGCGCGCCATCTTTTACGATCGTATCGTTATTTAATAGTAGGGCATATCTTCCTTGATATATCTTCAGACCCTGGTTATTAGCTCGGCAAAACCCGTGATTATTCTTGTTTTCAATAATAATGACTTTAGGGAAATTTGTTTTAATAATGTCGACAGAATTATCGGCTGAGTGGTTATCAACAAAGATTATCTCGAAATTAATATTCTTGGTACTTTGATAGATCGAGGAGAGGCAGTCCTTTAAATATTTCTCGCCATTATAATTGACGATAATAACCGAAAGATCGATCATCTTTTGAAAATGTTAGCCGTTTTCCAAAGCAGGAGAGAGCCAAGATGGTAAAGATAGTGTTTGGTTTCACGCCAACCCATTTTACTTTCACCGGCCGCCCGTTCGGAGAAGATAATTGGATATTCGATGACTTTGCCCTTGTGTTTCCCTTTGACCATCAATTCAAGTCCAACTTTGCAACCGATAGGATCGATCGTTGCTCCTTGCAAGATCTTTTTGTCGAACATGAAAAATCCAGAGGTTAAATCGTGAACCGGGGTCAGCAGCCGACCTAATTGCCGGGCTCCCCAGGAGAAAAATTTGCGATACCAGATCCACTTGGAAGTGCCGCCTCCCTTAACATGGCGGCTACCGATAACGAGGGGCGCTTGGCCTGATTTGATCAGCTTATACATTTCAGGGAGCGCTTCGGGGGGGTGGCTTAGGTCTCCATCCATGGTGCAGGAAACCGGAGCTTGCGCCAGTCTGATCCCATCCATAATGGCGGGACCGGGGCCTTCGCGTTTGGTCCTAACATAAACTCTAACCGGATAATCTTTGGACATTTTTTCGGCCAGTGCTGCAGTCCCATCGGGCGAGCTGTCGTCAACAATAATGATCTCTTCATTTATCCCGTGGGCGCGCAAAGCATCATGGACACGAATGATCATCGTTTCAATGTTCTTGGCTTCGTTGTAGGTCGGAATAGAAACTGATAAATCTAATTTATTCATATTAATATAATATTAAAAGGTCGCCTTTTTTAGCCAAAACCTTGGTCCTGGCTGGCAATCTTTCCTTCATTTTTTCATATTCTTCAACCAATGTAAACACGTAACCTTTTTTATGATTAATATAAACGGATAATTCCTTTTCGGTCTCCAAGAACTTAACTGGCTTTGGGCTGTGAAGAACAACACTCGGGCGATTGCCGACATTGTAAGCGGCGATAATTTGATTTGGTTTAATAACAATATTTAATTCTTTTCCCAGTTCTTTAGCTCCCTTAAAGTTTTCAACTTCGGGCAGGGCCCAGACAGTCAAGATCAAAGTGATGATAAAAACCATTGTTGGGATAGCGGCAAAAGAAAGAGTATATTTCTTTAGAAAATAAGCGGTAATTGAGATCACGCCGCCAAGGACTAAGATAGCCGCTAGGGTGTAGAGGCTAGGGAGTAGGGATATATATTGTGTTGGATAATTGGAATTAGCGATCATGATACAACCAATGAAAATTAGGGCGATGACAACGGCAAAAAGGATGTTGGATAATGTTATTCCGTAGGAACCTGCGAATAAATTCGCGGTTCCATTTTTATCAAAACGAGAATTAATTCTTGTTTTGCTTTCTTGAGGAGCCGAGAATTTATTCTCAGGCTCCGATAAAACTTCAGCCCACAACTTCCCCACCATGATGGCCAGAAAAGGATAAAGGGGGAGGATGTAGTTAGGTATCTTGGTTTTAGCGACCGAAAAGACGATAAAGGCGGGGATAACAAAGCAAAGGGAAAGAAGCATTGGAGTTCGGAGTTGGGAGTTGGGAGAAGAAACTTCTTTATATGCTCGCCAGAAAGCGAACGGAATGAATTGCGACCAGGGAGCAAAACCTAAAATTAAAGCGAGGAAATAATAATACCAAGGGCCGGTATGGCCGCAAACCGCGCCTTGGAACCGGGAAAGGAAAAGAAAACCCAAGGCAAAATCAAGAAAAACTTGACCATGAATGAGATATTCTGCCAGGTACCAGGGGAGGCCGATCAAGGTGATGATTACGATCCCAGAGAGGATCCGCATCTCTTTTAGGATCTTTAATTCTCCTTTGATCAACAGAAAAAGAAAGATCGCGCAGCCGGGGAGGGCAACGCCAAGGATCCCTTTGATCAAAACGGCTAGGGCCATAGGGACATAGCTTAACGTATAATATTTTTTCTCCCCGCTGGTGTAACCCAAGTAGAAACAGAGAATTGCCGACGTCATAAGGAGGGTGAGGACAACATCTAATTCCGCGATCCGCGATTGGACGAGAAATTGGAAAGCGGTCATCACAATTATGCCGGAAAGGAATCCAACCTGTTTATTGTAAAATGTTTTTCCGAGGAGATAGGTGACGATTACGGTTAGGAGCCCGGAGATAGCAGCAGGGAGGCGCATGGCCCATTCATTGAACCCGATCAACTTAGAAAAGATGACCGCGAACCAATAATAGAGCGGGGGCTTATCAAAGATTATCTGTCCGTTGTAATGGAATGTCAGCCAATCTTTCATCCCCAGCATGTTTTTAACGAATTCGCCGTAAGTCGTCTCCGCCGCGTCGTACAATGAGAAACTGCCGAGTTTGAAAAAGTATAAACAAACTGCCATAGCGATTAATATTAAGATGTTTTTACGGTTCATTTCCCTGCCACCATCCTTTTGACTTCATATTCATTCAAGAAGATCGCCCATTGTTCAGGATTGTTTTTGATAAGCTCTTCGTAGAATTGGCGGACTTTTTCGATCGTTGCTTCCCGGTTATCACGAGAGACCTGGAGCGGTTCGCTGAAATAATAGATAAGTTTCTCTCCCTCGCGTTTTGAGTAGCCGGGAATAACCGCGGCTTTAGACCTTTCGGCTAAAGTCAGCCAGCCGGTCGCCACTGGGACTTTTCTTCCGAGAAAGGGGAGCATTTCATGTCTGCCTTCAAGGGCGCCGGTATCGATCAGCAAGCCGACGATCTCATTTTGCTTTAGAACTTTTAAGGCTTCGCTGTACATATTTGATTCCAGGACATTAATTATCTTTGCCCCCTTATGGCCACGAGTTTTGTTAAGGAATTTGAACATCGGGTCATTGGTGGCTTTTAAAATTGAGTTAATCTTGTATCCCTGCGAAGTTAAAATGACCGGAGTGATCTCATAATTACCGGTATGCATCATGAGCAGTAAAACCCCTTTGCCGTGTTTTAATCCGGCCTCAATATTTTCCCGGCCAATTATTTGGCTGATGAGGGAAACATGATAGGGGGTTAAGAATGGCATGCACAGGAGCTCAAAAATAGAGTAGGCGATGTTGTGAAGTGTCTTTTTTGCCAAGACATCTGTATTGGTTATCTTAATATTGGGGAAAACCAAAGAAAAATTATTAGCAACTGTTTTTCTGATCGGGGTCCGGCAAGCGATCTGATAAGTGGCCTCGCCCGCTAGGTTCATGAGAATAATAGCCAGTTTTGGCGGCAGTAAGAAAATCAACCGAAAAAGAAATTGCAGGAAATATAAAAAGAAGATCATGTTTTATTTTGTAATTGCTTCTCGTAAAGAGACCGGTAAATGCCGCCTTGGCCCACAAGTTCGCTGTGCGAGCCGATCTGCGCGATCTTGCCGTTATCGATCACGACCACTCGATCAACCTTCTCAATGGTGTAAAGGCGGTGGGCAATGATAAAAGAAGTCCGTCCTCTCATTAGCTTATCCAGGGCTTCTCTGATCAGTGATTCAGTTTCAGCATCGAGCGAAGAGGTCGCCTCATCCAGAATTAGTATCCTGGGGTCGCGCAAGATCGCCCGGGCGATCGCGATCCTTTGCCTTTCGCCGCCGGAAAGTTTATTCCCCCGTTCGCCGACTTCAGTCTCATAGCCGTTTGGCAGGGAGCAAATAAAAGCATGAGCGTTGGCCAGCTTAGCCGCTTCGGCTATCTCTTCATTACCGGCGCTTGGTTTGCCGTAAGCGATATTTTCTTTTATCGTCCCTTGGAAGAGGGCAACATCTTGCGGGACAACAGCGATTTGTTGCCGCAAGGATCCAATAGTGACGTTTTTAATGTCATAACCATCAATAATAACTTCTCCCTTGGTCGGATCATAGAAGCGGGGGACCAAATTAGCGAGCGTGCTTTTTCCGGCGCCTGTCCGACCGACCAGGGCGATCGATTCACCAGGTTTGACCGTAAGGTTAATCCCGGAGATGACCGCTTCTTTTTCATAGGCGAAAGAGATGTTTTTGAATTCAACCTGGCCGGAGATCCGCGGGAGGATTACAGCGTCTTTTTTATCAGTGATCGTTGGCTGGGTATCAAGGATCTCATAGATCCTTTTGGCTGAGGCCATACCCTGGGCGATCACCGTAAATGATTTACTTAAGACACTGCCGGGATCGGTCATTATGCCAAGAGCAGTGGCAAAAGAGATCAGTTGGGGCAGGGTTAAAGCCCCATTAATGATCTCCATCCCGCCATACCAGACGATGCCGACCGCGGCGATGGCTTGCAGGAAGGCGATGACCGGGTTTTGGGTCGAGAGGATCTGCGCTGCCCGCATGGTGATCCCAAAGGCTTTTTTATTTTCGCCTTCAAACTTGCCGATCTCTTCTTTTTCCATGGTAAAAGCTTTAACTGTCCTGATCTGGCTGACGGTTTCTGCCACATGGGAAGTGATATCAGCGGTTTTTTGTTGGACGTGTTCGCTGATATGGCGAAGCTCCCCGGCAAAGAGCCTAATGACCTGGACGATGAGGGGGAGGGCGATCAGCGTTAGAAGCGAGAGCCGCCAATTAAGGACAAAAATATAAACGATCAAACCGATCAGTAAAACAGTTTGCGGAATGATGGCTGTAAAGCCGGTCAGAATAGTTATTTGCAAGACAGCAACATCATTCATCATCCGGGAGATGATCTCGCCCGAAGGCCAGTTGCTGTAAAAATCAATAGATAGTTTTTGCAGATGGTTATAGAGCTTGACCCTAAGATCAATGATCACCCGATTAGCGACAAAACAAGAGAGGTAATCCTGGCCGTAAGTAAAAAGGCCCTTTAAAAAATACATGCCGATAATTCCCGCCGCAACGAGATTAAGCGAAGAAAAACTTTTATCGCCGATAGCCTTAAAGGCTAGGCCGGCCAGCGGAGCGATCGACAAAGTAAAGCCGGCTACTAGCGCGGTGCAGAGCGAAGCCGCGAAAATTTGCGGCAGATATGGCTTTAATAATTTAAGCAACCGTTTATATTCCGGCATTTATCGCCTCCACGATATTTTTTGCGGCCCCGGCTGGTCCCAGCGCTTTAAGTAATTCATTTGACATGGTTTGTCTTTTTTCCTTATTGTTCAAGAGTGAACTGATGCTGGCCGCGACCTGCGCCGCAGTTATCTTTCCTCTTATTTCGGGAATAATTTCACTTTTTCCCTTTTGGTTGGGGAGGGCAAAAAAGCGGGTTTTCTTATTTATAAGGTTAGCGGCCAGGCCTTTAAAGGCTTTGCCTAAGAAGGGGATGCTGCCGATCAACCCAGCTAGCCCCTCCATTGGGATCACTTCCGGTTTATTGAGTGGGAAAACAACGATCATGGGGATCCCCCTGGCACCGATCAAGGCGGTATTTGTCCCTGGTATGGTAACAACTAATTCCGAATTATAGAGGTCTTTAAAGCCAATGGTTTTAACGCCTTCGATCGGATCAGCTTTAACGAAAGGAGAGCTAACGATTTGAAACTGGAGGCCTGGGTGTTGTTTTCTTAATATCATTATGACTTCTTTATAGAATGGGGTCATATAATCTATTTCCCATTTGCGGCTGCCGGGCATAAAAGTGACGACATTTGTTTCAGGCGCCCATTTTTTTAGATCAGCGACTGAATCGACCATTAGGTTGCCAACGATCTGTAGCTTTTCTTTAGTAACCTGCTTGGCAAAGCTCTTATAAGCATCTTCATCAGCGACAAAGAACTTTGTGTAAAAACCTTTCCAAGCGATCCTTTCGTTAAGGTAAGCATAGGCGGGATACTTTAACTTTTTAGCCACGACCATGGCGTGAGCTAGATCGCCGCCTAAAAAGAGGACAACGCCTTGGCCGGAAAACGCGATCCCGCTCGGTTTTTGGTTTAGCAATGCCCACTTTTTATATTCTGCCGCGGTGATGATCCGGCTGATCGCGGGAATGGTTTTAGCAAATTCAACTTCCCGGCCGCTGGTGTATTGGCAGGGGGTGAGGACCAGGATGATTTGAGTGTTTTTTGCCAATTCAGCCGCTACCGGACGGACCAGGGCGGATAATTCACCCGGACTGTTGGCAACTAAAACAACATTACTGATAGCCATTTTATCTTCAAATTATAACAGAAAAACACTAGTAAATCTTGAATCCCTTTGGTATACTAACAACCAAATATGGTTGGAACGAGGAAATATCTTTCCTGGTTAGTAATTGGGCTAATAATTAGTAGTTCGTTAGTCTTCGCGGCGGACAATAAAACCGTTAAAGTTAAAATTGGCAAACCTTTCACTTTAAAATTAAAGTCAAATCCTACGACCGGTTATATTTGGCATCTGGCCGACCTTCCAAAAAATTCCGCGGTCAGGTTGGTTTCGATAAAATATATTCCGGCCAGGCCTGGCCTGCTTGGTTCCGGCGGCGAAGAGAGCTGGTGTTTCCAGGCGATTAGGAAAGGGGAAACGCCAATAAAATTGAGTTATATGAGATGCTGGGAAAAAGATACTCCGCCGATCGAAGTTAGGACTTACAAAGCTATTGTTACAGATTAAGTAATTTAGCCAGCCAAGACCGCTTTAGCCAGATCGCGTGAAACTCGCAAAGTTCGTGGCAGCAGAAACAATTAATGCAATCTTTATGATCGATTTCCACGATTTTCTTCTTTTTATCATAATGAATCGTTTTTACCGGACAGCTGTTATAACAGATTAAACATTTGGTGCATTTCTTTTGGTCGATCACCGGATAGATCCTCAATTGGTTCAGGATCGGTTGGATGATCTTGTAGGCAAAACCAGGGAGCGACCCTTTGATAAAAGAATATAAGTTCAACGCTTTTTTCCAATCCGCCTGCCTGACTTCTTCCAACTTTACGCCCAGCACTCTTATCTTGCCCAGGTCCAATTCCCCAAGTTTTCGGTGGTGAGCCGCGACAGTCGTCTCGATCTGGTTTGGCTGGTAACCAATAAGAGACGAAGCGATAGCATCGAGGGCTACTCCATCGGTTGAAGCCAGCAGTAACCCAAGTTGGCGCGGCTGGCCGTCATTTGGCCCTGGTCCTTCCATGCCGACTATCCCATCCATAATATTTAAAACCGGTTTGGTATATTGGAAAATATCGACCAGTGCTTCGGCAAAATCTTTGGGCTCGCGAAGCTGGCTGTGGAAGAGGGCTTTGTTAAAGCCGGGGACCGTGCCGAACATATTCTTGATCGCGCCGGTGAAGCCGGTCAGGGTATGGGTTTTAAGTTTTGGCAAGTTAATAATGATATCGACGCTTTCTACTAGCTTGGTTAAAGTTAAAACTGGCATCATCTTATTGTTGCTCGGACTTTTGACTTGGATGAGACCTTCCTGCTGGAAGTAGACCATTTTCCCGCCCGCGGCCTCGACTGCCTGCTTGATCCCGGTTATTTCCATCGTTTCAGCGACATTGGAGTGAGCATTCCCCGGGCTGTCGCCAACCAAGGCGATCCCGCCAGCTTTGACAACTTTTTTTACAACTGCGGAAATTATTGAGGGATGAGTAGTAACCGCGTGATCAGGCGACTTGCCCATCAAGGCATTTGGTTTGATCAAAACTTTTTGGCCGGGTTTGACGAATTGGGCGATCCCGCCGAGAGGGGAGAGTGCTTCGTTTAATGCCTGGTCAACTTCTGGTTGATTGTAGGATAGGCATTTGACAAGGGCGACATTTGTCATTGGGAAAACAGATTCAAACCGCGTAAGCTTCTTTAAATCTTTTTACCGGGATTTGAAGAGTTCTTTCAACTACCTGGGATTTTACCAGCTCATCCATCACTTTAGAGACTTTAGCGGTAAAATACTTTTCTCCACACTGTTTGCAAATCCCCGCAGGAACATCTTCGATCAGGTAAAGTTTTTCTTCCCACCAGAAATCGACTCTGGTTTTTTGTTCGTCAATTTCCCCTCCGCAATAATGGCAATCACCATAAACATCCTTAATTGACATTTTTTATTTTCCTCCTTTACCCCTTTGACTTGGCGTAACCCATTTGGGCGGTTCCGGGATATAAACCGTGATAATTTTCAGCCAGCCAATTTTCGACTGTCCACAGACGATATGAATTGGCCGGACATTGGAATAACCAAAAACCAAACAACTTTTTCCCCGTTTGTCTTCGGGATAGCTCTCAAGTATTTCACCATTTAGGATCGCCGTTTTGATGTCATCGATACTTATTGATTCTGCTTGGCGCTCTTCATGGGCGTGATAACTTAGGACGAATTCGTCCCTTTTGACCTTGGCTTTTAATTCTTTTAAATCCATAAATAAAGTGAAATTTTCTACACAACCTGCCGATAATATATTGTAGCACCTCGACAGCCTCTCGACAATGCTCGGGGCTTGCTCGGTGCAAAGCGGGTCAAGGCTCTCAAGTAAAGGCCTGCTAACAATGGAGGAAATTAAATGGGAATGGATATACCAAGTTCAATGCCAGTAAGTTATGTGGCAACAAATCCAGTTAAAGTATCTTCAAGTATGTCGGCGACTGCGCCAAGCAAAGAAAGAATAGAAAGCGAAGTGAAGCGTTATATTAATGAATTAAGGGGAGAGGGTCCGCGCGACAAAATGTTGGCTTGTAATAAATTATACCGCTTTGTATATTTTAATAAAATACCTCCTGAATTAATGGATGAAGTTGCGTCAGTTCTTCTTAAAACTTTAGATGATGACAATGTAGATATTAGGAGATCTGCTATGTTTACTATAAGGCATATGGATTTAACAAGCATTTCTCCGGCAATGCAGAATAAAATGGTTGGTCCTCTAATTGCATCTTTGAGGGATAAGGATTCTAGTATTGGCAGGTTTGCGCAAAGTGTTTTGCGGGATCTTAGTAAATTGAACGTGAGCCCCGAAAACAAAAAAACAATTGATGAGCTATTTAAATATGGCAACTTAATTGAATTTAATATCTCTGAGTGCAAAGACTGGATAATGTTTGGACGGTTTGGCTGGGTCAAGTGGTGTTTTAAAGCCTCGACGGAAACAGCCTGCAACTAAAAATCGCGGGATATTTAACAAAAACAGAATTAATCTTATCGATTGTTTCTTCTTTGAGCCCGAATCTCATCGGTTTTCTTTTTTAGCCAGCGCTTTCTTGTAATTTACCAGCTGTTGTGTTTATTTGACCTCATTGTTTTCCAAAGTATTTTTCTCAAAGTTGAAATTAGTTAGTAGCCCAGTCTTTTAACAATTTCATCCAATTTACAAGGAATAAAGGTTGGTTTAGTGCCGAACATAATGGCGTTGTCGGGGTCTTTCAATCCGTGGCCGGTTAAAACACAAACAATTACTTTGCCATCAGGAATTTTATTTTCTTTCAGCAATTTCATAACGCCGGCGACTGAAGCGGCTGAAGCTGGCTCGCAGAAAACCCCTTCTTTTCTGGCAATTAACTGATAAGCTTCCACAATTTCCTGGTCGGTAACAATACTGATCGAACCATCTGATTCTTCAGCGGCGGCGACGGCACTCTTCCAGCTGGCCGGGTTGCCGATCCGGATCGCTGTAGCCAGGGTTTCCGGTTTTTCGATCACGTGGCCCCGGACGATCGGCGCGGCCCCTTCAGCCTGGAACCCGATCATTTTCGGCAGGGAAGTGATCTTGTTGGCGCCATAATATTCTTTATAACCCTTCCAGTAAGCGGTGATATTTCCCGCGTTACCGACCGGGATCGCGTGATAATCGGGAACCGCTTGCAGTTGTTCGCAGATCTCAAAAGCGCCGGTCTTTTGCCCTTCGATCCGGAAGGGGTTAATTGAGTTAACGATCTCGACCGGATATTTATCCCCCAATTCACGGACCAAGTTTAGGGCTTGATCGAAGTTCCCGTCAACTTCAAAAACTTTCGCGCCGTGCATGATCGCTTGGGAGAGCTTGCCTAGTGCGATCTTTCCTTTAGGGATAATAACGAT
>JBDRLW010000007.1:0-15009 GCA_043812655.1 bacterium | reverse complement strand
ACGTGATCATACCGATAATCGGTTTTTTAAAAAACAAGCCTGGTGGAGGGGAATATTTTTCGATCTTTACTAGATGATAAGCAGGGAAAGGGAGTTCGTCCAAATTTTTAATTAACGGGCGCGCTGCGGTACGAATGATCCGGTCTCCCCTCCGAAAAGCTAGGCCAAAAACATCGTCGAGGGGTCGATTATTTCTTAGATGTTCCGCTAGTTCAACAATAGTTCTTTCGCCCTCACCAAAAACAGCAATATCAATCGCTGGCATTTCCTTTAACACGGTTTCTCCAGTGACCGTTGGATGTACGCCGCCAATTAACGTTGTAATTTTAGGCCTTTTTTGCTTCACTAATGAAGCCAGTCGAGCAGTATTTAAGGCTGCCGGGGTAACAGTGCTGAAACCTATAACATCAAATTTTTCTTTGTCGATCAACCGAGTCAGTTCTTCTTTCGTGTTTTTGGAAATTTGACCGTCAAGGATGGTAACCTCTAGCCCAGCTCGCTCCAATACCGCGGCCAAATAGCACAAACCCAATGGGACATCATTATCAGTGCTGGCTAAATAATGATTTTCGTGCCTGAACATAGGTGACATGACCAGAAGTACTTTCATGTTACTATTTAGAAATATTCGTTTTGCTCTCAGGACTCAAAGACAATTCGTGGTTATACCGAAGATTGATCAGATAATTATATTTTCCCAGGTTAAATTTAATAATTTCTTTCAGCCGATCTATATCGAATAAATTGCCCCGCGTTATAAATGACAATTTATCGTAATAAAGAGCAATATTTTTATCTTTTATCTGATTTTTCCCCGTCTTTAAGGTTTCAAGATACCCCTCTGGCATAACCCGGATAAAATGGCCTATCCGCCAGTTGGGATCGGGCGCTGCCGGCAGGCGCGCCAACAAAGGATCGGCAAGCGCATAGATATCAACAAGATGAACATTAGGTTTAGCTTGGAGCCCTAAGGAACCAAGAAAATCAACACCAGCTTCGACAGAAGTAACCTTATCCATAATTGGCTCTTTCCAACCGTTCCAAACCAGAGAATTAGGCGTGGCAGACCTGAACGTGTTTAAAAAACCAAATTTAGGATAATAGAAACCGCGTTCATCAGCAATCCCCTTATTATCAAATAGGTCATTACGGTTTAATCCATAATTGGCATTATTTAACACTGTTGGAAAAGGAGCGCTAAGCCCCAGAATAATTACCGCAATCAAAAGAAAAATCTGCAAAGCCTCAAATAAACTTGCTCGCACTAAGATAATAACTGAAGTAAATAAAACAGCGGCCAGGAACCGGCCGCTCATAAAATCTCCGCCAATGTATAAGATGTAGTAAAGATAGAGCAACGCCCCATAACTAGCGGGGGTTAACGAACTATTTCCTTTCATAAAAGATAGGCCAACCACAAAAACAATGATCGTCAAGGTTAGAGGGTCTAAACTTAAAGAATTAAGGAGATAATACCCCCCTTGGGCAAACAGCTCTGTTTGCGAAATGCCAGTTTGCAATTTGGCATAAGCGGTATTGGGAAAAGGAAAACCAAAATAAAAGGTGGAAAAGATTAGCCAGAAAATTATTGGCAATAACCCAGCCAGGAGAGGAAACCACGGGTGGTCTTTTCGTAAACGCCAAAAGACATCAAATAAACTTGGAAGATAGAATAAGCCGGTATCAAGTCTATTAAACATCCCCAGCCCAGCCAACAATGATAAGTAAAAAAGCTTCTGTCGACAATTTTCTCTTGTAAAATAGAGCCAAAAATAACTAGCTAAAATCAAATATGTTAATGGGTTTTCCAAGCCGGAGGTAGAAAAATCAATAAATGCTTTAGAAAAGATCAAGATAACCAGCGCTACTAACCCCGCAAGGTTTGAGCGAGCGATCTTGAAAACTACTAGATAAACAGCCAGAAGTGAAATAATAAATGAAATAAGTAGTGTCGTGTAATACGCGTCTCGGGTCAAATAATACGGGATCAGTAACAAAAAGAACCAGAGCGGATGGGTCACAGGAAAAACTCGCTCATCAAGATTAAAGGTTAACCGGCCCCATTGCAAAAAATTACCCATGACCCGAAAAGAAGTATAAGCATCGTCACACATCCAGGCGGTCCTTATAATAACAACGGCCAAAAAAAGCATTGTTAGCCCTAGGATAAATTTGAATTCTGACCGATTAAACATATCTTTCATTAAAGTTTTTTCTCGCTTTATTGTTTAAATAAGGGATGATTGATCGCTGATTTAATACTGGTATCAACATTATCATAAGAAAATTCTGCTTGCCGCCCAAAAACCGCTAGGTTGTTAACAAAAGCTGGGTCTTTTAACTTATCCATTGTCTTGGCTAGTTCTTGCTTATAATTCAATTTCAAGATGGGATAAGTATTCATAACACTAATAACGTAACTCCCAACAATATCAGACTCATCATCAATTAAACCAGCCTTTATCGCGTCTTTAGCCGTAAGTTTTACCAGACTTGCGTTTTCCCCAGATAGTTCCTCTTTATTCCTGATCGAATGCTCAAAACAGATAATTTCTTTAACGTTATTATTATGGATCACCGTCGGCGAAAAATTAGCGAATAAAGTCGCCCGAGAAAAAGAAATATCTGGATCGATGTAATAGCTCGACTGATGATCAAGGCTTTTTTGTTTAAGGTAAAAATAGACGATCTTAGAATGGAGGAATTCGAGGTTAGGCTTCTTAATTTCTAACAGCTGGCAGAGATCGAATAAATAACCAGTCCAAATAACCTGGTCAGCCTGATAATTCTCGCCATTAATAACACATTCTTTTATCCTATTGCCAGAGAGACTAAACTTTTCCACCTGAGCACTAGTTAATACTCTTCCCCCCAACGCGAGGATCTTTTCCTTATAACACTCCGTTAATGTGCCAAATCCATTCTTGAAATAGTAAAATTTTTCGGCCTCTTTGTTTATATTGACTGAATTGATCAGGAATTTAATTAAATTAAAGTCTTTTTTGGCTTCCGCGTCAGTTTTTTCCGGCAGAAAATTATAAGAATCCTTAAAGGATCTATCTTCTATTTTTGTCGCGGTCCGGAGACTGGAAAAGGCCCAATCAGCGTGAATGCTTGCCGGATCTTCTTTTAGGAATTTCCTCGTTAAAGGATCAAATAAATTGTAATATAAGGTCGAGCCATAGATCGCGATCAGTTCATCCCTAAAATTACCAAAAGACTGTCCCGTTTTCTTCCCCATGAACAACTGATCCAATAATATCCTTAAACTAAAATCCACTGGCAATTGGAGGGCAGAGAAACTGCTTGGCGGCCAATCGATAAATCGTCCCTTGATGTAAAGTTTTAATTTGCGGGTAATTTTCACCATTTGCTCCCGCGGCACAATTTCATTGACTTTGGCAAAAACCTCTTTATCTTTTAAATTAATAATATGGGCGCCAATATCTAATAAACAATCATTATCTTTAATACTCCTGGATATGCCCCCAACCTCATTCGTCCTTTCAACCAGCAAGACCTCATCGCCGCGCAGTAAGCATTCATAAGCCATTGCCAAGCCTGCTATGCCGCCGCCAATAACAATTATTTTTTTCCCCATTTTTAGGTTATTTTCTTGACACTTTCATCATATAAAAAGTATAATACTTTACCATGAAAATAAGAACTTTTCTACATAGCAAGAATATGCGATTTATTGTTCAATCTTTCACCAATTTGCTTGTGTTACTTTGGTTTTTCCATATATTATTTTTATACTATGGTTCAACATGGTTCTACTATCTCTACAATTTTTTAAGTCTTGTCAACAATTATTTAAACATTTTGAGTAATTATTTTCTATCTCTATGACCAATTATGCTATTCTGTTTTGCTTCCTCTTGATCTACGCTGCCTTTGGCCGTAAGATCTTAGGCTTCCTAACAGTTAAAGATCTCGTTGCAGAAGAAAAACCGCTCTTCTCTATCGCCCTTGGCCTAGGAGCGAGTTCTCTCCTCCTCTTTGCCCTTGGCTGTCTCGGTTTTATCTATGGCTGGATTATCTTCTTTCTGTTCGTCGCAATCATTATCTTTTCAGCCAGTGAATTTATTCCGGCTGGCCACGATCTAGCTAGCTCCGTTACTTTCCTTTTCTCCCATTTCCGGAAAAGGTCCGTCTTACTCGCCCTATTCTTACTCCTCCTGACAAGTTTTGTTCTTATCAACCTCCTTAGCGCCCTTGTTCCCGTTACCGAATATGATTCCCTCTCCTACCATCTTTTCACCCCTAAAAAATATATTGCGCATCACTCTTTCTACCCCATGCCTGACAGCCTCCAGTCTTATTGGCCGTTGGCAGTCGAAATAACCTACATCCCCTTCCTCCTCCTAGGTAGACCAGAGTTAGCCAGCTTACTTAGTTTTGCTATGGGCATCTTCATTGTCTATCTGATCATCGTCTTTATCAATAAATATATTAGCCAGAATCCTCTGGTTAGTGCGTTAGCCGCTCTCCTTTTTTACTGCCAGCCGGTGGTTAATTTACTCTCGACCACACCAAAAATTGATCTTGCCTTTACGTTTTTTTCCCTTTTAATACTTTTCTCTCTTTTCAATTGGTATTATAAAGACGATAACAAGTGGCTCTGGCTCGCTTCAATCTTTTTAGGCCTAACCGCCAGCATCAAATTGACCGGCATCTTCTTTTTCCCGATCTTTTTTGTTGGCGTCATTATTGCGTTACTATCTAAAAAAAATAAACCCACCTACGCCTCCTCCTTAACCTATGCTTTTCTCCCCGCCTGCGCCTTTTCCTCACTCGCCTTGCTCTTCTTCCTCCCCTGGCTACTCAGAACCTTTATCTGGACCGGTGATCCCATCTATCCCTTCTTGACCTCCTTTAATGGTCATAGATATACCTTTATCGGTGGTCACGATAAGACTTTCCTACAATATCTCCGCTTGTTTTGGGATATTACTTTTCATGCCGAAAAGTTTTTTGGCGACTGGGTAGGGCAATTGCCGCCATATTTCCTGGCGCTGTTCCCAATGCTATTTTTTGTTAGAAAAAAACTGACAAGCATTATTATTACTTTGCTTCTGATCTCTCTAGCTTATATTAATGTTCTCTTTTTCACCGGTTTTGGGACAAGATACCTTCTTCCAGTCATCGTTCTCTTTTCAAGCATCACCGCTTTTGTCTACTTTAACTTTCTAGAAAAATTAAACCGCAAAACAGCAATCATTCTTTCGCTTATCATCCTCGTCTCCTTCTCCTGCGATCTGTGGGTTAGGCGCAACGCCTTTGTTAACTTTAAACTGCCTGTTATCCTAGGCCGGCAAGGAACAAATTTTTACTTGGCAAAAAATGACCCCTGGAATAATGCCAAGCAAGCTCTTATTGCCAATGATCATTTACCACCGAACGCTAAAATATTCTCCGCGAATAGCTCGTGCGGCTACTACTTCAATCAAGACTTTATCGCCGGGACGCTCGAACTTAGCCGTTATTATGAGGATTTTGAGCAGGTTAAAAGCGCTCCGGCAGCGATTGAAAAATTAAAAGCGATGGGAATTACTCATCTTGCCATCAACACCCAGTATCTTGATGCTTGGTGGCGCCAAAACTTACTGTTTAGATTCTATACTCATAAACTTGGCGGCCGGAATTTATTCGCTAATCCTTTTTATCAACCCGAAACCAAAGATTTCCTGGATCAAAATTACGATTGCGTCTATTATGACCCCTATATTTTTGACCGAAGTCAGTTTTATAGCCAAAACGTGATCGATCGGTTACTTGAAGCCATCAATAAAGACAATTATGGTGTTAATCGGGTTGAAAATCTTGAACAGTTAAATGCTTTACTGGTCAAACCGGACTGGTTCACTATCTGGTCCCGCAAGAAAACGAATAAAGACCTTAGCCAGGGAATTATCCCCAAATCTATTCTCAAAGATAATCCCCATGATTCTCAGAGCTTTCTAGCCCTCTTTTTTAAAAATCCAGCAGACGAGTCGCTGATCATTAAATACGACAAGCTCGAAGAACTGGTCAAGATAGCCTGCACTGGAAAAGACAACTCTAAACCTGCCAAATCGCTGGTCGAGACCTTACAGCCTATTCTGTTATTAAAGAACCTAGCCAAAAAGACTAGTCGCTATCCGAGCGACAATTTATTATCTTACCAACAAAGGGAAATAACAAGATTGAACCGTTTAACTATTGAGTTGACTTATCCAACAATTTGCCCACAGGATGGAAATACAACTGTTGATCATTTCATAATGTATAAACTATGACCAATTATCTCTTTCTGTTTTGTTTCCTGCTCTTCTATGCGGCTTTTGGTCGTAAGATCTTAGGCTTTTTGGCGATTAAAAACCTCCCAGCTGAAGAAAAACCGCTCTTCTCTATCGCCCTCGGCCTGGGTGCGGTCTCCCTTCTCTTCTTCGCTCTCGGCTGTCTCGGTCTTATCTATGGCTGGCTCATCTGCTCTCTGTTTGCCGCCATCTGCTTCTTCTCCGCCAAAGAATTTATCCCGGCTGGCCACGATTTGGCCAGCGCCGTTTCTTTCCTGTTCCGATTCTTCCGCAAAAGATCAGTTTTATTAATCCTATTATTACTACTCCTCTCGGGGTTCATTATTATCAATCTCCTTAGCGCCCTTGTTCCCATTACCGAATACGATTCCCTTTCCTACCACCTCTTCGCTCCTAAGAAATATATTGCTCATCACGCCATCTTCCCTATGCCAGACAGCTTGCAGTCATACTGGCCACTGGCGGTCGAAATAACTTACATCCCCTTTCTCCTCCTTGGTAGACCAGAGTTAGCCAGCTTACTTAGTTTTGCTATGGGCATCTTCATTGTCTCTCTGATCATCGTCTTTATCAATAAATATATTAGCCAGAATCCCCTGGTTAGTGCGTTAGCCGCTCTCCTTTTTTACTGCCAGCCGGTGGTTAATTTACTCTCGACCACACCAAAGATCGATCTCGCCTTTACGCTCTTTTCCCTTTTAACACTTTTCTCCCTCTTCAACTGGTATTACCAAAACAATAACCGATGGCTCTGGCTCGCTTCAATCTTTTTAGGCCTAACTGCCAGCATCAAATTGACCGGCATCTTCTTTTTCCCGATCTTTTTCGTTGGCGTTTTCTTTGCCTTACTAAACAAGAAAAATAATTGGCCCTCAGCCTTTTCCTCTGCCTGTGCCTATTCTTCTCTCGCCTTGCTCTTCTTCCTCCCCTGGCTGGTTAAAACCTGCTTCTGGACCGGCGACCCTATCTATCCCTTCTTAACCTCCTTTAATGGCCATAGATTCAGCCATATGGATGTGCTGGCTGTAACCTTGCGCCAATATCTCAGATTATTTTGGGATATTACTTTTAATTATGATAAGGTCACGTGGGGATTTCTTGGCAATCTCGCCCCTTATTTCCTGGCACTATTCCCAATGATATTTATGATAAAAGTAAGACCGGCTAGAAACATTATCGTTTTACTCCTTCTCGCTCTTACAATTATTACAATTGTTTTCTTGACCGGATTTTCATTAAGATTTATTATCCCAGCCATTGTCCTACTTTCCATTGTTCTTGCCTCCTCCTATTTTGATTTCCTAGGAAAAATAGGCTACAAACAAAAAATATTCATTATCGCTCTATTACTTCTTGCTTTTGGCACTGATTTAGTGGCTAGCCGACAAATGTTTATGGCTGACAAATCCTCCGTTGTTTTTGGCTTTGAAAAAAAGATTGACTACCTAGCAGAACAACCACCTCTCTCGCTGGCTTTTTTTGCTAATAGATCATTACCGCTTAACGCTAAAATATTCTCACCCCACAACGCAGCGGGTTATTACTACAACAGCGAATTTGTCTCCGGTTATCTAGAATTCAGTCGCTATTACGAGGATTTTGAGAAGATTAATAACCCAACAGCAGCGATCGAAAAACTTAAAAGATTGGGGGTGACCCATCTTGCGATTAACACTTATTTTGTTGATGGTTGGTGGCATAAAAATCTATTATTCAAATTTTATAGTGGTAAATTTGGGGGCCGAGAGACTTTTAATAACCCCTTCTATCAGCCAGGGATCAAGGATTTCCTTGATCGGAACTATGAGTGCGTCTATTTCGACCCCTATACCTTTGATCGACGCCAGTTTTACAGCCAAAACGCCATCAATCGGCTTATTGCCGCGATCAATAAAGATAATTATGGGGTTAGTCGGGTTGAAAATCTAGAACAATTAAATGCTTTACTGGTCAGACCGGATTGGTTCACTATTTGGTCCCGCAAGAAGAACAATAATAACCTCAGCCTGGGGATTATCGTCAAAAAACCACTTTGGGATAAGATTCGTAATAACCAACAGCTGTTAACAAAATTCTTTAAAAATCCAACTGATGAATTACTCATCATTAAATCAGACAAATTGGATGAACTGATCAAACTCGCCTGTGGGGAAAAAGACAATCTTCTCCCAGCCAGATCACTGGTCGATACCCTACAACCCATCCTACTCCTAAAAGATCTAGCAAAAAAAACTAACCTCTATCCAAGCAATAATCTACTAGCTTACCAACAAAGGGAAATAACTAGATTAAATCGGTTAACAATGGAATTAACTTATCCCAAGCTTTGCCCCGGTAATGGGAATATTGTCAGGTCGGATCATTTCTTCTTATATAAACTGTAGAGCGGCTTCTACTTCGCTAACTGATATGTCCGACTTTCAATCGACTTGTAAGCATACTCGTGCAATTCCAGCAGTCTTTCCGTCGGCACGGCCGAAAGGTTACAGCCCACGTCGTGGTAATAAAGAAATTTCCTAAAATCCATGTAGTCATTAACCAACCCTCGGTCTTTGGCTATCTCCCATAATGAAGTCCCGGGATAAGGGACAATGATTGAAAACGCGTTTTCCGTCGCGTCTAATTCCTTGGCAAACTCAATAGTCTCTAAGATTTGTGCTTCCGTCTCCCCTGGCATACCCATCACATAAGAATTCCTGATCATCCAGTCAAACTTTTTGAGAATCCGCATCTTTTGCCTGATATGCTCCTTATTTTCTTTCGGCCCTTTGCCGACTTGCTTCATCATCGCTTCATTCCCAGATTCGATCCCCGGACCAACATAACGAACTCCGCTAGCATATAACGCCTCACAGACTTCTTCGTCTAATTGGTCCAAACGGAGTTGGACCGACAAGGTTAAATTAATTTTCCTTTCCACAATGCCACGCGAAATCGCTAAAACTCTCTCTCTAACAACGGTGTAGGAATCATCTGAAACAAACACATGTTTTATCCCTAACTTCTTGTCGATATATTCAAGCTCATCAAGAATATTGTTCGTCTCTCGATAGCGGACCAGTGTCCCCGCTGCATTGCAAAAAGCGCAGCGTCCAACACAACCACGGGAAAACATCGCAATCGTCTGGGCGCCCTCAACCCCTCGGGCCGCATCGGTATATTCCGCATAATTAAATAATTCACGTGCCGGCCAAGCTAATTTATCAAGATCCAAGGCTGGCGCCGTTGTCTCTTTCGACTGGTTCAAGCGGAGACGATACGGCCGAGTAAACCCGATCTCCCCTTGCCGATTATAAGCGATACTGGGAACACTAGATAAAGCTACCTTACCCTGCACCGCGTCAATAATTTTACCAATAGATTCTTCGCCTTCGCCAATACAAACAAAATCAGCCTTACTGGTCTTGAGTGTCGCTTCGGGTAAGGCCGAGACATGGGCCCCGCCTATAATGACCGTGGTAGTCGGTGATTTTAATTTGATCTGATCAATAATCGCGACCGCCAGATGATAAATTGGAGTCGTACAACTAATCCCAATGAATTGAGGGTCATTCCTTAAAGCTGATTCAACTGTTTCAGAAATATTATAGCCATGAAGCGAAGCATCTGTAACTGTTACGTCACACCCTTTTTGCTGCAGCGCGGCGCCAATATAAGCCAACCCCAGCGGCATCCGCCGGGTGCGTGCCCGGGCAAACTTATAGCAGTCGCTATCATTGGGCACAACTAAGCTAACCCTTATATCACTCATTAATTAGATCTTATCGGCACTAAAATTCAGCTTAAATTTATATTTTAAAAAGCAGCGTAGATAGGCTTTCCCGGAATGCCAACGGTTTAGGGTAACCTCGCCGATTCTTTCATGATATGGAATATCAATCTGTTTATATTTAAACTTTTCAAGATTCGCTCTGATTATTATTTCGGCCGGGAAAGAAAAATTGGCTTCCCAAGGAATTGATCTAGCAACCTGCCGCCGCAAGGCGAACATCCCGGTCGTTACATCATTAGTGGGGATCCCGTACAACACCCTCACGATCAAAGCAAAAGAAAAATTAGCCAGTCGATTGATCAGCGGCATCGCCCGATTCATTGAATTAATGCGGTTGCCGGAAACCAGGTCAAAGCCCTGGTTGATCAAACTTAACATTTTGGGGATATAATCCATGGGATAGGTATTATCACAATCGGTGGTAATGATCACGTCGCCGCTAGCCGCTTGGAAAGCCGTCCGCAAAGCCATTCCGTGGCCATTTTTCGGCTGTTTAATGACTTTGGCCCCTAGTGCAGTGGCCACTTCGGCCGTATGATCGGTTGAACTATCAACCACCAAGATCTCCAGATCGTGACCAACCGTATTTTTCTTGATATCAGGGATAACCTTTTTGATCGCTTCTTCCTCATTAAGCGTCGCCATCACCACAGATAACTTCATTTTCTAGCCTCCATTTTACCGGCCAAGCTTTTGGCCCGTCCGATCACCACGTCCATATTTAGGTATTCAAACTCCGCGAACCGTCCGCAAAGCGGCAAGTTGATCGATGAGAAATATTTTTTTATTAGTTTGATCCGCTTTTGGTAATTCAGATCATAAACCACATAACCGTACCGCATCCTCTTAACTTCTGATTCGCACACAGTGCGGGGGTCAATAAAACCTTCTTTGGCTAACCCGCCAACGACCCGCTTAATTAACTGCCGATCGGCCAGTTCATGGAGCCCGTCGCCGGGATTGGTCGTCATCTCCGCTACGATCGACGATTTCCCTGGCGGCGTGTACCAACGGCCCATATAAGAATTATAGCAAATCCGATGAAAAGGGATGTTTCGTTGCGGAAAATATACCCCCACTTTATCTGACAAGTTCTTTTGATCAATGCCGATCATGGCTACAGTAAGAGAGTTATACTTTAATTTAAAGATCGTTGTGCTAATTGCGGCTGGTATGCCAGACAAAGCCGTCGCCAGGTCAAAGATCGGCAGGCAAGAGATGATCTTCTCATACTCCCTTTCTTGCCGACCATCGGAAACTATCCACCGCCTCGGCGCGACCCGCCTCACCTTTTTCACTGAAAAATTATTGGTCACCTTCTTTAGCTTTTGCTCAAAAGCCCCAACCAGCGCCTGGATCCCTCCCCGCTTTGGATAATAAAAATTAAGCTGATGGGTATACCCTTCTGTCTCAAAGCCTAACGCCGACTTAATAATATCAGTCATTGCCGGTTTTGGCACTCTTTCCACCCATTCAAGCCCCATAGTCTCCGCTTGACAATTCCAGATCTTTTCGTTGTAAGGGATCAAATACTTTTCCGCTATACCATTGCCAAAGGTGTGGTAGAGCCACTCTTTAAAATTCTTTGGCCGAGGATGATTATTAACAATAAAATCATAAAGGCAATCAAAAGCCTCTTCCTTATCTAAGTCTGACAACCCATTCTCAAAAGGATATTTAACAAAACTGTCTTTAAACCAAACCTTATTGTTGCGATATCTCTTCTGGACATTTTTGCCCAGCATTTTTATCATCAACTGGAGAATATCTTTATCTTTGGAGAAAATAATATGGCCGCCAAGGTCGAAGGTAAAACCATTTTTACTGAATGAACGGCATAAACCGCCGCACTCCGCTTCTTTTTCTAAAACTTCAACCTCGTGGCCGTTTTTTTGTAAAAAGTAGGCCAGAGAAACGCCGGCCAAACCACCGCCTAGCACCCCAATCTTCATCTACGGCGTTCCCATGTTGCCAAAATTTATCTCATCAACTAGATAAAGGTGGATCAGGTGTTCTAAGATCAAATGAATATCCTCGGCCCGCTCCATGTTATCAGCCGGAACGATCAGCGTTTTAGTCGCTGCGTCTTTTACCTTACCACCATCAAACCCAACCAAAGCAATGGTTTTCGCGCCAGCCCCATTAGCAAATTCGACCGCTTTAATGATATTTTTTGAATTGCCGCTGCCAGAAAAGACGATCAAAAGATCGCCTTTTTCGATCAGCGGCGCCAGTTGAGCGCTAAAAACGTCGTCATAAGAAACATCGTTAGCCCAGGCCGTGATCAGCGGAAGATTGTCAGTCAACCCGATCGCTTTGAATTTATTTTTTCCTCTTACCCCCGTCCCCTTCACCAGATCACAAACAAAATGAGATGCCGTGGCCGCACTCCCTCCATTTCCAGCAATATATATCCGCTTGCCATTTCGATATGCCTCCTTCATCAACGCTATAATATCTTCTAGCGCGTCAAGCGGCAGAGAGTCTAAGCTCTTCTTCAATTCATTAATATATTTCTTCGCGTATTCTTTGACCATTTTTAGCCCTTAATCGGTAACGTAAATGATTTTACTCCCCTGCGGTTCGAAATGGAATTCCGTCTGTTTTAGGGGACACATGGCAGACCTGACGGCAGCCTGCCGCTCGATTGGCACATATAACAATAAAAATCCGCCACCGCCAGCCCCGGCAATTTTTCCTCCCAAGGCGCCAGCCTTTTTGGCTCGATTATAAAAGTCATCAATGTCATGATTAGATATCCCATTAGCCAAAGATTTTTTTATCCGCCAATTCTCATCCAACAACCGTCCAAATTCATCGAGAGAACAACTAGTTTCCAACACATTTTTACCAATAACAGCTAACTCTTTTAAATCATTTAAAACGCTGGCCAAAGCATTCTTTTTCTGTTCTGACAAAATCACATTAGCGTTCCTGGTAATCCCGGTATAAAAAAGCATTAACTTGCTTTCCAAGTTTTTTTTAAGTTCGCTTTTGCAGATGATCGGGTCAACATGGACCGAGCCATCCCGATTAAACTGCATAAATTGGAAACCGCCGTAGGCCGCAATATATTGGTCTTGCTTGCCGATCGGGGAGCCAACAATGTCAATTTCAATTTGGCAGGCTTCTCTGGCTAGCCTTTCCGCTGAAATATGCTCGCCCTTATAGGCGTAAAGCGCGTTCAACACTCCGACCGTAAAAGTGCTGGAAGAGCCAAGGCCAGTCCCTTCAGATGGAATGTCAGAAATAGTAGTGATCTCAATGCCCCGAGCCACTCCGGTTAATTTCATTGCCTCCCGGACTAGTTCGTGCTTAATATGATCGACATGCTCAACAATTTCCGTCTTGGAGTAAGAAATACGGATATGTTCATCAAATTTCTTGTTAACCGTAGCAAAAATATATTTATCTATAGCGGTCGAGAGGATCGCTCCCCCAGTCAATTCATAATATTCTTGGAGGTCGGTCCCACCACCTAAAAAGCTTATCCGAAGTGGGGTTTTTGAAATGATCATCTTAGCACTTGCTTGATCGCCTCGAGCCGTTCGGGCGTTCCTAGGTCATAATAACGCTGGTCTGTTACAAAAGAAGCCAAATTACCGCTCTTGATCAAGGCTGGAAAGATTTCAACATCCAAAGGGACAAATTTGTTTTTGGGGATCAAATCTAATACTCGTTTTTTAAAGACCTGTGCTCCGGCATCAATATATTGGCAGGGAATATTTGACTTCTGAACATCAATAACATCATGGTTCCCCTGTTTTAAGGCTTCTCTTTTCATATAAGCAACTATTTTTCCGTTTCTGTCGACCGCAATGTTTGGCTCAGTAATTTTTTTTTGGTTATTATAGATAACTAATAAAGCAGTCCGGCCGCTTGCCCTAAACGCGTTAATAGCTTCATTATAATCTATTGGCAGATAAGTGTCACCATTCTGCACCAGGAACTCATCTTGGAGCAGGTGCTCCGCATATTTTAAGGCGCCGCCAGTCCCCATAAACCCACTCTCCACCGAATAAGCGATCTTCACCCCAAACCGGCTCCCATCCCCAAAATAAGCCTGGAATTTATCAGCCAGATAACCGACACAAAAAACAAAGTCCTTAACGCCAAAGCTTTTTAACTGACCAACAATATAACTTAAAAACGGTTGGCCGTTAATCTCGATCATCGGCTTGGGGGTGTTAAATGTTAGGGGCCGGAGCCTAGTCCCGGCGCCGCCGGCCAAGATTACAGCTTGCATTCTTTTAGCATTCTTTCGATCGCTATTTCAATCGCTTGCCGCGAATTATATTTCGCCTTCCAGCCAAGCTGATTGACCTTTTCAACTGATAACGACATCTGCGGCACATCACCTGGCCAGCCCCGTTCACTTCCAGTATATTTGATTCGCACGTTTTTTAACCCCGAACGTTCAACCAAAATTTGCGCCAGCAAAGCAACTTCCATCTGATCGCCAGCACCAAGATTAAACAGATTAAACTGCTCTTTGCTATTGGCATAAACATAAAGCATTGCTTCTATACAGTCATCTACCAATAAATATGATTTCAGCTGTTTTCCGTTCCCTAATACTTCTAATTCCTTGTTGTTTTTCTTTAATTTATCTAGAAAATCGTAGATTATGCCATGAGTCCCACGGCCACCAACAATGTTGGCAAAACGGAAGATCCAACACTTTAGCCCAAAACAATGGGCAAAAGACGCACAAAGCGCTTCACAAGCCAATTTACTGGCACCATAAAGGGAGATTGGGAGCAGCGGCCCATAATTTTCTGGAGTCGGCATTACGGTCGGTTCGCCATAGATCGTTGAAGTTGAAGAAAAAGCGATCTCCTTAACCCCACCCAGCCGCATCGCCTCCAAAACATTATAAGTCACAATTGTGTTTTGCTTTAGGTCCGTCTCCGTGTATTTTAGCCCGAGGCGAAT
>JBDRLW010000006.1:0-6408 GCA_043812655.1 bacterium | reverse complement strand
ACAGGTGCTGCATGGCTGTCGTCAGTTCGTGTCGTGAGATGTTTGGTTAAGTCCAACAACGAACGCAACCCCTATCGTTAGTTGACAGCGTTAAGACGGTCACTCTAGCGAAACTGCCCCTGATGAAGGGGAGGAAGGTGGGGACGAGGTCAAGTCATCATGGCCTTTATGCCCAGGGCAACACACGTGCTACAATGCGACGTACAAAGGGATGCGATTCCGCGAGGAAGAGCTAATCTCAAAAAGCGTCGCTCAGTTCGGATTGAAGGCTGCAATTCGCCTTCATGAAGCTGGAATCGCTAGTAACCGCAGATCAGCGTGCTGCGGTGAATACGTTCTCGGGCCTTGTACACACCGCCCGTCACACCATGGAAGCCAGAAACACCTAAAGTGACCCTTTTGGGTACCTAGGGTGGTGCTGGTGACTGGGGTGAAGTCGTAACAAGGTAGCCGTACCGGAAGGTGTGGCTGGATCACCTCCTTTCTAAGGAGTTTATACCGAGCTTGTCGAGGTATAAGTACCTTGACTAAGTCTCATAACTCTTAGGTCGGTCTCGCGTCATTCTCCTGCTTGGTTTTCAAAGGATTCTGCAAATTTTGGGACTTGAAACCCCACACTTAAGTGTGGGGAATTTAGTTCTAGGATTATAAAAATTGAAAAAAGCATATAGTTTTCTACTGGTTGTTATCCTGCTGTTTATTTTCCAAATATTTTGTTTTGCCCAAGATCTAATTATTAAAGATAAAGTAGCGCCTGGCCAATGCTTGGTCGTGGAATATCTAAATATAAAAGATATTGAAAGCGTTAAGATTATGGCTTTGGGACAAGAAGTAAATTGTTATCGTGAAGATAATGGTTTTAAAGGGATCATGGCGATCCCGCTAGAAAAAAAGCCTGGTAGTTATGATCTACTGCTTCAGATATCAAAAAATAATGGGCAAAAACAAGAAATTAAAAGAATTTTTAAGATAATTGCCCATAAATATCCCCAGGTCTCTTTCTGGTTAAAACCGGCCAAGAAAAAATTGTTGGCTAGGGATCTAGTAGCTGAAGAATGGACGCTGATCGAAAAAGTTTTACTGGTTGAAGATGATAATAAGTTTTGGCAGGGGAAGTTTGCAATGCCTGCGACCGGCCCGTTCTCTATGAAATATGGGACGATCGAAAAAATCAACAATAAAAAAAGAGGGCAGCATCGCGGGTTAGATATTGCCGTTAACACTGGGACCAAGGTCGCCGCGCCAAATAGCGGGCGGGTTGTCTTTGCCGACAAATTAAAAGTTTTTGGCGGGACGGTCGTTATTGACCATGGTAGGGGAATTCATACTTTGTATTTCCATCTTTCAAAGATCATGACGAGTATTGGCGAACAAGTGGCTAAAGGGGATATTATTGCTTTGTCCGGCAATAGCGGGGTTTCTTCCGGCCCGCATTTGCATTGGGGGGTGTCGGTCCACAATGTCAGGGTTGAGCCGATGCAGTGGCTAAGCGAGGAGCTGTAAAAATAACAATCAACAAATTACAAATAACAAACAATACCAAAATTGATAATATCTAAACTAGAAGTTTGATTTTTGAATATTGGTGCTTTGATATTGTTTGTAATTTGATGCTTGGAGCTTGGAATTTATTTGGAATGGAAAACGAAAATAAAATATTAAGAATAATAGACGCAAATGTTAATCGCGCGACGGAGGGGTTGCGGGTGGTAGAGGAAATATGCCGCTTTATTTTGGAAGATAAAAAATTAACCCTTACTATTAAGAGTCTAAGAGGAAGAATTAATAAGATCATCAAAACGCCAATTAAAGTTAGAGAATCAGTCAAAGATGTTGGCCGGGATACTTACATTGAAACCGAAGGTAAACGAGAGAAACTTGAAGATGTTTTTCAGGCCAATATGAAACGGGCGCAGGAAGCGGTCCGTTGTCTTGAAGAATTCTCTAAACTAATCGATGCAAAATATGGCAAAGAATACAAGGCGATCCGTTTTAAATTATATACATTAGAAAAAAAACTGCGGTTGCGGGTTAGTAAGGCTTAAGCGGCTTTTTTGAGCAGAGAGCCTTTACTGGTTTCTAATGTGGTCGCCTCATCAGTTAATATCCCTATTAAGCGGTCCAGTTGTTCTCTTTTATCATTATCAGATTCTAACAAGCTTTGCCTTATAAGACGGCTAAGTGTTATTCTTTTTAGGATTATTTTTCTTTCAAGTGACTTGGTTAAGGCCCTGGCTTCTTCTCTTTTTTCTAAGTGTTTTTTTTCTGCTAGCCGGTCGGCTTCCCGTTGTTCTTGCGCCTCTTTTTCTATTTGTTCAATCATTTTTTGCTGAAGCCTGATAATATCACGGATCAAATTATAGATGATCTCTGAATAGTTTTTATTAATTATTGTTGTTGAAGCAGGTTCATTTTTGCTAGTTGAATTGACAGACGAATGACTGGAGCTTAATAAGCCTTTGGACACCAACTTCCCGATCTCATAAATTAATATGATTTTTGCGGAGTTATCCTGAATAGCTGTTTTTTCTTCTGGTTTAACCAGGCATAAGTTGTTTGATCTTAAAGCGTCAGTTCGTAAATTATAGATATTTTGGCCAGGGCTCTGGTGATTTAATACATATGATAAGCCAAGGGACAATCTTTGGATGAATTTTCTTGGGCTAACGCCACAGGCTTTTTGGGCAAATGAATAAGCTTTTGGGTGCCTATTAAAAAGACCGGTAATATTAATATCCCTGACTTTTCGAATTGTCCCTTCAATGGCTGTTTCACGAATTTTTCTTGTTTCTCGTTTTTCTATCCTAGGAAGTTCTCTATCAGTATTGAGCTCTTTGCCAGCTAAGGTGAGGGGGTGTTCGATAGGACGTGGCACACGTTTGACGCGCGACCAACTGGAGGGCACGCTTCTGGGTCTAACCTCAATTACTTTAACGGCCGAATATTCAGGCATACATTATCTCCACCCATATATCGACACTTTTCTTGATAAATTTCACTAAATTTGTTAAAATTAACTAACGACTGACAAGACGTCCCGACTATGTCGGGATTACAACTGACAAATTAGAAGGAGCAAAAGAATGGTTTATAAAATTGCGGTTATTGGTGGAGATGGTACAGGGCCTGAAGTAGTGGCAGAGGGGTTAAAAGTCTTAAAAGCGGTTTCGAAAAAGCATAAATTTGAATATAAATTGGAAGAGTTTGATTTCTCCGGTAAAAGGTATCTGAAAACAGGGAAATTAGTTGATGACGCTGATGTCGCCAAGCTCAAGGAATTTAACGCGATCTATCTTGGCGCGGTCGGTGATCCCGATGTAAAACCAGGAATATTGGAACATGGGGTACTGCTCCGGCTCCGTTTCGCGCTTGACCAATATATTAATCTGCGTCCGGTCATTCTTTATCCTAACGTGGAAACGCCGATCAAAGATAAAGGTCCGGCTGAGATCGATTTTGTGGTGGTTCGTGAGAATACGGAAGGCTTGTACGCTAGCACCGGTGGGTATCTGCGCAAGGGGACACCAGATGAGATCGCAACGCAGGTTTCGGTTAATACCCGCAAAGGGGTGGAGCGCTGTCTTCGCTACGCTTTTGAATACACCAGGAAACGGAATAAACGGAAACAATTAACGCTGGTCGGCAAAACCAATGTTTTAACTTTTGCTTTTGATCTTTGGGAGAGGACTTTTCACGAGATAGGAGAAAAAGATTATCCCGATATCAAACGGGAATACGCCCACGTTGACGCCACCTGCATGTGGTTCGTCAAAAACCCGGAGTGGTTTGATGTTATCGTGACCGACAATATGTTTGGCGACATCATTACTGATCTAGGCGCAATGATCCAGGGTGGAATGGGGATCGCGGCGGGGGGGAACATCAATCCCAAAGGCGTTTCGATGTTTGAACCGATCGGTGGTTCCGCACCCAAATATACCGGCAAAAATGTTATTAATCCTTTAGCGGCCATCGGGGCAATGCAGTTACTGCTTGATGAGCTCGGTGAATCTAAAGCGGCCGCTGACGTGGAAAAAGGGATCAAATTCGCCTGTACCCAGATGAAGTCAATGTCCGCCGGGAAGATGGGGATGGGGACCAAAGAAGTTGGAGATCTAGTAGCGGCTAATATCTAAAATTCCAAGTTCCAAAATCCAAATAACAAACAATACCAAATCCTAAATATTCAAAATTAAAATATTTTGATTAATTATTTTTTGGGATTTTGGTATTGTTTGGGATTTGATGCTTGGGATTTGGTGCTTATTTCTTAGACTTCAAGTAATTGATCAATCCACCGGCATCAATGATCTTTTGCATAAATTCGGGGAATGGTTGCGCCATATAATAGTTGCCACTAGTTAGGTCGTTGATTATTCCTTTGGCTAGATCGACTTCAACCTCATCGCCTTCATTAATTGCTTCAACCGCTTCGGGTGATTCTAAGATCGGTAGGCCAATGTTGATCGCATTACGGTAAAAAATACGAGCAAAAGATTTAGCGATTACGGCTGAAATACCCGCGGCTTTTAGAGCGATAGGGGCGTGTTCACGGGAAGAACCGCAGCCAAAGTTTTCCCCAGCGACAATAAAGTCGCCTTTGTTCATTTTATCGATCCATTCCGGATCTGCGTCTTCCATCGCATATTTGGCCAGCTCCGCCGGGTCAGAAGTGTTTAAATATCTGGCCGGAATGATCAGATCGGTGTCAATGTTATTACCGAACTTCCAAGCTTTACCCTTCATCTTATAGATCCTCCGGACTAACAATATAACCAGCAACCGCTGAAGCTGCCGCAATCGCAACATTAGAAAGATAAACTTCTGATTTAGGGTGGCCCATCCGGCCAACAAAATTTCTGTTGGTCGTGGCGATCGATCTTTCGCCTTCCGCTAAAATTCCCATGTGACCGCCGAGGCATGGGCCGCAGGTAGGGGTGGAGACCGCGGCACCAGCTTTGAGGAATATTTCCATCAAACCTTCTTTGACCATTTGCATTTGGACTTTTTGGGTAGCTGGGATAACCAGCAGCCGAACTTCTTTATTAACTTTTTTCCCTTTAATAACCTTAGCCGCTAATCGCATATCTTCGATCCGGCCGTTGGTGCAGGAGCCGATGACTGATTGGTCGATCTTGACGTGTTTACATTTGCTGACCGGCTTGGTATTGCTAGGCAGGTGCGGGAAAGATATCTGGGGTTCGATCTTGGAAACATCCCAGTCGTAGACTTGCTTATAGTTGGCGTCAGGGTCAGAATAGGGAATAGGGTAACGTGTAACGTGAACTTTTTTCATAAACTCGTTTGTTTTAGCATCAACAGCAAAAATCCCGTTCTTCCCACCAGCTTCGATCGCCATGTTAGCCATAGTTAAACGGCCTTCGATCGAAAGTTTATCAATCACCGGGCCAGTAAATTCCATCGACATATAACGGGCACCGTTGACACCGATCTGGCCGATGGTATAAAGAATTAGATCTTTAGCTTCAACCCATTTGGGAAGTTTGCCGCGAAAGATAAATTTTAATTGTTCAGGGACTTTGAACCAGACTTCGCCGGTCGCCATGCCGGCGGCCATGTCGGTTGAACCGACACCGGTGGAAAAAGCGCCGAGCGCGCCATAGGTGCAAGTATGAGAATCAGCGCCGATGATCAAATCGCCAGGTTTAATCGCGCCCATTTCGGGAAGTAGTGCGTGTTCGACTCCCATACAGCCGACCTCAAAGAAATTAACGATGCCATATTTCTTCGCAAAGTGGCGCATCATCTTAACTTGTTCCGCCGATTTAATATCCTTGTTAGGCGTGAAATGATCGGGAACTAGATAGATCTTCTTTTTATCAAATACTTTACTAATACCGATCTTTTCAAACTCTTTGATCGCTGGCGGGGAAGTGATGTCATTGCCGAGGACCAGGTCAACCTTACAATTGATCAGTTGTCCCGGTTCGACGGATTTTAACCCGGCATGTTTAGCTAATATCTTTTCCGAAATAGTTTGTTGCATGTTAAAAGAATTCTAACAAAATTATGATATAATTGCAAAAAAGGAGACAAAATGTCAAACAACAAAAAAATCTTTATTTCGGTGGTCGGAGAAAGCCACGCTTCGGCGGTGATCGCTAAATTAGCAGAAGAAGTGGGCGTGGAAATTGCCAAGGCCGGGGCGACTTTGGTTTGCGGCGGTTTGAAAGGGGTGATGGAGCATGCTTGCAAAGGAGCAAAATCGGCTGGCGGGACGACGATCGGCATTCTTCCCGGGAGCAAGAGGGAAGATGCAAATCCATACATAGATTATCCAATTATCACTGGCATCGGTTACGCCAGGAATAAATTGGTCATTAAAACGGGGCATGTTGTTATTGCCGTTGGCGGTTTTTATGGGACCCTTTCGGAAATTGCTTTTGC
>JBDRLW010000005.1:0-31389 GCA_043812655.1 bacterium | reverse complement strand
TGGGCGGCCATCAGCGCCTGGTGTTTGTTGTAGCGGATGACATTGAACTTTATGTTCTGGCCGAGGAAAGAAACGGTGGTATAGATCACTAGCGAGACCAAGACCATGATCATGGTCAGGGAAATTAGGAGCATGCCTCGCCGGTTCTTCATGATAGGAATTTTAACACCCCGGCGTGTTTTGTCAAATTAGACGCTTGCAACGATATTTTGGCTGGTGTAAACTTTAAGCGTTAGGCAAAGGAATTAGCAAAGATTAATGGCAAAAAAAAGCATTTTAGGTATCGATCTTGATGATGAATCGATAAAGCTGGTAGAGGTGTTTGCCTCGGGTGAAACCGCTAACCAGGTCATCGAATATTTTCCGCCGCCAGAATTAAGCGCCAACCTAGTTAAATCTATCCAGTCGGTGATAAAGAAAAGTTTAGCTAAGGTTCGTTTGGCCAACGTAGCCATTTCCGGACACGACATCGCCTATTTTGTGATCGATCTACCTCCCATGGCGGAGAAGGAAAAAGCCGAAGCGCTCAAGTATAAATTAGGTATACTCTTGCCATATCCGGTGGAAGAAGCTGATTTTAGCTTTAATAAGATCCCAATAACGCAGATCAATAATAAAGAGTGGTATCTGGTGGTCGCGATCCCCAAAAAACGGTTTACCGAACTGTATGGCGCTTTGCGCAAAGCCGGCCTCTCTCCAGCTGAGATCATCCCCGGCGCGGTGGCGCTAAAAAATCTTTCTCCCGAAACTAAGCAAGGAGCTTACTCGATAATTTATTTTAATAAATATGTCACCAATATTGTTTTGGTCAAAGAGGCTAAAGTGGTGTTTGTCAGGGAAGTTAAGGTCGGGACGGAAGAGTTGGTCCAATCGATGGTTGGGGTTGTCGCCCAAACGGGGGATAAGCTCGAGATCGACCAGGAGAAGGCCAGGGAGATCATCCAGAATTTTGGCATACCCTTGGGCCTTGAGAACTATAGCCAAGCGGTTGGCTTGCCGGGGGACGTGATCATTGCCCGCATCCGGCCGGTCCTGGAAAAAATGGGAGCCGAGATCCTGCGGACCTTTGATTATTATAAAGAGAAAACCGGCGACCAGACCGAATTTTCCCGCTCATATTTTACCGGTGAAGCCACCATGATCATCGATTTTGTTGAATATTTTAAGCAAAGCTTGCAATTGGATATTTTACCGCTAGAGTCCCCGGCGAAAAGCGGCAAGATCAATGTTGCGGTTTTAGCTAAAGCTATCGGCGCGGCGAAAACTGGAAAAAAAGAGATCAGCCTTTTCCCTAGCCGTTATAAACACCCGATCAAATATTTTATTTCCCGCTTGATAAATTACACTTCTATTTCGATCGTCTATTTATTGCTTTTAGCGGCGGTTTTTGTTTATTTTGCCAGCCAAGCGGGAGAGCTAGAAAAACACCAGGCAGGGCTAAACCGCAAGCTTATCCAGCAAAGAGAAAAAAACAAGAACCAGTTACAGGCGAACCCCGGTTTGGCTGAAGCGGTCAGGGTCATGGGGATAACCAAAGAACAGCCCGACCGCTTTGTTTTGCTGATGGAAAAACTGGACCGCTTAACACCGTCGGAGGTTTCGCTAGTCGAACTTATTTACGACCGTAGAACGAACTCCATGACCGCAAAAGGTGTGGTGGTCAAAGGCCAGCAAAGCCAGCTAGTGAACCAGTTCATCAACGAACTCCGAGCGGACAAGCTTTTTACCGGGATAGACCTGAACTACCTGCGTGAAACCGACCGTTTTTCTGTTCCAACTTATGAATTTGAAATCAAAACGACCCTGCTCCAAGGAGAAAAATTTTGAAACTTACAGCCAGTGAACGGAAGTTGTTGTTTATCACTCTTTGCTCCCTGATATTATTGCTTTATTGGTATTTCCTTTTTGATCCGACCTTGGCCAAGATCAGCCGCTTGCAAGCGGCCAATGAAGGGTTGGAACGTCAATTGATACGGAATAGGAACGTTAATTACAGTGAAAGGGAAAAAATAAATGTCAAAAATAAGGAAGAACAGGTCTCCGAACTGGTTAATTTTATCGACCAAAAATTCCGGCAATTAAAAGTCAACCTGGTGGCCATTAACCAGGTTTCCGAAAACAATAAGATAACGATCGATTTAAAATTCAGTGCGACCTATGCCCAACTGCTGGAGTTATTGAATTTGATCGATGAAATAGAGACCCTGGCCGTTTTTGATAATGTGGTGATCAGCCAGCAAGGAGGACATTTAAACGTTACGATGCGCGTCTTGAGCGGATATCTATAAGGAGGGAAAAATAATGAAAAAAAGTCTGGCGGTACTAGTTGTTTTGGTTCTGGTTTTTATCTTGTCAAGCGGGGGAGAAGCTCTTTTTTTAATGACTAAAGAGGAGGCGGCTAGCGGCGCCGCGAAAAAGGGAGCCAATATCGAGGTCCAAACTAAAACAGCCTCGGCTTCCTTTCCCATGCAAACCTTTATGCTGAATTACGCTAACGCCAAAGATATGTCAGCCTCTTTTAACGAGATACTTGGGAACGGGGAAGTCGTGGCCGTTAATGAAAAACTGAACGCTATAATCGTCCGGGCTTCGGATAAGACAATAAAACGGATGGCGGAGTCGATAAAAAAACTAGATAAAGCGCCGCTCCAGGTGCAGGTCGAGGCAAAGATCATTGAACTTAAGAGCGGCAGCGGCGATACCGCCAATCCCTCGGTCATGGGCGCCAGCTGGAAATATACCAAAAATAGCAATAATTCTGTCCAGTTATTGACGGATACTTCCACGGCCGCGGCCAGTTCTCTTGGCCTTTACGCCCAGCTTTTATCCGGCAATACCCAAGCCTATCTTGAAGCGATGGAAAAAACCGTTGGTTATGACCTGGTCGCTTCGCCTTGGATCACGGCGCTAAATAATGAACCAGCCTCGATCTTGATCGGCCAGAAGATCGGCTATTTGACTACTTTTACTTCCTCCACCGGCACCGCCCAAAATATCAGCTTTCTTGAAGTCGGTACTAAATTAAACTTTACGCCACATATCAGTGATGATGGTTTTATCGTCATGGATATCTATCCTTCGGTCAGTGATGGTTCATTGTCAAGTACCGGGGTGCCGACAGAAAATACGACCGAAACAAGGAACAAGGTTTTGGTTAAGGACGGGCAATCGATCGTTATCGGCGGCTTAACAAAAAATTATAATAGTGAAGTAGAGATTGGCGTACCGGGCTTAGCTTCGATCCCTTTTATCGGCATGCTCTTCCGGCGGACGGAACTAACAACAGAAAAGCGGGAGATCATGGTGCTTATTACCCCGCACATCGTGACGCCGGAATATTTAACCTCCATGGCGCAAAAAGCGGAGGAGCTTGATAATAAAAGAGCCGAGTGGGTCAAGAAAAAAGCGAAACTAGTGCATTAATTAGGTTTTAAAAGACATCTTTGCTAAAATAGGCCTAGAAACTCTTTTACCCTCATCCCAGGGTTCTGTCGTGCTCGGAAACCTGCGAATGAACTTCGCGGTTTCCTCGCAAGTTATTTATATTATTAATGTGTAGGGCAACGGTTTATCCGTTGCCCTTATGGCTTGAGGGCAAGGGACAAGCCCTTGCCCTACATTTAGAATAATGAAATAATGAGCATGACCAAACAGAAAAAACATATGAAAACTTGGAATTATTATGTAAATAAAACAGTAGAATCGGAAAAGGTTGCTACCCAATTTAATCTCCGGCCGCTCTTAGCGCAGATACTGCTTAATCGTGGCATAAATGATGTCGATAAATTCCTCGACCCTAAACTTAATTATTTGAATGATCCTTTTGAAATCCCCGACATAGAAAAAGCGGCGCGGCGCGTTTTATTGGCGAAAGAGCGGGGCGAAAAAGTTTTAGTTTATGGCGATTATGACGTGGATGGCGTAACTGGGACAACGCTCCTGGTTAAAACGCTGGAGCAAATCGGAATAAAAGCGGAATATTATATTCCCCATCGCTATGATGAAGGCTATAGTTTATCGGTTGACGCGGTTAAAAAGATCGCGGCGAAGGGAACCAATTTAATTATTACGGTTGATTGCGGCATCTCGGCGGCCAAAGAAATAACTTTGGCCAATTCATTGGGGATGGAAGTTGTTATTACCGATCACCATAACTTGCCGGAAAAACTACCGGTAGCTTTTGCCATTGTTAATCCCAAACAATTGCCGGCCGGTCATCCATCACGAAATTTAGCGGGAGTGGGAGTGGCGTTTAAATTTGTTTGGGCGCTGCTGCGGACGGCTGGCATTAGAGAGAGTGCCTTTTTAATGTCGCTCCTTGATCTGGTGGCGCTAGGGACATTCGCCGATGTTGTCCCGCTCACAGCCGAGAACCGGATTTTGGCGGTCCACGGTTTAAGCCAATTAGCAGAAAAAAAACGCCTTGGCTTGCGCTATTTAGCAGACGCGGCTGGGATCAACGGCAAAATATCGATCAATCAAGTCCACTTTGGCCTGGCGCCGCGGATCAATGCCGCCGGGCGGCTTGAACATGCTTCTAAATCGGTCGATTTGTTTTTAACCGATGACCCGATTGTTGCCAAAAGCCTAGCCCAGGAACTTAGCCGGATAAATTCTAGGCGCCAGGATATCGGGACAGCGATCAAGGAAGAAGTTTTTGCCCTGATCGATGATAACTACGTGGCAGAAAATAAAGTCATTGTTTTAGCTGGTGCCAATTGGCATTCCGGGGTGATCGGCATTGTTGCCTCCAAAGTGGCTGAAACCAGGTTTCGCCCTACTATATTAATAGGGATCGGCGAGGGGGTTGGTCGCGGGTCGGCCAGGTCATTTAACGGTTTTAACATTTATGAGATCTTGGCGCAAAACCAGGACCTGTTCCTTGATTTTGGCGGGCATGAAGGGGCGGCCGGCTTTGCGATTACGATAGAAAATATTCCGGTTTTACAGGCGCGGATCAAAGAGCAGGCGGACAAAACGATCACGCCCGAAGATATGGTGCCGAAAATATCGATCGATGCTAAAATAGAGCCGGCCGAAATCACCTTAGGGCTGGTCAAAGAGCTTGATGTTTTAGCCCCGTATGGTGAAGGGAACCAGCAACCGGTTTTTGTGACTGAAGGGTTGCGGTTGGCTGACTATAAAAAAGTCGGTAAAGAGGGACAGCATCTCAAAGCCTGGTTTACCCGGGACGGGGTGAGGCTGGAAACGATCGCTTTTGGCCTGGGCCATATAGCCGAGAGTTTTAACTATCAGAAAAAATATTCGATCGCTTATAAGCTGGAAAGCAACGAGTTTAATGGATTTGAAACGGCCCAGTTATCTCTGGTTGATATAAGAGAGGAATAAGTTTCTACAACCTGAGACTGAAAGTCTCGGTTCCGTTTGAAAGATCAGGAACCGCGAGTTTTACTCGCAGGTTCCCGGAAATAATTATATGAATGAAGTTGTTTATCATTTTGTTTTTAGGACTTATAAAGGAAAACATATTTTAATTGATTCAGAATCAGTTGGGTTCTTATATAAGTCTTTTGATAATATTTCGGTGGACAAAGGATTTAACTTGATTACTTGTAAAATATTGGCTGACCACGTGCATTGTTTGGTTGGCTTTGATCCAAAACACCGAGTGGATTATGTGATGAGAATGATAAAAGGGATATCTGCCCGGGAGTTTTTTAGGGCTTTTCGCACAAATAGATTTGTTTATCGTAAGTTGTGGGGAAGGTCATATTATTCCGAAGAGATAGGAGCGGACAGGCTTTCCGTTGTTAAAAATTATATAATAAAAGGTCAATTAGATAGTTTCGGATTTGATAAGCGATATAAGGAACCGCGAGTTTCACTCGCAGGTTCCGTCACGGAGGTATAAAGTGAAAATATTAGTGATCGGTTCGGGTGGACGTGAACACGCGTTAGTCTGGAAGATCGCGCAAAGCCCTCTGGCGGAAAAAATTTATTGCGCGCCGGGAAATGCCGGGACGGCGGAGTATGCCGAAAATGTGGCGCTAAAAGCTGAAGATATTAATGGTTTGCTTAAATTCGCTAAAGAAAAAAAGATCGATCTAATCGTAGTTGGCCCAGAAGTCCCGCTGGTGGCCGGGATCGCGGATCTCTTTGAAAAAAACGGCTTAAAAATATTTGGGCCAAGAGCTGCAGCTGCCAGGATCGAAGGAAGTAAGGTTTTTTCTAAGGAATTTATGATCAAGTATGATATTCCAACAGCTAAAGCTGGCATCTTTGATAAGTTAGCTGACGCATTAGCTTATATTGAACAGATGGGGGCGCCGATCGTCGTCAAGGCTGATGGGTTGGCTGCCGGTAAAGGCGTGATCGTCGCCAAAACTAAAAAAGAAGCGATCGATGCCGTTAAGTTAATTATGGAGCAGAAGGAATTTGGCGCGGCGGGCGATAAAGTAATTATTGAAGAATGTTTGGTCGGCGAGGAAGCTTCGATCATTGCGTTTACTGATGGCAGATCAATTATTCCGCTGGCTTCATCACAAGACCACAAACGGGTTTTTGATAAAGATGAAGGGCCAAATACTGGCGGCATGGGCGCGTATTCGCCGGCGCCAGTCGTAACCGATCACTTAATGTCGGAAATTGATGTCAAGGTCCTAAAACCATTTGTCCAAGGGATGAAAAACGAAGGGATCGATTACAAAGGGGTTATTTATGCCGGCGTTATGGTGACCAAACAAGGCCCGCTGGTTTTAGAATTCAATGCCCGGTTTGGCGACCCCGAAACCCAGCCGATCATGATGCGCTTGAAATCCGATATTGTCCCGATCTTTGAAGCGATCATTGAAGGCAAGTTAGATGATCGATTTATCGAGTGGGATGAACGGGCCGCGGTTTGTGTTGTTTTGGCGGCTGGTGGATATCCGGGGAATTATGAGAAGGGAATCGAAATAAACGGCTTGGATAAGATCGATCAGTTGGCCGATGTGAAAGTCTTTCACGCCGGGACGAGGAACGAGGGACGAGAGACGAAAGACGAAAGACGAATTGTCACTGCTGGTGGGAGAGTTTTAGGAGTAACGGCATTAGGGGCAAACATTAAGTTCGCGATCGCTAAGGCATATCAAGCCGTTAATTTAATTCACTTTAAAGGAATGCATTATCGGAAGGATATCGGGAAGAAAGCCTTAAAATACGAACGTTAGCGGAAAACCTGCGACTAAACGTCGCGGTTTCATTGGGAATAGTCTTTTTCAGGTAACCGCGAAGTTCATTCGCAGGTTACCTGAAAGAAAATAATTTTATTATGAACGCTGAAATAATTGTCGCGACGACCAACCAACATAAATTGGCCGAGATCAAAAAAATCTTAAAGCGGCCCGTTACTGGTAGTCATATTAATGTTAGAGAAACTGGGAAGACCTTTGAAGAGAACGTGATCAAGAAAGTTAAAGCGATTAAATTACTACCTGGGCAAGTTGCCATTGCTGATGATTCAGGATTGATGGTGAATTGTTTAGGTGGTAATCCCGGGGTTAAATCAGCTCGTTTTGCAAATCCACCAACTGTTGATAATCTTTGTCATAAATTATTAAAAGTTATGGATAATTGCACTTCAAGAGGAGCTAAGTTTGTTTGCGTCATCGCTGTTGCTTTGCCAAACGGCAAGATCAGGACCTTTAAAGGTGTTTGTCATGGACGCATAATTAGAGAGATGCGTGGCCAGCATGGGTTTGGCTACGATCCGGTTTTTCGGCCATGCGGGCATGAAAAAACTTTTGCGCAGATGTCTTCTCCACAAAAAAACCGCTTAAGCCACAGGGGAAAAGCGTTAAAGAAGTTAAAGAAGGCACTCAAGTAAAAATGCCTCGACCCTCTGGTTCTCAAACCATTCAGTGCCGGGCGATCTCTCTGATTATACCCAACACCATTCATGGATGCAAGAAAAAAGACCTACACAGGATGTAAACTTATCGAAGAAGCGGTTTTTTCTCCCCCATACGTCGAAAAAACCGCTTCTTGAACCGCCATTAAGCAAAAAGCCCGTTTAAACGATGGACGCCTTCAGTGTTTTCAGCTAATAACCGCGTTCATTAACCCTTTTAAATATTCCGTATCTAACAGATCTTCTTCCTTTTCCAGCTTTTCCCACCCATCTTTCTCCCCCAGATTGTTTTTATAATATTCTTCAGGCGCTCCCTTTCTAAGCACAAATACTTTCTGTTTTGCGAGCAGCGGGAAGATTATTTTGAATAATTTCGGCTCGCCCTTGGCTTTTAACTCATCAACAATGATTTTGAGCGGAGGATCTTTCACGTCAGTATATCCAACATGCTTTTTTAATTCATCAATATAATTAACGTCAATTCCCAATTCTTTAAATAAATATTTTGCATCTTGGCTAAATATATAATCAATGTCACAAATTACCGAGACATCATCGAAATTCATTTGTCTATAAAACTCTCTGGCCATTCGTATTGCGGTTTTTCCTCCCGCCTTGATAAATAAGGTGAATTTGTCTTTTGGCAAAGCGATTCCATAAATTTTCATTAGTCTGTCATAAAAACCCTCATCATGCTTTCCTTCAATTAAAATAATCCTGTCAGCGAATAGTCCCTCCAAATTACCTCTTTGTTCGAGATGTCGAACAATCAGAGGCAAATCAATTGATTTTGGCTCCCCAAGAGAGATGTTTTTTGTCCCAACACTAGATTTTTTTATCACTCGTCTATATCCACTTATCCTATTTGGAGAAACAATAAATGGGGAGTGCGTTGATGTAACAACTTGATATCTATCAACTAATGCGTCTAATGCTTCTCCTAGCATTTTTTGCGCATAAGGATGTAGAAATGTTTCAATCTCTCCAATCAGAAATATTGGCGCTGGCCTGTCTTGGTATCGTGATCCATGTTTAGCTAGGACCCTTAACATTGCCAGTAGGGTTGCCCGTTGTAAGCCATGGCCTTTTTGACCAACTTCAGAACGATGGCCATCATCAAGCATTACTCTCATTCCTTTGGAAATCACTTCTTCATCAGGTAATTCAAATTCAATAGAGGGGGTAATCTCCGAGAATTCCCCGCTCAATTCCTCTTTTAAAAATGATTCAAAATTAATAAGATCTGAAGAACGACGACCGGCTTCCTGACTATGCAAAAATTTGTCTATATTCGTAAAAGCCTTTTTTGTTTCCTCGCCTAAAGACTCCAAAAATGATCGTAATACTTCTTTTTTGAGCTTATCTAACGCAGTATTGTCCTTATTCTTTAATTCATCAACAGTATCAGCGGTTGCGACTATTTCTATAGCGTCTGGAAGCACCTTTAAAAGATTGCCTTGAATTCCAGTAATATTAGTTACAGTTCCATCATCATCGGGAATGCCTAATATGGGCTTATCTTTCTCGCCGGAATTTAAAACCCTGGTAACTATTAAAATCCCATCCTTTATTTTGCTATCAATAGCTTCTTTATGCTTGCTTTCTGTTACAAGGCTGGTAAATTCCTGCACCCCCTCAAAATGCCCAGTGATTTCGATTGGTTGAGATTTATCGTTTTGTAATTTGCTTATCATTTCTTTGTCAGGGGCTTTTGAGGTTAGCAGTAAAGATATCGCCTTAAGGTAGTGGGATTTCCCTGAATTATTACGGCCGATAAAATACGTAAAAGGATCGAGCGACACTTCATCTGTTTTTATGGGCCCAAGATTCTTAATAATTAGCTTTTTTAGAATTACTCCTTTCATTGTTGATCCTCCTATTGGAATTGAATATCTCATTATACTCGTCAATATATTGAGGTTCAAGGTTATCGAAAAATGAAACATGTTTATTTTAATTGTATTGTTGAGCAATGCTATTTAGTGTTGTATAATGGCCTGCAGCAATGGCATGCAAAAACAAGAAATACAAAATAGTTTCGCTTTTTGCGGGATGCGGCGGATTAGACCTCGGTTTTAAGGGCGGATTTTCCTTTCTTAACAAGAAATACCCTTCGCTTAATTATGATGTTGTTTGGGCAAACGATTTAGATGAAAACGCCTGTCAAACCTTTTCCCGCAATCTTGGTGATCCTATTGTTGCTGGAGACATTATTAAAATATTGTCATCAAATAACGGGCATCGTCCATTGCCAGAAAAAACCGACATTGTTTTGGGTGGATTCCCTTGCCAGGATTTTAGCCATGCTGGGAAAAGGCGCGGGTTTAACAGTAAAAGAGGCGTTTTGTATAAAAGTATGGCTGAAGTCATCAAAAAGACAAACCCGGTATTATTTGTCGCGGAAAATGTTCGCGGATTAATGACCATGGATAATGGGAAAGCCGTAAAAACGATTATTAAACATTTTAGTGAATTAGGTTATCATATCGAACCGCAACTTTATTTGGCCGCTGATTATGAAGTCCCTCAAAAGAGAGAAAGAATCATCATGGTTGGGACGAAAAAGGGCGTTTTGCCAGCATTCGAACATCCAAAACCTAAACTAAAACGACATGAATGGATTTCTCTTAAAAAAGCAATTGGTGATCTTGAGTATATTCCAGAAGGGCGCCTGCCGAATCATTATTGGTCAAGAGCGATAAAGAATAAGGGGCAAGGCAATAGTTTGGTGTCATCAGATAAGCCTGGGCCGACAATGAGGGCGGAACATCATGGGAACATTGAATGGCATTGGAACGGCAAAAGACGCCTTTCTGCTAGGGAAGCGGCTAGAATACAATCATTCCCAGATGATTTTGTTTTTCACCCTTCCACGTCCAGCGCTTATAAACAAATTGGTAATGCGGTTCCGCCAGTAATGGCCTGGCATTTGGCTAGCCATATCCAATCATTCCTTAATAAACATCTTAATCCTGATGCCAAAAGTTAATTCTGCCACCAACAAAGAGTTTGTCAATCTGCTTGAAAACGCAAAAACAGTAGCCCTGGCCAAACTTCATGCGCTCGGCTCAAATGTCAATAAACTAGATTCCTCAACAATGGAGGGGCTTGTTTTGTCTTCAATAATGGAGGCGTCCGCCGGGACAAAGTTCGCCGATAAAATAGTTAGAGGATCGCTTCATGCTTTCCCGGACATTATTATTGACAATAAGTATGGCGTAGAAGTGAAAATGACTATTGGAAATAAATGGACATCAACCGGCAACAGTATCTTGGAAAGCACAAGAGTCGAACAGGTCGAAGAGATATATCTCTTCTTTGTTAAAATTGGTGGCAGGATAGATGTTAAATTCCGATTGTATCAAGAGTGTTTAAATGACATTGCCGTTACTCATTCCCCTAGGTATATGATAGATATGGATTTGCCGAATGGGAAATCTATTTTTGACAAAATCGGCATAAAATACAACGATTTGAGGAGCAAGCCAAATCCAATTCATCATATTAAAGATTACTACAGGAAACAGCTATCTGACGGTGAAGAATTGTGGTGGATTGATCAAGAATCAACAAGCACTCCCATTATAAAAGGATATGGAAATCTTTCGGCAAGCGATCAGGAAAAGTTCATAATTGAATCGATGATATTATTTCCTGAAATATTCGGCAATAGCAATTTAAAATATTCTCGACCCTCGGCTTATTTGTTCACGGAATACAATGCCATCTCTTCGAATATGAGAGATAAATTTACCGCTGGTGGCCAGGCGATAGTTAGTATAAGGGGAAAAGACATCAAAATCCCAAAAATCATGCTTAAATTGGTAAATAGGTCGAAAGAGATCTCTTCGACAATCGCGGGCATGGATAAAGATAAGCTTGCGCATTACTGGCGGGCAGACAAGATAAGCGATCCGGTGATTGAACAATGGAAAAATATTTTAGACAGTAAATCCTCCTGGAAAAAAGGAAAGATTAAAACCTCCGATTTATTCGAACTCGGCTTGCATGTCTAAGTTATATAACAACTACTTAGGTAGAAACCTAAAAAAACGAAGGTCCCGGGACAAAATATCAAAAAAAAATAGATCTAGTTTAATGTCAAAAATTAGATCAAAAAACACCGGTTTTGAGACAGATTTCATAAAAGCGTTGAAGAAGAATATTCGCATACATTTTCATGCTCACGTTCGTGCGATCAAAGGCAATCCTGATATCGTTTTTCCCAAGCAACAAATATGCGTATTTCTTGACAGTAATTTTTGGCATGGTTGGCAATACCCTCGTTGGAGCCATCTGCTAAAGAATGTTTTTTGGCGCAATAAGATTAAGGCAAACAGACGAAGGGACACAAATACTACTAAATACTTAAAGGCTCATGGGTGGGTTGTGTTGAGAATATGGGAACATCAAATCAATCGTGACCTTATGCTTCAAATTGGAAAGATAAAAAAACTCCTCAAATAAGCCTGTTTTAGCGGGCGCGAATTTTATCTGAATGGGGCTGAATGTACGCGCCCGCTGAGATAGGTAGAGGAAAGATCAGCTGGCTAACGCGGCCCTGAATGGTTTGATGAAAAAGGGGTCGAGGCATTCTAAATTCACCGCAAAGGTTTGCGGTGAATTTAGAATGCGCCCAGGAGGACTTGAACCTCCAGCCTGCTGCTTCGAAGGCAGACGCTCTATCCAATTGAGCTATGGGCGCTTGTTGACTAACGACTAACAACTGATGACTTACAACATTATACAATAAATTGCATTGAAAAAGAGCAATCTTGTGTTACAATAAAAAATATTCGAGAAAAATATTTTTGGAGGAATAAATGAAAAAACAGATAAAATTTAAAGGCAAGATCTTGATCATCGGTTGCGGCAGCGTGTCGCAATGCGCGATCCCGATCGTTTTGCAGTTGATCGATGTGCCGGCGAAAAATGTGACGATCATGGATTTTACCGATAACCGGAAAAGAGTCAAAGATTCGCTGAAAAAAGGCGTTAAGTATGTTTTTGACCGGGTAACGGAGAAGAATTACAAAAAATTATTGGCAAAGTATGTCGGTCCGGGCGACCTGATCATCGACCTGGCCTGGAATATCGATTGTTGCGCGATCGTGACCTGGTGTCGCAAAAATGAGGTTCTTTATGTCAATACCTCAGTTGAAGAGTGGAATCCATATAAGGATGAACAGCGAAATGACCCGACCAAATATACATTATATTCCCGCCATATGGAGATTCGCGAAATGATCGCCAAAGATTGGGGTGATAATAGTGGGACGACAGCGGTTGTCGACCATGGCGCCAATCCGGGCCTGGTTTCCCATTTTACGAAAAAAGCGCTCCTTGATATTGCCAAGAAGATCATCGCGGAGAAACCAAAAGATAAAAGAGTAAAACAATTACAGGACGAAGTCGCGGCCAAAAATTTTGCCCGCCTGGCGCAAATAACCGGAGTAAAAGTGATCCACATTTCCGAGCGAGATACTCAGATCACCGATGAACCAAAAAAAGTTAACGAGTTCGTCAATACCTGGAGCATCGAAGGTTTTTACGAGGAAGGGGTCGCTCCGGCCGAATTAGGGTGGGGGACGCATGAAAAATATGTTCCCGAAGGAGCCTTCTTCCACGAAACCGGGCCGCGCAATCAGATCTGTTTGCGGACGCTGGGGATGAGGACTTGGGTCAGGTCGTGGGTTCCTTGCGGCGAAATAACCGGGATGGTCGTTCGCCACGGTGAAGCCTTTAGTATTTCCGACCGCTTAACGGTCTGGGCTGGGGACAAGGCAATTTATCGCCCAACTGTCCATTACGCTTATTGCCCTTCCGATTGCGCGATCAATTCTTTGCGGGAACTGGAGATGCGCCAATTTAAGATGCAAGAAAAACAAAGGATCATGTCCGATGAGATCATTGCTGGGCGTGATGAGCTAGGGGTCTTGCTCATGGGCCATGACTTTAAGTCGTGGTGGTGCGGCAGCCTGCTCGATATCCATACCTCCAGAAAAATAGTGCCGCACCAGCAGGCAACGACGATGCAGGTGGCGATCTCGGTCGTGGCGGCGTCGATCTGGATGATCAAAAACCCGCGCCGCGGCTTTCTTTTGCCGGATGACCTTGACCATGAAGAGATACTCAAGATCTCTCTGCCATACATTAAGCCCTTTGTTTCTAAGGCGGTCGATTGGACGCCGCTTAAAAATTTAAACACTAAATTTACCAAGTTTGATATGGAGCGCCCAAAACCGGAAGATGTTTGGCAGTTTGGGACCTTCCTGGTGAAATAATTGAAGCAAAAAGAACTTAAACGCTTAATTAAAAAGCACGGCACCCCGCTCTTGGTCATCGATCACAAGATAGTTAAAGAAAACTATCAAAAACTCCGCCAGCATTTGCCTAGGGTCGGGCTTTACTTTGCGATGAAGGCGAATTCGGAACCGTCGATCATTAAAACTCTATATCCGCTCGACGCCGGCTACGATGTTGCTTCCCTCCAGGAATTTGAAACGGTCTTGGCCTGTGTCCCACCCAAAGACCTGCGCGGTAAAAAGTTGAATGATTTTATTTGGGATAAGATCATCGTTGCCAATACGATCAAACCGGTCGAGACCTTAAAAAAAATGGCCAACTTTAATACCCTAATGACTTACGATAATGCCGACGAGTTATTAAAGATAAAAAAATATTGTCCCGACGCCGGGTTGATCTGCCGGATCAAGGTCCAGAACGTCGGGTCGATGGTCGAACTTTCCAGCAAGTTTGGCGTTGAACCGGGAGACGCGCCGAATTTAATTGAACAAGCTTTTAAGCTTGGTTTGTCAGTCGAGGGCCTAAGCTTCCACGTTGGGAGCCAATGCTGCAACATTGAGAATTATATTAACGCGCTTGAAGCTTCAGCGGAGATATTTAAGGAAGTTGCCGCCCGGGGTTATAAGCTGCGTATTCTTAATATTGGCGGTGGATTCCCCGTACCATATAATGGGACTGTCCCTGATTTTAAGGTTTTGGCCAGGAAACTTAGGAAAGAGATCGATCGACTTTTTCCCAAAGAAGTGGAAGTGGTAGCTGAACCGGGAAGATTTCTTGTCGCTACCGCGGCAACTTTGGCAGTGAAAATCATTGGTAAATCAGAGCGGGATGGCAAGATGGTTTATTATATTGACGATGGGGTTTATGGGACGCTTTCGGGCGTGGTTTTTGACCATTGTCCGTATCATTTTAATGCCTTTAGAAAAGGGGAGACTAAGATCAGTGCCGTTGTCGGCCCGACCTGCGACGCGTTTGATACTGTTTCCACCGCCGAAAATTTGCCTTCACTTGAGATCGGCGATCATTTATACGTGAATAATATTGGCGCCTACAGCAATGCTTCGGCGACCAATTTTAATGGATTCCCCAAAGCCAAAATAGTGCATGTTTGATATTATTCTTGTTTCCGGCGATGCTTATGTTGACCACCCCAGTTTTGGCACAGCTTTAATTAGACGTTATCTTGAATCACACGGTTTTACCGTTGGCGTGATCGCTCAACCAGATTGGAAATCGGATAAAGAGTTTAAAAAGCTGGGGGCGCCGCGGCTTTTTTTTGGCGTCTCGTCCGGCAACATGGATTCAATGGTCGGCAATTATACTGCCGATAAAAAGATCCGCCGGACCGATATGTATTCGCCTAACAATGAAGCGGGCCATCGGCCCGACCGGGCGACGATCGTTTATACCAGCAAAATTAAATCTTTGTTTCCCGGCGTGCCAGTTGTTTTAGGCGGGGTAGAAGCGAGCCTGCGCCGCTTCGCCCACTACGATTATTGGGATGATAAAGTCAGGCGGCCTTTGATCTTTGACGCGAAGGCTGATTATTTAACTTATGGGATGGCGGAGAAGGGGATCTTACGCTTAGCTAAAATGACGAATGCCGAATTACGAATGCCGAATGATGGTGTCGCTTCGCGACGTTATTGTAATACAGCCATCATTGTCAAAGATATTTCGGAATATAAAGACGCGTTGATGTTGCCGTCGTACGAAGAGGTGGCGGCGGACAAGAAGAAATACGCGGAGGCGTTCAAGCTTTACTATATTGAAGGGCGCAAAAAACATCCGCGGATAATTATCCAACCATGCCAGGGACGATATCTTGTTGTTTTTCCACCGGAGAATTTAACATCGGCCGAACTTGATGCCTTGTTTACTTTGCCATTTACCAGGAAAGCGGAAGGAAATATCCCAGCCTGGGATTTTGTAAAGTTCTCAACGATTTCCCACCGTGGTTGTTTTGGCGGCTGTGCGTTTTGTGCCATTTCCCAGCATCAAGGGAAATATATTATCAGTCGCAGTCCGGGATCGATCAAGAAAGAGATCAAAGAAAAAATAATCCCTCAAGCGGATTTTAAAGGAAATATTCTTGATGTCGGCGGACCAACGGCCAACATGTATGGGATGGAATGTAGGGAAGAGCAGGGATGCGCAAGGGCCAGTTGTATTTATCCAAATGTCTGTCCGAAACTAAAAGTTTCTTTAAAACCGGCGATCAAGCTGATGCGCGAGCTTAGGAACATTCCTGGAGTGAAAAAGCTTTTTATTGCTTCCGGCATCAGGTATGACCTTGCCTTGCTGGATGATGAATATATGGATGAATTGGTCCAGCATCACGTCAGCGGCCAGCTAAGCATTGCGCCCGAACATATCTGTGAAGAAGTCTTGCTGATGATGGGCAAGCCCGGAGCGGATAAATTTGTTAAGTTCGTGGAAAAATTCAATCAATTAAATGCCAAGCATGGCAAGCGCCAATTTCTAGTCCCATATTTTATGGCGTCACATCCGGGGAGTACGCTTAAGCACGCTTTAGAATTAGCATTATATTTAAAGAAAAATCATATCAGGGTCGAACAAGTCCAAAACTTTACACCGACGCCGATGACCACTGCCACCTGCATGTATTACACGGGGCTCGATCCTTTTACCGGCAAAGCGGTCCATGTACCGAAGGGGGAGGAGCGGAGTTTCCAAAAAGCTCTCCTCCAGCCATACCTAGAAAAAAACTACCGCCTCGTCGTTAAAGCCTTAAAACAGTTGAAGAGAGAAAATCTAATTAAGGTGCTGACGAAATAATTACAGCCCTCACCCCCGGCCCCTCTCCCAGGGGGAGAGGGGTGGGTTTCTTTCCTTCCTAATGTAGGGCAACGGCTTGTCCGTTGCCGGATATTTTGCTATTGCACAACCATAATCATAGTTATATAATTTCTCCAAACGGAGGTATCCATCATGGCAAAAAAGAAAAAAGCGAAAAAAGTTAGGAAAGTGAAAAAGTTAGGAGTTAGGAGTAAGGGAGTTGGGAGAAAAGCGAAGAAGGTTTTAAAGAAGAAGAAAAACGGTAAAAAGAAACCAGCCGCGAAAAAGCCGGTCGTCAAAAAGATCAAAGCGCTGGGCAAGGTAGATCACTATTACGATAAGATATCCGTAGCGGCTGTCAAGATGTTAGGCCCTCTCAAAGTCGGCGATATTGTCCAGATCAAAGGGCACACCACCGATTTCTTCCAGCGGATCGATTCGATCCAGATTAACCATCAGGAAGTAACTAGTGTTAAAAAAGGTGATGATATTGGGGTCAAGGTAAAAGATTATGTCAGGCAAAACGATCTTGTTCTCCCGGCTACCGAAAAAGATCTATTAGCCCAGCCAGTAAAAGCCCAGCCGGTCAAACAAACGCCGCCAAAAGTTGTGACGCCGATGTTCCAGACCTCGATCTTTAAGAAAGAAGAAAAACCGATGGTGCCAAAGACGCCGCAGATCGCACCTAACCCGGCGACGCCGTCACTTCCCAGGCCGGAGGCAAAAAAAGCGGATCCGTACTCGAATACTAAGTTTATGAGTTTTTAATTAAAGGGAACTCATTTTATTCGCCAAAAACTTGAGATGGCAGCAAGTGCTACTTCATGTGCGGAGATGGCAGTTTCAAATTCAGCTAAAACATCTTTATTGTAATGTAGATAAGCCTCAATAATTTTTAATTTACGTAAATTCGATTGGAAAATTCTTCGTATATTGGATTTATTTTTATCATTTGGCTCGGTTGCAGGGTCATTAGTAATTAAAGAGTTAGAGATATTGTTGATTATGTGGACCCAAGGAAAAAGATCTGGATCAGATTGTTTTTCTCTAACTTGCGTTGCTTTCCCATAGTTGTGGTGATTGTCAATTTCTTGGGAAAATAATTTCGCGGCTTCTTCTTGGGTGTAAAATGGTTGATAATTTGGTTGCTTAATAGCCTTGACCACAAAGCGCATTAAAGTCGGTCCGATTAAACCGCTTCTTGTTCCTGCTAAAAAAGCGGAATAAAGATTATATATCCCAAGGCCAAAGAGCTGGGTTTGATTTGCTGAAGTTATATTAACCTCGTTTTCAATAATAGATAAAATTACCTGGCGTATTTCCGGATGGTGAAATAAAAAATCTTCTATTACTTGTAAGGTTAAGGACCAGTCTTGTAAACTTTTTCTGGCTTCTGTTTTGTCTTGTTCAGTAGAATCGGCATCCTTTAATGTTAAAAGATCGGCGGCGATACCAGTCGAAACGTTGCGAATGATGTGACTGAAACGTTCCAATGTGCTTTGCCCATCGTCTCGAAAAATACATCCTAAGCCAGGATTAGATAATACTTGTGCTTTAAAAAACCTATCGACATGATCCTTATCCTTAAAAAACGGTTGGTAATTTCCTTCGTCTATTCTTGTAAAAAATATTTTCAAGGCTGTTTCAAGTTTGCTCCCATGAGTATAAAAAATTCGCATTAATACGGATTGGAAAAGAGGTTTTTCCGTTGTTCTTTCAAATAGTATAGCTTCAAGAATAGACGGATGTAAAGAGAACCAATCTTCAATTAATTTTATTTGCTCATATTTCTTTCGTAGTCTTTCTATGCGAGCATCATTAAATGGCGGTTGATTAAGGCTTGAGTATCGCTTAACCCCAGAGATGCCTAACGATATTGCGGTATACATATTTTTTATAATATCAAGCAATCTTCCCAGCGGATAGTTGATTTTTCCAAAAGATTTTGGGTCTCTATCTTCAAATATCATGGGATCAGCTAGATCAACTCGATATCTTCCCCCACAAACAGAATCTAATACTTCGCTTTGTAGTAATTGACCAGAAACAAATTCGTTTTGAGGGTAATCGGGTAAAAGCGTTACAGTTCTATTTTTAGAAGCTGAATAAAGCGTGTGAAGCGCTTGAAGGGAATCTATGCCGCTTGTTAATGCCTGAAGAAGAACGCTTGGCGCACGCAGGTGATAATGAGGGATGGCAGGAATTGATGTTCTACCGCTAGAAGCATCGGCTCCTTCATGTTTTAAAGGCATTCTAAACTGGGAGTGTCTTGCTCTGCTAATATATGACATTATTGTCCTCAATACTATTTCATCGATTTTTCTTTGAAATTTCACTCTGTTTTTGCCTTGACAGTAAAGATAAATTGGTGGCAAACTATTTGGTATAACAGGTTTAAGATTATTTTATGAACAAAAAGTTGCTCTTTTCCGCAATATTGTTTTTGTCATTTTTCTCGCTTGAAGCGCGAGCGGAAGAGTCTCTTTCCAGAAAATTCTCTTTGGGAGGACAATTAACCGGCGGCAATACCCAAGTCCAATCGCTTCACTTTGATTTTAATATTAATCGGAACCGGAAGTGGCGGGAAGAAGCTACGTTTAAAGGTTCTTTTGATCGGGAAATATCTACTGGCATAGACACCCAGTTCAGGCTTTGGTCGGCCTATCGTTACGCCCGCTCGCTCAATAAAAGCCTCTTTAATTATATTAAATTAGAAGCGACCCATGACCGTTTCCAGAACATAGAATTACGGTTTATCCCCGCGATCGGGGTGGGCAACTGGTTTGCCGATAGTGACGACCTTAAATTTAAATTGGAAGGGGCGTTTGGTTATCAAAAGGAGTATTTTATCGATAAAAGCCATGATGAAGCCTGGCTAATTACGCTAAGTTCCGACCTAAATTATGGGTTGGTTGCCAATGACCTGGATATTTATATTGCGCCGAAAGATCTAAATAATTATCGTTTGACCAACATAACCAAATTTAGGATCAAATTAAATGACCATTATGCTTTTAAATGGCTATTAAGGGAAGAGTATAATAATCGTCCCCCCGCGGGGATCCAAAAGAATGATCTTAGCTTTACGACCAGCTTGGAGTACACTTTTAATAAGTCCTTCCTTTAACTCCTTCTCTTGTAAATTTCACCCAATTTTGCTATAATTACCTTGTTCAAGTGTCACGTCGGGAATTGGGGAATGGGAGGAAGATCAAACTAGGATGAGAATGTCACGGTTGGTCGCTCCGACACTGCGAGAAGATCCAGCGGAGGCGGAGGTAATATCCCACAAATTGATGCTGCGCGGAGGTTTTATCCGCAAGCTGACTGCCGGAGTTTACACGTTTTTACCCCTCGGATTGCGAGTTTTAGCCAAAGTCGAAGCGATCGTCCGTGAAGAAATGAACCGGGCCGGCGCCCAAGAGATCTTGATGCCAACCCTCCTCCCCGCCGAACTGTGGGAAGAGACCGGCCGCTGGGGACTATATGGTAAGGAGCTTTTCCGGATCAAAGACCGCCACGACCGCGATTTTTGCTTAGGCCCCACCCATGAAGAAGTCATTACCGACCTGGTCCGGTCATCGATCCGCTCTTACAAACAATTACCGGTCACCCTTTTCCAGATCCAAACGAAATTTCGCGACGAGATCAGGCCCCGCTTTGGCTTGATGCGCGGCCGCGAATTCTTGATGAAAGACGCTTATTCATTCCACACCAGCGAAGAAAGCCTAGATGATGAATATAAAAACATGTCGGGCGCTTACTGCCGGATCTTTGACCGGTTGGGATTAAAATACAAGATCCAGACAGCTGATTCCGGCTTGATCGGCGGCGGGTTTTCCGAAGAATTTGTCTTGCTGGGCGAGGGGGACGAAGTTGAGGTCGGCCACATTTTTAAGCTGGGGACAAAATATTCCGAAAAAATGAAAGCGGTCTATCTTGACGAAAACAACCAAGAAAAACCGATGATCATGGGGTGTTACGGTATTGGTGTCGGCCGGATCACCGCCGCGGCGATCGAGCAGAATTATGATAAAGACGGGATCATCTGGCCGGTCAATTTAGCGCCCTTTAAAGTGGCGATCGTCCCAGTTAATGTCGAAGAAAAAGAGCTGCTTGACGCGGCGACCAAGCTTTATGATGGATTAAATAACAACAATATCGAATGCCTCCTCGATGACCGTGTTGGCCGGATGGGTGGGCGGCTAAAAGATATTGACCTGATCGGCATTCCTTACAAAATTATTATCGGCAAAACCTTGAAAGAGGGGAAGGTTGAAGTTAAAGATCGGCGCGGCGGAGAAACTAGTCTGGTCGCAGTGGGGGAGGTAACTAAACATGTGCGGGATCTTTGCCATCTCGTCGGCTAAAGAAAATATTGTCGACGATCTTTTTATCGGGACATTCTATCTCCAGCATCGGGGCCAGCGCTATTGCGGACTATCGACCTGGGCCGGCGACGGGATAAAAGTTAAAACCCATCGTGGGTTGGTCCGCGCGGCGTTTGAAAGTGATCTAGGCGAATTAGACGGCAAAATGGGGATCGGCCACACTTCGCTCAAAGACCGCCAACCGATCAAGCTTGATTCCAAGATGGGTGAGTTCACGATCTGTTTTGAAGGGAACATCATCAACGCGGCCGAGCTGACAGATGAACTAAAAAAACAGGGCCACTCTTTTTACACCGGCGCCGATATTGAGATCATCGCCAAATATATCGCCCAGGGGAACGATTTTGTTTCCGGGATCGAACTGATGGCTAGTAAAGTCCATGGTTCGTATTCGCTGGTGATCTTGGCCAAAAATAAAATTTATGCCGCTAGAGATAAGCAGGCTTTTCGGCCGCTGATCATCGGGAAAAAAGATGGGGCAGTGGCGATCGCCTCCGAATCTTGTTCGTTTGTTAATTTGGGCTTTGTGATCGAGCGTGATGTTAAGCCGGGTGAAATTCTTGAGGTGCGGGGAGATGTTTTTGAGACCAAAAAGATCATCCCGGGCGGCTTGGTCCAGTATTGTTCTTTTGAATGGGTTTACACGGCCAACGTTGCTTCGACGATCGACGGGCAGTCGGTTGATATTGCCCGGCGCAATATGGGAGCCTGTTTAGCCAAGCGTTTTCCGGTCAAAGTTGATATCGTCGGGGCGGTCCCCAATTCCGGGATCGGCCATGCGATCGGTTACGCCCAGGAATCAAAGATCCCTTATGATAATGTCTTTATTAAATATGATTATGCCAGCCGGAGTTACACCCAGCCGACCCAAGCCGAACGCGACCGCGAAGCCAAGCTCAAACTTATCCCTGTTCCTGCCAAGATAGCCGGCCGTAGCGTCGTAATTTGCGACGATTCGATCGTCCGCGGGACGCAGATGAAAAATGACCTGGTCGTAAAACTGCGCCGGAGTGGAGTAAAAGAGATCCATGTCCGGGTCGCTTGTCCGCCGCTCAAAGCGCCGTGTACCTATGGCTTGGCCACTCGTTCCAAAAAAGAATTGGCGGCGCACGAAAAAAGCGTCGAACAGATCAGGGAATATATTGGGGTTGACGGCCTGGCGTTCAATACGATCGAAGATATTGGCAAGTCGATCGGCAAACCGCTTGACCAACTTTGCCTTTCCTGCTGGACTGACGTATATAGAGTATAAATAATGAAAGAATATTGCGGCATTTTTGGGGTTTTTAATTTCACGGCCGATTCGCCGGCCAAGTCGGTCTACTATGGCCTTTACGCCCTTCAGCACCGGGGGCAGGAATCTGCCGGGATCGCTGTCTCCGATGGTAATGATATCAACTGCCACAAAGGGATGGGGCTGGTCAACCAGGTTTTTAGTGAAGAGATATTAAGATCACTTAAAGGGACGATCGCGATCGGACACGTCCGTTATTCGACGACAGGTTCTTCGATCTTAGAAAATGCCCAGCCGATCGTGATCCACACCCGCTACGGTCCGCTGGCGGTCGCGCATAACGGCAATTTGGTGAACGCGGGAGAATTGCGCCAGGAACTTAAAGATAAAGGGATTAGTTTTTTGGGGACGACCGATTCCGAAGTTTTAGCGGCCATGGTCGCCGCCTCCAAGAAAGAGAAATTGGAAGATGCCTTGATCGACACCCTCAAACAAGCCAGGGGAGCGTATTCACTTCTAGCTATGACCAAAGACAAAATAATCGCGGCCAGGGATCCCAACGGTATTCGCCCTCTTTGTCTTGGTAAATTGGGTCGGGGTTATGTCCTTTCATCTGAAACTTGCGGCCTGGATATTTTAGGGGCCCAATTTGTTAGAGATGTGGGGAACGGTGAAATTGTTATTATTGATAATGAAGGGATCAGTTCCCGGACGTGGGGCTTTGAAGAGCAAGAAGCCCTGTGCGCTTTTGAATACATTTATTTTGCCCGGCCCGATAGCGTCTTGAACGGACGGAACGTCTATGAAACCCGGTTTCAGATGGGGAAATGTCTGGCCAAAGAACATCCGGTCGATGCCGACGTGATCATCCCGGTCCCCGAATCGGGTGTACCGGCGGCGATCGGTTACGCGGCGGAATCGAAGATCCCTTATGGCGAAGGGTTGATCAAAAACCGTTATATCGGCCGGACTTTTATCCAGCCGACGCAGGAGATCAGGGACCTGGGCGTTAAAATAAAATTAAACCCGATCCGTGACGCCGTTCGCGGCCAAAAAGTAGTGATCGTTGACGATTCGATCGTCCGCGGCACGACGTCGCGCCAGATCGTTAAATTGGTCAGGGAAGCCGGGGCAAGAGAAGTTCATGTCAGGGTCTCATCGCCGCCTAATATTAATTCTTGCTTTTATGGGATCAACACGCCGACCCGGGCGGAACTGATCGCGGCAAATTTGTCGGTCGAAGGGATCAGAAAATATTTGGAGGCCGATTCACTCGGTTATTTAAGTTTGAAAGACTTGGTTCGCTCTATCAGCTTGCCGAATAAAGGTTTATGTTTGGCTTGCTTGAACGGCGAATATCCAGTTAAGATCCCGGAAAGAGTACAAAGTTTAAATTTATTTTTTAATTAGGAGGTGACGGGAAATGGGTTGTGAATGTTTGCCAAAATGCGAAAAATGCGGTAAGGGAGTATTAGTGCCGCTTTCAGATTTCAGCAATAACGCGGTCCCGATCAAATATAAATCGTGGGCTTGCACCAATAAGGATTGCCGGTTCTTTATCGTCTTGCGCGGCGGCGATGTCTACTACGGGACAGCAACAGCTGAAGCAGCGCGATAAAATAAAAGGGGTGGAAAATGATCACGTATAAACAAGCTGGGGTCGATATTGAGGCGGGTTATGAAGTTGTCCGCCGGATAAAAAGCCTGGCCAAGGGGGTCGGCCTTTTTGGCGGCTTATTCCCGTTCGGCAAACATTATTTAGTCGGCGCGACCGACGGGGTGGGAAGTAAATTAAAGATCGCTTTTATGATGAACAAGCATCATACGATCGGGCTTGACCTCGTGGCGATGAACGTTGATGATGTCGTGGCGATGGGGGCCAAACCGCTTTTCTTTTTGGATTATATCGCCTGCCAAAAGGTTGAACCAAAACAGATCGAGAAGATCATTAAAGGGATCGTCCAAGGGTGCGAATTTTCGGGGACCCAGCTGACTGGCGGCGAAACGGCGGAACTTCCGGACATGTATATGAAAGGCGAATATGACCTGGCCGGGTTCGCGGTCGGCGTGGTCGAGAAAGATAAGGTTATTAATGGTTCCAGAATTAGAGAAGGGGACGCGATCATTGGCCTTGCCTCTTCCGGCTTGCACAGCAACGGTTATTCCCTGGCCAGAAGGGTGATCTTTGACGAAGGCCGAATGCAGATCAAAGATAAGCTCGATGATTTTAAGGGGACGATCGGGGACGAAATGTTAACCCCGACCAAGATCTACGCACCACTGATCCTCAAATTGATCAAAAAATTCAAGATCCGGGGGATCGCCCATATTACCGGCGGCGGTATCCCAGAAAATTTGGGCCGCATTATCCCACAGAAGAAGCAAGCCGTGATCGAACTTAATTCGTGGACTATCCCGGAGATCTTCCGCTTGATAAAAAAAGTTGGACAGGTCGAACACGAAGAAATGTACAAGACCTTTAACATGGGGATCGGGATGATCTTGATCGTTGATAAAAATGAAGCTAATAAATTATTGCAATATCTGGTAAAAGCAAAAGAAAAAGCTTTCCTGATCGGCGAGATCCAAAAAGGGAATAGGCAGGTTATAATTATTTAGTTCGGAGTCGGGAGTTAGGAGAAGAAGAGATGAATTTAGGAGTATTGATTTCTGGGCGAGGAACGAACCTCCAGGCGATCATTGACGCGGTGGAGGCGGGAAAACTTCACGCTAAAGTTGCGGTTGTAATTTCTAACGTACCGGAAGCCGGCGGCTTAGAAAGAGCCAAAAAACATAATATCCCTTTCCATATTGTAGACAACCGGCTTTTTCCTGATAAACATACTTATGAGCTGGAGATCGTTAAGCTTCTTAAACAATATAAGGTCGATTTAGTTTGCCTCGCCGGATATATGCGGATAGTTGGGCAAGTGTTGCTTGAACATTATCCCCATAAGATAATGAATATCCATCCGGCTCTTTTACCGTCGTTCCCCGGCCTCCACGCCCAAAAACAGGCGCTTGACCATGGCGTCTTAATTACCGGGGCGACCGTCCACTTTGTCGATGAAGGGTGCGATACCGGGCCGATCATTGTCCAATCTGCCGTGCCAGTTAAAGAAAATGACACAGAAGAAACCTTATCAGCCAGAATTCTTGAACAAGAACATCTGATCTACCCGCAAGCGATCGATCTGATCGTTAGGGATAAATTAAAAATAGAAGGGAGAAGGGTAAAGCTGAAATGAAGAAGAAAAAGAAAAGGGTCAAGGGCCCAGGGTCCAGTAGCCAGAAGAAATACGCATTGATCTCCGTTTATGATAAGACGGGCTTGGCGCCGTTTGCGAAAGAATTAAAGAAGCTAGGTTTTGAAATTATTTCCTCCGGGGGGACGGCGAAATTCCTGCGGAAGAGCGGGCTGAAAGTTACCGAAGTTAAAAAGATCACCAAATATCCGCACATGCTGGGGGGCAGGGTTAAAACCCTCCATCCTTTAATTCATGGCGGGATCCTAGCTGATCGGACTAACAAAGACCATTTAAAAGAAATTAAAAAGTTCAAGATCAATCCGTTTGATATTGTGGTCTGTAATTTATATCCGTTCGAAGAAGTGACGTCGCGGAAGAATTTCACTCATGCTGAAGCAATTGAGAATATTGATATTGGCGGCCCGGCAATGGTGCGGGCTTCTGCCAAGAACCATAAAAATGTGGCGATCGTGGTCGACCCAACGGATTATAAGAATATTATTGAAGAATTGAAAGGAAACCAGGCGATCTCTTTGGCTACTAGGGAAAACCTGGCGCTAAAAGCTTACCAACATACGGCGCAATATGACGCGCTGATCGTCAAATATTTATCCTCCCGCCAAGGAGCGCAAGCAGAAAAACTCCCGCACGAGATAGAGGTCTTGCTTGAAAAGATCCAAGATCTGCGCTACGGCGAAAATCCGCACCAAAAGGCAGCGTTTTACAGGGAAAAGGAGGCGAATAGCGAAGGGCGATTAACTGAAGCTAAACAATTGCATGGAAAAGAATTATCCTTCAATAATATCGTTGATATGGAAGCGGCGTGGAACGCGGCGAATTATTTTGCCGATCCGGTCGTTGCCATCATCAAGCATACTAACCCATGCGGCCTGGCGAAAGGTAATACCTTAGTTGAAGCTTATCTTCGGGCGCTGGAGTGTGATCCGGTTTCGGCTTTTGGCGGGATCGTGGCCGCTAACCGCCGGGTCGATGAATTGACGGCGACCGAAGTCGCCAAATTATTCGTCGAAGTGATCATCGCGCCGTCTTATACGCCGCAAGCCTTAAATATTTTAAAGGCCAAACAAAATATCCGGATCATGGAGATGGGCGAAAAGGCGATCAACAAACCATTTAAAGGCCTTGATTATAAACGGGTTAGCGGCGGAATGCTGGTGCAAGAACCGGACATCGCCCAGCTGGGGATCAATGAGATAGCGGTTGTTTCCAAGAGAGAACCGACGATGGCGGAGCTCGAAGATCTCTTTTTTGCTTGGGGCGTGGCCAAAGCGGTGAAATCGAACGCGATCGTGTTCGTGAAAGATGGGAGGACCGTTGGGGTTGGGGCGGGGCAGATGTCGCGGATCGACTCGGCCGAAATAGCCATTAAAAAAGCGGGAGCCGAAAAAATAAAAGGCTCGGTCATGGCTTCTGACGCGTTTTTCCCGTTTCCCGACGTGGTGGAAGTCGCCGCGAAATTCGGCGCGACCGCGATCGTCCAGCCGGGCGGGTCAAAAAATGATCAATTATCGATCGACAAAGCCAACGAAGCTGGCATGGCGATGGTCCTTACCGGGCGCCGGCACTTTAAACATTAGGAGGGAAATAAAATGACAAATAACAAATTACAAACAATACCAAAACATCAAATCATATGTCCGAAATGTTTAGACGTTTTAGGTTTGTGTTTTTGGGATTGTTTGGGGTTTGGTGTTTGGGATTTGGTGCTTTGGCAGCAGATGTTCCTTTCCCAGTTTCGACCACGATCACGTCTTCAACGAACGGCCCGACGCAATTTCAATCGAACATTGGCGCGATCGCGATCGGTTATAACAAGGTTGGGACGCAAGACGTAACGACGCTGATCTGGCGGCCGGACTTAAAATTTGGGCCATGGGCTATGGGAGCCGACGTTAATCTTTCTCTTGGTTCCAATAAAACACCGAACTATGAAAACCTGGTTTTACGTTATGTTGAATATGATGACATGAAAAAAGGGCTGCGTTATGGCATTTTAGACGGGGTAACTCTTGGCCATGGCTTGATCATGAAAAATTACACCACCAAGATAGGCAGCCAAACGATGTTAACCAACGAGATGTTGGGACTTAAAGGTTATTACGATTTTGATAAATGTATTTTCAAGGGGATGACGACTAAATCTGGTATTTATTATATTAGGGTGGAAGAACGGATGGATTCAAATTTAAAATTAGGCCAATATTATGTTGTTGATCAAATTGGCCGAAAAATTACGCAAACTGATGGGACGGTCAGAAGTTTTCCCGCGGTAACCGCGATCGGCGTTGATGCTAGTATTCCACTTTGGGCGAACATTGAAGGTTACGCCGAAGCTGGCCAGTTGTTGAACCACGGCAGTGGTTTATCAGCCGGACTTTCTTGGGCTTATGATATATTCGTTGCCATCACCAGTTTTTCCGCTGAATACAGGGTCCTTGATAAAGGTTTTGTCCCTGGCTATTTTGGTGTTGATTACGAAAATAATCCGATCGACCTGGCGTCTGTTGAAGCCAGCAGTGAAGCTAAAAATGGGTTCCTGGTCCAGATGGGGGTTAATGCTTTTGGTTTAGCAACTTTATCGGCCGCTTATGAAACATATCAAAATAATAATTCGACCTTAACAGCCGACCTAAGCGCTAAACTTAGCGAACAGATAAATGTTCGGGGTTATTATAAACAGCCGAACTTTGTTAACTTCCGGTCGCTTAGTTATGAACAAGGGGCTATTTTGGGAGCGGACGTCGCTTATAAAGTTAATCCGTTCACTAGCCTGATCACCCACTATAAGAAATCGTACAATTCAACAACGGGGCGGGTTGAGTCGACGCAATACGCGGAAATTTCCATGAATTTTTAGGGGAGTCCGGAGCCCTCACCCGCTGACTCTAAAGATCTGCACCCTCTCCCAGAGGGAGAGGGGGGAATGTTAAGCTAGACTGGGTGAGGGCGAAAGAGACTAGGAACGAAGAACCCTAAAATTATCAGTGGCATCAATTACTTTACTGGCTTTGCCGAGTTTAACCCGACCTGGTAAAATGTGATCGAGTTTGGGGAGATTTTCTTTGACCTCCTCCGCGGTTAAAGCTGGTTTTTCGCCGGCGGAATTAGCCGAAGTCGCGACGATCGGGCCGCACTTTCTGATCAGCCTTAAAATTGTTTGATGCGCCGGTATCCTTAATCCAACTTTATTTGATCCACCGGTTACAAGATCTGGGATTTTTTTGGTCTTATAAACGACAAGAGTTAGCGGTCCCGGCCACGATTTTTTTGCCAGCGATAGTGCTCGATCATTAAACAGGCCTAACTCTTTGGCTTGTTTTAAACTAGAAATTAAAACTTGTAATGGTTTGCTTTTTGGCCGTTTCTTTAGCTTGAAAATCTTTCTTATAGCCGCTGATCTGCTAAGCGCGGCCCCGATCCCATAAACCGTCTCGGTCGGAAAGGCAATAACCCCGCCGCTTTTCAGCGCATTTACTGCTCTAATAAAATTATTTTTACCACCATTCGTCATTTGTAATTTGTCATTCGTCATTTCCCCTAAATATAATCCATAAAATGCCGATTGACAACCTTAACGTGTGTTGTTACAATCAACTCATGTCGATAAAAAGAGAGAGATTAATCCCCCTAATATTTTTCTTTGTCATATTTTTCAGCTCAATTCTTGTCCATATTTTAGGCTTTGCCGGCCTTGATTCTAACCTGGAAACAGCTTTTGGTACTGATGGGTCAACAACAACCACTACCACCCTTGCCATTACCAGTTTTACCTTGAGGGATCGAGTCAGTGGGAGCACTACCTGGACAAAGTCGACAACGGTTTCTTGGGAAGTCGTGCTTGATGGCCCTTTTACCCAATATCAAGTTACAGAAGAAGGAGCGGTTCTTGCTAATTATATTCCCATTGTTAGCAATACAGGGACTTTTACCTTTTCCAATGCAACCAACGGGACAAAACATGCTTATTATTATGGCAAGCTTACGCCTGAAGTTAGTTCAGCTTATGCTGAAATCGGTTTAGACACTGTTGCGCCGTATCAATCAGGCGGGACTTTAAAGCCGATAACTGGGGAATGTATTGAAGGTGGGAGTGGGTATTCCATAGGTGTTAGCTGGTCTGATACGCTGTCTGGGGTGGCGAGCGGGAGTTATCCAAAATATTATTCAACGAATGAGGGAACCACTTGGCTCACTTGCAGCGCGGATCAATCTAATCCAAGCGGAACTTGGAGTGTTCCGAATGTAAGTTCAACGGAATGCCTAGTTAGTTTAGAAGCTCATGATAATGCAGGTAATTATGCGTATATTAAAACCGGCAAGTTTACAATAGATGGCGGCACCCCCGAAGCGCCAACTTTGACAGCACCAGCGGATAATACTACAACGTCGGAGACAACACCAACTTTTTCGTGGACATCAGGGGCGACGACTATTTCAGGGAATGGGAGTTATGAGGTTACGATCGGAGCCACATTATACACGCAAGAGGCGACAACGGCGACAATAACCCCAACGCTGACCAGTGGAACATATACCTGGAAAGTAAGGACTCGTAACAAGGTAGGGAGATGGGGCCCATATAGCCTGACAAGGACCTTAACAGTAGATGCGATCGCGCCAACGGTCTTAAGTGTTGGGGCGAGTAGTCCGGTGAACGGGACGTATGGGATAGGGCAGACGATCACAGTGACGGTGGAGTGCAGTGAAAATGTTACGGTGACTGGCCAACCGAGCATTACAATGGAAACAGGGACAACAGATCGACAAGCGTTGTATAGCGGAGGATCAGGCAGCAGCACCCTAACATTTTTATACACAGTCGAAGCGGGAGATGCGAGCAGTGATTTGGATTATGTGGCAACCGATTCGCTGGTTTTAAATGGCGGGACGATGAAAGATGCAGCCGGGAATAATTTAACCAGAACGTTAGCCGCGCCGGGAGCGGCCGGGTCACTAGGTTTCAATAGGGCTTATGTGATCGTAACCACTCCGCCAACAGGTTCAATTAAGTTAAAAGACCGGACGACGGGGAGTGAAACAATAACTAATAGCCAAACAGTGACTGTTGAGGCGACGATAACCAGCGGGACTCCATCACAAATGCGGATTTCCGAAGAGGCTAGTTTTGCCGGAGCGGCCTGGACAGCGTATGTTAACCCAACGACCTATACTTTTATGACCGCGACCAATGAACTAAAAAGAGTTTATTATGGTGTTTCAGACGAAGCGGTAAATATTACAACCTATGAAGCGACTATCACGTTAGATACGGCAGCGCCAACTGTTACAGTCGAAGCGCCAAATGGTGGAGAGATCTTAACAGGTGGAGGAACTTACACGATAACTTGGGAAGCGACGGATGTTGGTGGGCTTATGAGCGGTCCGATTACTTTACGCTATTCGCAAGATAGCGGGGCGACCTGGACACAGATCGCGGCCAGTCTTGCCAATACCGGCACATATAGTTGGAGTGTCCCAGTGATAAATAAGACCACCTGCCGAGTTAGCGTGGAGGCGGAAGATAATGTTGGCTTGATCGGG
>JBDRLW010000004.1:0-43307 GCA_043812655.1 bacterium | reverse complement strand
CTACGGAGGAGAGGAATATTATTTCGGGGAATACAAGTGCCGGGATTTATTTTAATGGGGGAAGCAGTAATATAATAAGGGGTAATTACATTGGGACGACAGTAAGCGGCGAGGCCGCGTTGCCTAATAATTACGGGATTTTATTTTACGAGGGGACTGACCAAAACAACACGTTCGAAGCCAACGTGATCTCGGGGAATAGTGCAGACGGGATTATTTTTTACGGGGCTAACGTCAAGAATAATAATATATATAACAACAAGATCGGGGTTTCTGCCAGCGGAGGAGTTTTGCCAAATAATCGGTATGGTATTTATTTATTCTCCAGCAGTAATAACAATGTTATTGGGCCAAATAACGTGATCTCAAACAATGGATCCGCCGGAGTTTTGATGAATGGGGCGGCAACTATATCAAATAAAATAACCCAGTGTACTTTTGAGGCTAATACTGGCAAAGGGATCAGCCTGGAAGCGGGGGCGAATGCAGGGATCCCTATTCCAGTAATAACGGCGATGAACATAAACGCGGGAGAGACAATTATTTCCGGGACCGCTAACAGCGGCAACACGGTTGAAATATTTATCACGGAAGATGATCCAGGTGAAGATAATCAAGGGGAAGGGAAGGGATATATTGGAAATGCTACCGCCGACGCTCAAGGGAACTGGACTTTCACGACTAATGAGGAACTTGGCGCCAATGTCAAGTTAACCGCCACCGCTACCGATGCAAACAAAAACACCTCCGAATTCGCCGAGAATTATGGGGGGGTGGTGATATTAGGTGTTCCTACCGGGACGGTTCCGCTGACGATTGTTCGTGATGGCAATAATATTAATATTACGTGGGATAAAGCTTTATTCCCCAGAATTGATCTTTATGCTTTAACGGGAGATGGAGCTGGTAATTATACTAACGATGCTACAACTTGGGGCGCTCCCGTTTCCGCAGCGGATGCTGATGGAGCTTTCACCGATGTTGATCAGGTTGGCCGGGGCGATGGGGAAAAATATTATAAAGGTTTAGTTGCTGGAAAAGTTCCCACCGATGCTCATCCTGACGGCGGCACTTATATTTCACAGGCAAGGGCGGTGGGGAAAGTGAATGTAAGCTTGTATGGTGGTGGGAGGGCTTTTATTTCAACTCCTTTTATGACAAGTTCACTAAATAAAGCTTTTGGGGTGGATTTTGCCAATAATGATCAATTGTGGTACTGGGATAATTCTCTTGGTTCTTTCACTAAGACCTTTACTTTTACTGGAGGAAGCTGGCCAGCCGAGGAAAATGCTAATATTGCACAAGGTTATTGGCTGGATATTACCAGTACAAATCCAGGGGTTCTTAAGACTATTACAATTATCGGAGAAGTTTCTTCTGCTCCTATAAGAACAAATATTTATCCCGGATGGGACATGGTGGGAAATCCGTTTCCAAAGCAAACTACTAATACTGGTTTTAATTCTGGGATGTCTTCTAATGATCAAATTTGGATCTGGGATAATCAGAACCATCTGTTTACTGGGACAATGAGTTATACCGAGAGTGGTTGGAATCCTGCAGCTCAACTGTTGCCGGGGTTAGGTTATAGATACAATAATTTAGGGGTGACTGGTTTTCAGTGGGAAACAAGTAATTAACCAATTAAGGAGGAATGTTTTTTATGTTAAATAATATACTAAATAAACAAGGAGGGAAATTCAGCCTTCGGATTAAATTCTTAATGCTCATTATTTTTAGCATTTATTCGCGTGAAGTATATGCATTTGCTGGGAATATTTATATTGACTCTTCAATAACAGGGATTCCTTACATTATTCAAAATTCAAGTCCTGTTCAACCAAATACTACAATATTGAAAAGTGCGAATGACATGCCCGCAAACAGTAATATTGCTGATCCAACTACTAATGTAACAGTTGGAGGGAGAAATGGCACCTGGACTCGATACAATATTATAAACACCTCCGTTTCTACTGTTTATGTTTTATTTGTCAATGGTGGAAAATATAATGTTCAGGGAGGGTATGCGTTAGGGAAAGACGGAGTTGTTACAGACAGTTATATTTCTGGTCCGCTCACTTATTACACTGCCGCAACCCCGCCAGCCCCAGCTAATGTTAGTTTAACTTTAAATGGCCTTTCTTATCCCGCATATGACGGGAAAGTTGATTCTGCAATTAGCGGTCTTAATCCTAGTTATCAGGCAACTGGGTCTATTTACGCACTTTATGATGTTGCTGGTGGGTCTGATCGTGAGACAGATGGTACGCTGGGAGTGACTCCAATTATAAATGGTAATGGAGCGCTTGGGAATTATACAATTGTTGGGTCCAAAGGGAAGGTGTATAGGGTTAGAATGGCTTATGTGAATTATTTTACAAATAGTGATTATAGTAATGTTGTTTATGGGGATTCAAAAAATTTATTGGTACCAAGTGGGGCTGATGTGATGTCTACCGCTAACCAAACCTGGAACTTCAAATTCAACACTACCGGCATCAACACGGTTGTCTTCCCATTTGACTTAACGAAGCCGGTATTAGATGGCGCTGTAGAAAAAAGAGGGGCAAACAACGAAATAAAGGTAAAACAATTTATTGAATTTATCAATAGCAAATCCACCAATACGAAAAATGTTTCTGTCTTTGGCTGGTGGGATGCTGCGGCTCAAAAACATATTGGGTTAACAGCCATCCCTGAAGATGCGTATGATGCCACCAATGGAAATATAACTAATACTGCGAATATTAAAGCAGTAGGAATGACTGTGGAAGAGATATTGGATCACAGTCTTATCCCTGTTGCCCAACCATACCAGGTAACGGTTGGCAATGCTGTTGATGTTTCTTTGAATGGGACGCCGACAACGAGCCCGTAGGGGAAGTTGTGAAAGGTGAATCGTGAAACGAGGTAATGATGGAAAGAGAAGTTAAAGAAATCGCGGACAAAATCGCGGCGGGCATAAAACCGATCAAGATCATCTTGTTTGGTTCCAGGGCTGTCGGCAAGGCCGGCCCAGACAGTGATATTGACCTATGCGTCATTAAAGATCGGGTCGATGATAAAGGCGCTGAATTAGTCCGGATCCATCAGGCGATCCGTGATGTAAATGTCCCGACAGATATCTTGTTGTTTGTGCCGAAAGATTTTGAAAAGCGTAAGGACATTTGGGGGACGGTCCAGTATGAGATCGATAAAAAAGGGGTAGTTGTTTATGAGCGCGGAAATTGAAAACGAAAAACAAAAAATAACGCAGGAGTGGTTAGAAAGAGCTAGGCATGACCTGCAATCAGCCCAGGTTTATCAGTTGAGTCGCTTTAACCGGGACGCCGACAACGAGCCCGTAATAAGGGGTTTAGAGTAGGACATAAAGGTGAATAAGTTGCTTAAAATAATTTTGTTGGGGCGAAGTTGGCGTCCAAAAATCCAGGCACTGGCTGGATTTTTATCCTGTGTCATTATAGAGGGTTCTAAGTGAAAGAATCAAGTAAAATAGAATACAAAAGTAATTTTAACGACGAGGTGATTGAAACCCTGTGCGCCTTTGCTAATGCCACCGGGGGGGAAGTGATCATTGGGGTTAATGATAAAGGACAAAACCAGGGGGTAGTTGTTGGCAATGAAACTATCCAAAACTGGATAAACGAGATAAAAAACAAGACGATCCCCTCAATATTCCCGGATATTGAAGTGAAAAAGGTTAAGCACAAGAATATTGTGACATTCAAAGTCATGGAATACCCGGTTAAACCAGTCGCCTTTAGGGGGAGGTATTACAAGCGGATAAATAATTCTAACCATTTAATGTCAACGGAAGAAGTGGCAAATCTTCATCTGCGCACGTTAAATACGAGTTGGGATTATTATATTGATAACGACCATTCCCTGGCTAAAATATCAATGCAAAAAGCGGCTAGTTTTATTAAAGCGGCTAATCAGAATAATGCCAGGAAAATTATTGACAATCCGTTGAATGTATTGAAAAAAAGAGAATTGGTCAGGAAAAAACAAATTTCCAAGGCCTGTTATTTGCTTTTTATGAAGGATGAATCGCTTTTAAGTACCATTGAGCTGGGTCGTTTTCAATCTCCATCAGTGATCAAAGACGCTTTAACAATTAAAACCGATCTTATATCCGAAGTTGAAGCGGTGCTGGAGTTTATCAAGAAACATCTTAATAAAGAATATATCATTACCGGTAAGGTCCAGCGGGAAGAAAAGTGGACTTACCCCCTGGAGGGATTGCGGGAAATTGTCTTAAATATGGTCATCCATAGGGATTATGCAAAACCCTCTGATTCAATTGTTAAAATATACGATGACCGGATCGAGTTTTATAATCCAGGGAAACTATTGCCGGGATTAACGGTAGCGAAACTATTAAAGGGCGATTATGTCTCGAATATCAGAAACAAACAAATAGCCGAAATGTTTAAGGAGATGGGGGCAATTGAAAAATATGGTTCTGGTATTGCCAGGATCATCAAGGCTTTTACTCTGCATGGATTGAAACGTCCCAGCCTGAGGGAAGAGGGTGATGGTTTTATGGTGACGGTTTATGGGCCAACCAGAAAAAGTACCCAGAAAAGTACCCAGAAAAGTACCCAGAAAAGTGCCCAGAAAATTATCCAACTGATAAAAGAAAACCCAGGGATTACAATAAACGAGTTGGCTTCGGGAGTGGCTATTAGTGAAAGGGCAATAAAGAAACAACTTGCTAATTTAAAAAAACAAAAATTAATAAAACGCGTTGGCCCCGACAAAGGCGGCCATTGGGAAATAATTGCATGAATAAGTTCCTTAAAATAATTTTGCTGGGGTTGGTAATATTGGGTGGAGCGGTTTGTCCTGCTTTTGCCGCCCAAGATCCGCCGCCGTACCCGACCGCTTTTTGGGCGAATGGGACACTGCAAAAAGACGCAAGCGACGCGAATTGTCCCGAACCAACAGGCTTTAAAGTGGTTTTTTATAAAACTTCTCTGGGCACTCCCCCTGATGTCACAAAATATGATGATGGTTTTGCCAGAGACTTTACTCTAGCTGGTGGCGAGCTGCGCCTCAACCTCTACCAAGACCTGCGGATGCTGCCGCTAGAGCCGATCGTTTATTATATTGGCGTCGTGGGGAAGGATGGCTATGGTATGAATGAAAAAGCCTTGCCTGCTCTTACACCTACAGACCTAAAAAATGGCTATATCAGTATACCGCTAGAGCTTCTAACTTTAAAAGCAGGCGAGGGCATCCCAGATCCCGATGGCGGCAGTTTGGCTGGGAGAGTTGTCGATCAAAACGGCGATCCGATAGCTAATACTACTTTAACCGTTACGATTAATGGGATAGATTATCCTGTTACGACTGACGCGGACGGGAATTTTACGGTAGACGGGATCCCTCCTGGGACATACGGGACAATTACTGTTTCTACTCCCGATTTAATTGGAACCGTCTCAAATATTACAATTGTGGAGGGACAAACCACGACTATAACTGAACCAATTACACTTTCCCCGAGGGTGGTGGTGGGCCTGCAACTAACTTTGACTGCTTTCTTGCAGGGATATTATCACGAAGAGCCGGCCGGAAGCGGCACCTGGACTCAAAGACCGGCGACAGTTGTGGTGGAATTGCGCAGTGGGGCCGATGTTACGACCGCGACAACGGTTGTTGGCCAAGGAGAAATAAGTCTTGATGCTAATGGGCAAGGGACTGGAACGATCACTGGTAATTTAGCGGCACCAAATCTATATTATGTTGTGGTTAAACATAAATTAGCAGATCAAACGGCTGGCAGTAATCATTTGCCGATCATTACAGAAGGGACTGTTGATTTCTCAAGTGATAATGTATCGGTTAATATTTCTGACCCAACGGGGAATAAATTCTATCCTGCTTATACTAAACCTGACAATTTAGCGGCGATGTATACAGAAAGAGATAATAAATTATGTATGCGAGGAGGAGAGATTGACTATCAACTTACGCAAGGATTTTACAGGATTACTTCGGCGCTTGATTACCCATTGTGGTTAACTGCTAACGGGCGTCAGCCAGGTGAACAGGATTGGGATATCAGGGCTGATTTAGATGGCGATGGCCGCGTTACTTCGGCGTTGGATTATCCTATCTGGTTAGGCAATAATGGATGTATAAGTTATGTTCCCTAAGAAGGAGGCAAGATTCGATGTTAAGAATAAATAAATTTGGTTTTGGGGTGGGGGTGATTTTAGCTGTCTTTAGTTGTGGTACTGCTTGGTCGGAAGGATATAGCTTTTATGCGGCAAACACTTCAAACTGGGAAAAAAACAGCAAACGGCCTATCAGGATTAACTTAACCATACCCGCGACCAAACGGATGCTTGGTCTTGACGCTTACATAAAATATGACAACACCTCTTTTAATACCCCAACCCTGCTAAAGGATAATGTGACTGATATGACGTCGGATCATAAAGCTGATTTTTCGCCGACAGTTTTTAAATTCTCCTACCATAAAGGAGAAGCCCAGGCCGGCTGGCCTGTTGCCGGGAACGTGTTGAAAAGTGTTTTTGAAGCGGAATTTACCATCAAAACTACGGCGGTTGCTGGGCCACTTAATTGGGATTCTTCATTAGCCAGCGGTTCGGACACTGGGGCGCCACCTGCTGATTATTCAACCTCTGCTGGCGCGTCGCAAACCATTACCATTACTGAAAATGTCCCGCCAGTTTGGAGCAATCCAGCTGGTATTGTGAAAACTGTCGATAAGCCGGGGGCTTTATGGACTGGAAATGTTTTGAAAGTGACTTGGGATAAAAGTGAAGTGACAGATGATACTCCCTATGGAATAACCGTTGATAACTATGACCAGCATAATTTGGTCTTTAAAATTTATAGAAGACCGGATGACGGTCTCCATTCTCTAAAACAAACAACTGGGCCAGGGGTGGTTGAATGGTTGGATGGTAATAATGAGGGGAAAATGACCACCGGTATTAGAGATAAAGTTGATGATGGTATAAAGGATACCGAAGAGACTTACTGGTATCGGGTAAGGGCCCTTGATAATACTTTGACACCGCTAGAAGACCAAAATCAGTTTGAACTGTCAAAGGAGTCACATGATTTCGTGGCTCCAATAGCCCCGACATTGATTACAAAAAATGTCCAAGAAATTGCTGAAAATGGAGGTCAACCTTTTATGTTTGCCGGGGAAACCTGGACCAAAATAACTAATTTTGTTGGATACTTGCCTGGTGATCAAAAAGTGACATTGCATTTAAATAAGGATCCAGGAGCGGCAACAGTCAAAGATTATGGTGGTTGTATCAACCTACAAAATAATTCTAACGACTGGGCTGGCGTTGCTCTCCAAAGTGCCACCGGTAATAATAATGGTAAAAAATATGAATTAAACGAAACGATTGGCACAGCCAGGGTGATAGATATTGGAGATAAGTCGGTCTGGCCGGTAACTGGATTAACCAATAGCGATAACTTTTATTTTAAAGTTTATAATTATGATGGTTGTGAACAGCATGATGGTGCGGCGTTTGTTGGGGAGCAAGGACGGAATTATAGCGGCAGTCCGGCGATCACTGCTATCCCCGGTATTCCACCGCATAACATTACGAACATTGGCGGGGCAAAAACCTCTGATGGTCTTCAGGTAAGCTGGACGAATCCAAATGATGCCTGGTATGGTGGGGGAAGAGTTGTAGTTAAAGAAGGGAGTTATCCCAGTCATCCGGGTGATATTGGCGCGAGTGGAGCGATTTATGAATTTACTGGTGAGCCGGGAGCGGATAAATCACATCTTTTTCCTGCTGGTAGTGAGGCCGGTCAACTTACTGATCCTGTAGGTAAAAACTATCAAGTAACAATATTCACTCATAATAACCTTGATGATATAGCAAAAAGGAGATATTCTTCAGGCGTTCAATTAGCATATGATGCCAATCCTCCTGGGCCAGTCCAGTTATTATTTGGTTTGCCGGCTGGCCAAACCAGTGCGTTACTTAGTTGGCTTAATCCAGGAGACGCGGATTTATCAGGCACAATTATTTTAAGGAAAAAAGGCTCAAAAGATTTTAAGTTTACTAATTTCCCTATCAATGGTAAAAGGTATACAGCTGGTGATGTTATCGATACTACCGATGCTGATGCTTCAGAGATTGTTGCTTTTGTTGGAGAGAATAAAGAAGATACATTTAATGATACCGGATTGACACCCAACGAAACTTATTATTACCGAGCCTGGGCGATCGATACCAGCCGAAATTATTCTGGTGGCTATGATCTTACTGGGTCTATCCCTGGAGGTGGTGTTACAATTGGCGGGGGTGGCTTTATAGGATCGCTAAAAGGGGCGACAACGGATAAACTGACGTTTAACACCGTGTTCCTGCCTAGGGATGGTATTACCGCCCAGGTTTTTGTTAATTCTGTTTTTGAGCAAACAGGTTGTAAAGTGTTAGCTATTTATGGCTGGGAAAATGGGCAGAGTGTCGGGATTACGGTCGCGGATGCGGCCAATGTTCCCGCTTTTGATATGATAAAAGGGGTAGGTTACCAGGTTTATGTCGATCGTGATTCTACGGCAGAACTTGATACGAATAAGATATAGGGAATCGTGAAACGTGAATCGTGAATGGTGAAACGAGGGGAAGACAGGAAACAATGGAACATAAGAAACTAGATGTTTGGCATGAAAGCATTAAGTTTGTCGCGGATATTTATAAGCTGACTAAGGAATATCCAAAAGAGGAATTGTATGGATTAACGAGTCAAATTCGACGAGCCGCTGTTTCTGTGCCATCAAATATCGCGGAAGGCGCGGCTAGGAGCTCGGACAGGGAATTTGTCCAATTTCTTTACATTTCGCTGGGATCTTTATCCGAAGTTGAAACCCAGATGATCATCTCGATCGAATTGGGGTATTTATCAGAAGGAAATAATATTTTTGGCCAGGTCACTAAAATAAAACAAATGCTTTTGGGCTTGATAAGATATTTAAAGGGGAAGGCGGGAAAGGTGAAACGTGAGTCGTGAAACGAAGGGAAGATTTTTGATTTATGTTTTTCAATTCACGTTTCACGCTTCACGATTCACGAATAAGGAGCGAGGTTGAAGAAACTATTTATAATTAGCTGTCTTTTGTTTTTGGTGGGGATCGTCCCAGCCTTGGCGGAAGGCTTTATCCCGGTCTATTGGATCGCCGGTAAAGTTGGGGGTGTTCCCGCCGGGACAAAAGTCTACTTTTATAAAGACGCGATCGACCTAGCCAATCCCGCCACTTTTACTTTAGGCGTGACCGATGCTGACGGCAATTATCGGCTTAACGCCTTTGGCCCCGACCAGAATTTTATGGTCGTTGGCGCGACCCACCATGTTGTGACCGAACCGGTTGGTGGCGCTCCGATCGGCCCTGTAGCCTTTACAATTTCCGGCAACGGTTTTGATGTGGTCAATTTGGGCGGTGGGGGTGGCACGATAATTTTGGCAACCATTACCGATTCAAAAACGGGAGACGCAGTTAAAGATGCGAGTGTTCTAGTGGCCGGTAAACCGGTAGTTAAGACTGACGATGCCGGCGTAGCTTCCATTGATGTTGACGCTGGGACCTACCAGGTTGACGTTAGCAAGGATTCTTATATCCCTAATTCTGCCAGCGTTACCGTTGCTGGCGGAGAGACCAAAGCGGTGGCTTTGGCGATCGAGGCTTCGACCCCACCGGTTATCGGGAGCGTAAAATTTGGCAATCGCCTCTATCAGCCGGTACTAGTAGCTAGGGGGGACCCATTTGTTGTTTCTCCCAATCCTGTTATCAATGCGAATATTACCAATGTGCCGAGTTCTGGCATTAAATCTTCGTCAGTTTCCTTGACCGTTGATGGCGGGACCGCCACCGCGAAAAAATACGAGGTCGCCGAGCTTTCTCTCTCGGTTTTAAAGTCGCAAAATGTTTCCGGCGTCGATCGAGTCAGCGAAATGGCCATTAAATTGGAAATTCCAGAGGCGTCAAAAATGGCAGAAGGATCTCACCTGATCGAATTTACTGCCAGTAACGATTACGGCATCTCCACGGTCTATACCGCGACAGTCGAAGTGCTGGGCGGCCCGCTCCGCATTATCGGCACACCGATCACTTTCCCCAGCCCGTTCGCCAGCTTGACCCAAAAGACGTGCTATATCCAATATATCTTGTCAAAAGATGCCAACATTGAGATCTATATTGCCGATGTCACCGGCCAAAGGGTCAAACGGTATGTCCTCTCGGCTGGCACAGAAGGGGGTTCGGCCGGGGTCAACAAGATCAGCTGGGATGGCATGACCGACCAGGGTTATATGGCCGGCAACGCGATCTACGTCGGTGTCATCGTCGCCAAAGATGAGAATAAGCTGCTCGAGAAGTTTAAGCTGACGATCGTTAACTAGGATTTAATTGCCCTCACCCGGCTAAGCCTAACATTTCCCCCTCTCCCAAAGGGAGAGGGGGTGCGAAGAGTTTACGTTGACGGGGGTGAGGGTTGTATGGTTGGTATGAATTTAATTATCTCTTTATAAGCTTTTTCCATCGGTAAATGATTTTTTTCTGAGATCTTTTTAACATTCTCATATTCCGGGGCAACAACTTTTAATTTATCACCAAGATAACCCAATTTAACGGTGGCTTTACCATATTTTGTTTTGAACTTAATAAATTTTCGCGTGAGCTTTTCCCGGTTAACAAGAAAAATCCGACAGCCGAGCGTTGTTGTCTGGTCAAATATCTCTTCTAAAATGATCGCTTTCTTTTCCGGTTCAGTTAAGACGGAGAGGAGGACCGCTTGCCGCTTTTTCTTCATTAAGATCGGCGTAATATAGGCGTCAAGGGCGCCGGCGCGCATAACGCGAGCGATCGCCTTTTGGTAAAGCTTGGGGGCCAGATCATCAATATTGGTTTCAATTAACAAGACCGCGTCCCTTTCGGCCGGTATTTCCGCTTCGCCTATAAAAACTCGGAGTAGGTTAGGGATCGGCAGGTCGATCGTTCCCGCCCCATAACCGATCGCTTCAACCTTTAATCTTGGCAGGTCGCCAAACCCGGAAGCCAAGGTGGTGATTATGGCCGCGCCAGTGGGAGTGACCAGCTCGCCCTTTATCCCTGTCCCATAAATCGGCACCCCTTTTAAGAGATAGGCGGTAGCGGGAGAGGGGTTGGGTAGTAGGCCGTGGGCATGGATGATTTTCCCTTTGCCGTTGGGAAGGGGAGAACAGTATATTTTCTCGATCCCCAGTTTTTCCAGCCCAATACAAGCGCCAACGATGTCGATAATAGCGTCGACAGCGCCGACTTCGTGGAAATGGATCTTATTTATCGGGACGCCGTGGACGGCGGCTTCCGCTTCGGCCAGGCGTTGGAATATTTTACTGCTTAATAACTTAACATTCTTGGACAATCGGCTCTGCTTAATTATTTTTAATATATCAGTCAAACCACGGTGATGATTAGATCCTTTGATGTCGACGTTGAAGTAGGTGCCGGTTATATTATGTTTTTGGGTCTTGTGGATAACGAGGTTGTAGTGGCTTTTGGAAACCAGCGAATGAACTTCGCGGTTTCCAAAAGAAGACGAGGAAACCGACCTTGCCTGCCGGCAGGCAGGGACGTTTAGTCTCAGGTTTCCGAGCGCATTTATTAAATAACCTTTATCTAGTCCAGCATCAAGAAGTGCTCCAATGATCATATTTCCAGAAAGACCTGAAGGAGAATCAAAGTAGGCTATTTTCATTTCACGATGTAGTGGGCCAAAACCGCGGCGCCGAAGCCGTTATCAATATTAACGACGCCGATCCCCGGCGCGCAGGAGTTCATCATTGTCAGCAGGGCGGACAGGCCTTTAAAGTTGGCGCCGTAGCCGACAGAAGTCGGGACGGCGATGATCGGCTTATCAATTAGCCCGCCGGCGACCGAGGGGAGGGCCCCTTCCATTCCTGCCACGACGATGACGACCTTAGACTTTTCGATCTTATCGAGGTTATTGATCAGACGATGGATCCCGGCGACCCCAACATCGTAGAGCCTCTCAACCTTATTGCCTAAAAATTCACAAGTAACTGCCGCTTCTTCCGCGACCGGGAGGTCGGCTGTGCCCGCAGTAATGATAGTAATCAAACCAGCGACTGAACGTCGCGGTTTCCTTTGGTAGAAAATAATTTTTGCCGTTTCATTATATTTTGCGCTCTTGATAACTTTCTTGACGGCAAGGTAGGCTTTTTTGTCGGCTCTGGTGGCTAGGACATCGTGGCCATTTTTGTGGATACTCAAGGCGATCTTGGCGATCTGCGCTGGCGTTTTTCCCTGGCAATAAATGACCTCGGGGAAGCCTTTCCGCTTATGTCGGTGATGGTCGACCTTGGCAAAGCCCAAGTCTTCATAGTGCTTGTCCATTTAAAAATTATACCACGAGGGAGCGAAGTAGTTTAAGGTTCATCACGTCCTGTTTAAGGTCAGGATCTTTTGGAGTTTCGAGGACCATGGGAATGTTATCAAAGCGACTATCATTCATTAACAGACGAAATGGTTCGAGCCCCATTTTTCCCTGGCCGATATGTTCATGGCGGTCTTTTTTGGAACCTTGTTCGCCTTTGGAATCATTGAGATGAATGGCCAAAAGATTTTTTAAGCCGACAATTCGGTCAAACTCTTCCCACGTCTTTTCTTTAACATCGTAACCTGAGGCAAAGGCGTGGCAGGTGTCGAAACAGACGCCCATTCTTTCTGGCTGGCCGATCAGTTCTAAAAGTTTAGCCAAATGTTCAAATTTATAGCCCAAGCTTGAGCCCTGGCCGGAAGTATTCTCTAGCGCGACTTTAACCTTATAGCCAGAGGTTTCTTTAAGTAAAGTCTTTAAATTATCAGCAACCTTACCTATGCCTACGTCTTCTCCTGCGCCTAAATGTGCCCCTGGGTGGAGGACCGTAAATGGTAATCCGATCGCTTCGGCAAAATCAAGCTCCTGGCGCATCGATTTCAGGGAGTTTTCCAGGTTTTCAGGTTTTATTGTCGCTAGATTAATTAAATATCCTGTATGGGCAAAAATAAAAATGGGTGGATTCGTCTTCAATTCGGGTGCCTTCCCAAACCATTGGTTATTATTTTTAACAAAGATCTGGATAGCGGTGCAGCCGATCGATAAACCGCGCTCAACGGCTTTATCAACCCCACCCGCAATCGACATGTGCGCGCCTAAAAGTCGCATCAAAACTCCTTGTTTAACCACCAAATTACAAGCAACAAATAACAAACAATACCAAAAACACAATATTTAAATATTGCTAATTGGAATTTTGGGATTGTTTGTCGTTTGGAACTTGGAGATTGTTATTTATTTCCGTCATCCTAACCTTGATCTTCTTCTCAAAACCGATATCTTTTGGTTCGTAATATTTCTTGTGAGCCGAAAGATGATCTTGTTTGACAAAACCGCCTTCGTAATCATGCGCGTATTTATAGCCTTTCCCTTTGCCCATTTTCTTTTCGCCTTCATAGACGGCATTTTTAAGATGATTGGGAACTTCGAGGGTTGGATTATTTTCCACATCTTTCATGGCGTTATTGATCCCAAGATAGGAAGCGTTACTTTTGGGAGCGGTGGCGATATAAGTTACAGCTTGAGCGAGTGGTATTCTGGCTTCCGGCATGCCCACAAATTCTGCCACTTGCATCGCGGAATTAGCGATGACTAAGGCTAGAGGATCGGCATTCCCCACATCCTCCGCGGCGCAGATCACGATCCTTCTGGCGATGAACCGGGGATCTTCTCCCGCGTAGATCATCTTGGCCAGGTAATAGAGGGCGGCATCGGGATCGGAGCCGCGCATCGATTTGATGAAAGCGGAGATCGTGTCGTAATGCTGGTCGCCTTTCTTATCATAGACGACTTTTTTCTTTTGGATCGATTCTTCGGCGACTTTTAGATCAAAGTTGATGGTTCCTTTTTTGTCAGGCAGAGTTGAAAGGACGCCAAGTTCCAGCGCCGATAAAGCTCGCCTGGCATCGCCATCGGATAATTTAGCCAAATGATCGATCGCCTCCTGATCAATTTTGACCTTTAAATTCCCAAAGCCCCGTTCTTTATCAGTCAGAGCGATCCCGATCAATTTTTTTAGATCTTCTTCTTTAAGCGGTTTAAGCTCAAAGATCTGCGACCGGGAGACCAGGGCGGAGTTAACATAAAAGAACGGATTTTCAGTCGTGGCGCCGATCAAGATCATGTTTCCTTCCTCAACATCGGGGAGAAGGGCGTCTTGCTGGAGTTTGTTGAACCGGTGGATCTCGTCAAGGAAGAGAATGGTTTTTGTCCTATTATGTTTGATCCGATCTTTAGCCTCGAGGCTGACTTTGCGGATATCGTCGACTTTGGCGACCGAGGCATTAAGCCATTCAAAGTGGCCTTTGGTTGAATTGGTGATCACCCTGGCCAAGGCGGTTTTGCCGATGCCAGGCGGGCCGTACAATATAATAGAGGAGATCCGGTCGGTTTCGACCAGCCGCCTAAGTAATTTCCCTTCCCCCAAAATATGCTCCTGCCCAACGATTTCGTCTAGGTTCCTAGGGGCTAGGCGGTAGGGAAGAGGGGCGTTTTTTCCTTTGTAGTCCTTCTCATTCATGTCAAAGAGATCCATTACGAAATTATATCATTAAACCCTCACCCCTTTCCCCTCTCCCAGAGGGAGAGGGGTGGTACAATATAAATGATTGTTTATATCGCCCCTCTCCTCTTGGGAGAGGGGCAGGCTCCGATGAAATCGGAGCCGGGGTGAGGGGGATAGAAAATGAAAATTGGCTCTTATGAGTTACCGACCGATCTAATGCTAGCGCCGATGTCGGGGGTCAGCGACCTGCCGTTCCGGTTGATCGCCAGGAGGCATGGCGCCAAATTTTGTTTTTTTGAGATGATCGACTGCAATGGGCTGATCCACAACGCCAAAAGGAACCTTGATATTTTGGCCACAACGGAAGAAGACCAGCCGACTGCCGCGCAATTGGTCGGCGCCGACCCTGATGATATGCTTAAAGCGGCCAAAGTGATCTTGAGTAATGTTAAGATACCGTTCCTGGACATTAATGCCGCTTGCCCGGTCAAAAAAGTCTTAAAGAAAAAAGCCGGTTCATATCTCTTAAAAGATGTTAAAAGATTGTCGGCAATAATAAAAAAGCTGGCGGCTGGATTGCCCATCCCGGTGACCGTGAAACTTCGCACCGGATTTCTTAAGGCTGATCTCAAAGAGATCGCTTCGATCGCCAAGCAATGTGAAAAGAGCGGGGCGGCGGCGATCTTTATCCACGGCCGGACCCAAAGGCAAGGTTATTCCGGCGAGATCGATTATAAAAGCATCAAAGCGGTTAAAGAAGCGGTGACGATCCCGGTCTTTGGTTCGGGGAACGTTTTTTCTACGGCCGGGATCAAAAAAATGTTTAACGAAACCGGTTGCGATGGGGTCATGGTCGCCCGTGGATCGTTCGGTAATCCCTGGATCTTCCAAGGAGTAGATCAGGTCGACCTGGCCACCCGCCAGCAAGTCTTGAAAGCACATTTAGCCCTGGTCAACGAATATCGGCAGGTAAGCAAGATTGGTTTCTTGCGCAAAGTCGCCCTCTGGTATTTAAAGTCCTTTCCCGACGCGTCAAAAGTCAGGGGGCAGGTTAATGGGATCCAGAGTTATGAGGAACTTTTAGCGCTGGTCGATTGCCTAATATAAATATGCAACCGGATTTTTCCGTAATATACCACGATCACAAAGCCAATGTTTGGAAATTAGTTTCCAAATATGTTTTTAAGCCGGAAGATAGGGAAGACCTATTCCAAGAAGTCTTTTTAGCTGTCCACAAAGCCCTGCCAAAATTCCGAGGGGAAGCGGCGCTTAATACTTGGATCTATCGGATCACCGTCAATACCGCGTTAAACTACCTAAAAAAACAACGCCACTACTCTGGCTTGAAGCAGGTTTTGTCGGCTTTTAGGTTGATCGAGGCGGCAGAGCCGGAGGCGCCGGCCGACATAGAGGTCTTTAAGCCGCTGGAAAAATTAAATCCCCGGCAGAGAATGATACTCTTGTTGATAGATGTCGAAGAGAAATCGCTGGATGAAGCGGCGGCGCTCTTAAAGATCCCGGTCGGCACGGTCAAGTCAAATTTGCATCGCGCCAGGGAAATAATTAAAAAGGAAGTGAGCAAAAATGGATAGCTATAAAAAATATATCAAGGAGCTTAAAGGCCTGTCGCCAAAGATCGATTATGATAAGGCGTACACAGCGATCGCGTTGCGGGCTCAACCAAAGCCAGCTAATTCTTGGCTAATAGCAGCCGCGCTGACGGGTGTTTTTTTAGCGGTCTTTTCATTGTATTACACTCTTAATCCTGGCGGGAACAAAGAAACGATCGCCAGTTACCTGGAAGAAGGGGAAACTATCAATGGCAATATTTTAATGTCTTATGTCTTTGGAGAGTGAGGGAACTTTTTCTTTGTGTCATTTGTCTAATCTTATTGAACGCGAAAAAGCCCCTCGACAGGCTCGGGGCAAGGAGGGAAAGAAAATGAAAAAGTCTTGGCAAATAGTTTCGATCGTTTTGTTGGTTTGGTTAGCGGTGAGTTCGTCCCAAGCTTCAGCCGCGTGGTGGGGGCGGGATAAGGCGAAAGGCAAGAACCGTGGCGGGCAGATAGTTAAAAGGCTTAATTTAACAGAGGCCCAAAAAACACAGTTTTTGGCCGCCCAGGAGAAGATCAGGAAAGAAGTCGCCCCGCTCCTGGAGAAAATTAAAGGGGAGGGGGAAAAGTTAAAAGCCGAATTAATTAAAGATACACCTGATCGGCCAGCGATAGTGAAGTCTCTCCTGGTGATAAAATCCGCCCAGGGCGACATTGAGATAAAAAGGCTCGACTCGCTCCTTGATCTAAAAGCGAGCTTGACGCCGGAGCAGAAACAAAAATTCAATGATCTGATGAAAAAACCCAGATTGTTTTCTTTTGGCAAAAAGTAGTGGTAAAATAACCCCAGATGGCCATTAAGAGATCGCTTTTTATTAGCTTGTTAGTTGTTGGGTTAGGCTTGCCGGTTTTGGCGCAGGGATGGCAGGCCACATTAAAGCTGGCCCAGCAAAATAATCCAGACCTGATCAGCGCCGCCAAGCAGGTTGAGTCGGCAAAGTTAAGCTATTACAGGAGTTTTTCTCCTTTCTTGCCCCAGGTTTCAGCCAATGCCTCTTCGGGTAAATCGAGCGCCAGCTACGGCTTGAGCGTTTCGCAATCGCTCTTTTCCGGTTTTGATGATTATTTCAGTTCGCTGTCCGCCAAAGACGATTACGATTATTATCAAGCTTCAAGGCAAAAAGCGGAGGCGGATGTTTATTTGCAGCTGCGCCAATCATTTGTTGACCTGGCGGTAGCCGATGAATATATTACCCTCTATAAGCAGATATTCGAAAGGCGTAAAAATAATACTGATCTGATCAAGCTCCGGTTCGAAAGCGGCAGGGAAGACCAGGGAGCGCTCTTGCGGACAGAGGCTGATCAAGCGGACGCCGCTAATAATATTAAGGTCGCTGAGAGGTCAAAATCTTTGGCCAGGCTAAAACTTAGCCAGCTTGTTTCAGCGGAAGTTGATAAGGCTGAAGGGTCGCTCGAAACTACGGGCGCATCTACTCCAAATTATGGTCAAATATTAATTGCCGTCCCATCTTATATAATGTACCAAAAACAATTAGATAAAGCGGAGCTTTCATATAAGAAGACGATCAGCGAGTTCTTGCCTTCGGTTTCACTTAATGGTTCTTACCAAAAGACCGGGGCAAACTGGCCGCCAACGACCGATAGCCAAAACTGGAGCGTAAGTTTGTCTTATTCCATTTTTCCCGGCGGGGCTAATATTGCCGACCGGTTGATCTATCAAGCGCAACTTGATAAAGCTAAACAAGATTTCCAAAGCGGGGTCAATGACTTAAGATACGGCCTGGAATCTGCTTACAATAGTTATCAAGACGCGGTCGAAGCGGTCAAGATCGCCAAGCTGTCGCTTAAAGCGGCCGCAGTTAGGGCCGAGATCTCCAGGACGAAATATTTGAACGGCCTTTTAAATTACGATAATTGGGATATTATTGAAAATGATTATATTACTGCCCAGCGAAATCTGTTGGCCAGGAAAAAGGCGGCGCTCTACGCCGAAGCTGCCTGGCATAATGCTTATGGAGGTTACGTTAAATGAGAAATGAAAAATGTGAGAAATTAAAAATTAAAAATGGAGGTATCGCCGCGCGATATGATCTTGATAAAAACATTTACCAGCATTTTTCATTTTTCATTTTTAATTTTTCATTAATAGTTCTTTTAACGTTAAGCCTAACCTCCTGCGCGCCGAAAAAAGAAAAGCCGCTCGAAATAGTTGAAGTCACCAAAGGGAGCATCCAATCAAGCATTCCTTCTACCGGCACTGTCATGCCAAGAAATAGGCTGGAGATCAAGCCGCCGGTGGCCGGCCGGATCGAATCGGTCTTGGTCCAAGAAGGGCAAAGGGTGGCCAAAGGCAATATCCTGGCCTGGATGAGCTCGCTTGAGCGGGCGACGCTCCTTGATGCCGCCAGGGCGAGCGGCGAGGAAGAACTTAAACGCTGGGAAACGATGTATAAGCCGACGCCGGTCATCGCGCCGATTGCCGGCTTCATTATCCAGAGGAGCGTTGAACCGGGCCAAACTTTCACCAGTAACGATACTGTCTTGGTCATGGCCGATAAACTGATCGTGAAAGCGCAAATTGATGAGACCGATATCGGCCGGATCAAACTTGGCCAGCGGGTCGAAATTATACTTGACTCTTATCCAGATGAAATGATCAACGGCAAGGTTGAATCTATCGCTTATGAATCGACGGTGGTCAATAATGTCACGGTTTATGAAGTTAATTTGATCCCAGAGCGTATCCCGCCGTTCTTTAGGGCTGGGATGAGCGCCACGGTTAATTTCTTCCAAAATGAAAAACAAGACGTCTTGGTCCTGCCGACAAAAGCGATCAAGAAGCGGGGGAAAATATCCTATGTGTTCATGGTTAAAAAAGAGGGGGAAAAGCCCAGCTCGCTCCAGGTTGAAACCGGCCTGGAGAATGGCGACAACATTGAAATTGTCAGCGGCCTGAAATTGGGCGATAAAGTTGTGGTGCCGACCAAAGAGCTGATCGATTCACTCTCCCGCCGCCGCGGCCCGATGACGGTCAATCCGTTCGGTGGACAGAAAAAGTAATGTCCCTGATCGAACTGCGTAATATTAATAAGACGTATTATATCGGCGGGAAGATCCCTGTTTATGCCCTCCGCGATGTTTCGCTTAAGATCGAACAAGGCGAATTCGTGGCGATCATGGGCTCTTCCGGTTCCGGTAAATCAACGCTTCTAGCCCTGCTTGGCCTGCTTGATCGGCCAGATTCGGGCGACTATTTACTTCTTGAAAAAGAAGTTTCCCATTTGTCTGAAAGGGAAACTTCGCGCTTGCGCAACCGCTTGCTCGGTTTTGTTTTCCAGTCATTTAACCTTTTACCACGCCTTGATATCGTGGCGAACACGATGTTGCCATTCGTTTATAACGAAGGGATCACGGCCGAGAATAAGAAAGAAGCCAAAGCACTGCTGGCCAGGGTTGGGTTGGGTGACCGCCTCCAGCATCGGCCGAACGAGCTGTCCGGCGGGCAGCAGCAGCGGGTCGCATTGGCTAGGGCGTTAGCCAATAAGCCGCTGGTGATCATGGCTGATGAACCGACCGGCAACCTTGATACCAAGTCGGCGCAGGAGATCATAAAATTATTTAAAGAGATAAACCAGCGCGGCAACACGATCATCATGGTGACGCACGAGCCGAATTTAGCGGGCGAAGCGAGCCGCAAGATCACTTTATCAGACGGTAAGATCATTGCCGATGAAAGGATTAGGACAGTATCAACTGGAACCCAGACAGCGATGCCGCAGATGAAGCCGCGGGAATTCAATATCTTTTCGCTTAGCCGGCTGACGAATTATTTTTTTGAAGCTTATCTTTCGCTCCTAACCAATAAATTAAGGTCTTTCTTGTCGATCTTGGGCGTGGTGATCGGTGTTGGCGCGGTTATTGCCATGATGGCGATCGGTTTTGGCGCCCAACAGCAGGTAGAAAAGAGCTTGGCGGCGCTCGGCACCAATTTATTAACGGTCAGGTCGGTTGGACGGACGCAGAGGATCTCACTTGGCAGTGATGTTGTGACCAGGTTTAATTTGCAGGACATGGAGGGGATCAAGCGGCTTGAAGGGGTTAAGGCAGTCGTTCCTTATGTTTCCGGCCGGGTCCAAGTCGTTTATAAAAATCGGAATTGGAACACGACTGTTTATGGCAGCAGCGTTGATTATCAAACGGTGCGCGATTCGGTGCCGAATGTCGGACGTTTTTTTAACCGGACCGAAGAGAACTCCAGGGCTAAAGTTGCAGTTTTAGGTTTCGCTGTGGCCAAGGAGCTTTTTCCGGATGAAAATCCGCTGGGCAAGTGGGTCAAAGTCAACCGGGTCAATTTACAGGTAGTCGGGGTTATGCCGGAAAAAGGGGCGCAAGGTTTCCGCAACGTTGATGACCAGATCGTTGTTCCGCTCTCGACCGCGATGCACCGCTTGCTGGGCCGCGATTATATCAATAATTTTGACGTCCAGACCGAAACGGCCGACGATTTGGCTCCCGTCCAGGAAGAGATTCCGCCGCTTTTAGTCAAGCTTCACCGTCTGCCGCCGTCGCAGTCCGATGTTTTTGATATCCGCAACATGGCTGATATCCAAAAAGCGGCGAGTGAAACCGTCAAGACTTTCTCTTTCTTACTCGGGGCGATCGCCGCGGTCTCGCTGATGGTTGGCGGCATCGGCATCATGAACATTATGCTGGTCATGGTGATGGAGCGGACGCATGAGATCGGCCTGCGCAAGGCGCTGGGTGCGGAAGACCGCGACATCATGACCCAGTTCTTGGTTGAAGCGGTTTTGATCTGCGTTTTTGGCGGGGTGATCGGGATCGGGGTGGGAAGTTTAATTTCTTTTTCGATCTCGGCCTTGGCTGGGTGGTCGGTCTTGATAACGTTGCAGTCGATCATGCTGGCTTTTACTTTTTCAGTTTTGGTCGGCGTTATCTTTGGCCTCTGGCCGGCGCGGCGCGCGGCCAGGCTGCTGCCGATCGAGGCTTTAAGGTATGAATAAAATGCCGACATACCAATTTAAACTAAATTTTAAGGTCCGCGATTATGAATGTGATCTCCAGGGGATCGTTAATAATGCTGTTTACCAAAATTATCTGGAACATACCCGCCACGAATATTTAAAGAGTGTTGGCGTCGAATTTGCGGCGCTAACGGCTAAAGGAGTCAATTTAGTTGTCACGCGGATCGAACTTGATTACCGGTCGTCTTTAACCAGCGGTGATGAGTTTTATGTTGGACTTAATTTTATCAGGGAATCAAAACTCCGCTTTGCTTTTGTGCAGGACATTTACCGCTTGCCCGACGAGAAAATGATCCTGCAGGGCAAAGTTGTGGGGACGGCGTTAAACCAAAAGGGGAGGCCGGAAATTCCAGCCGAGCTTGACCGGTTATTAATTTAATGATGGCTTTTTGGCCGCTTATCGTTTCGTTCTTGGTGATCGGGATCGCCGAGCTAGGCGATAAGACCCAGCTGCTCGCGATCGGACTTGCGACCAGATTTCCGCTGGGGGTTGTGATCTTTGGGATTTTAGCTGCAACCGCGCTTCTGAACGGGTTAGCTGTTATCTTTGGCGGCATTGTTTATCAGCTGGTCCCACACTATTTTCTCCAGTTGATTGCCGGCTTAATGTTCATTGGTTTTGGTGTTTGGACAATATTTTCTGAACAAAAAGAAAACATAAAACCCGGAGCCAATAAGGACCGATCAAGTTTTCTTTTTATTGTGTCGGCTTTTTTCCTGGCCGAATTAGGGGATAAGACCCAATTGGCAGTGATGGCTTTGGCGGCGAAATATGGGACGCCTTTCCAGGTCTGGTTGGGGGCGACTTTGGGGATGGGAGGGATCAATATTGTCGCGATTTTAGCCAGCATCTTGTTAAAACGGCATATACCAGAAGAGAAGCTGCGTTGGGTGGGGGCGGTGATCTTTATTCTGTTTGGTTTATTTTCCCTGCTGGAGTTAGCTTTACGCTAAAAAGATCAGATCCACTTCTTGCGTCTAAAGTAAGCCAGCATTACTGCGACCACAAAAACCATGACCGTTAGGACCGCGGGGTATCCCCAGGCTTGATACAGTTCGGGCATAAACTTGAAGTTCATGCCGTACAAGCCGGTGATGAAAGTCAACGGCATAAAAATGGTGGCAATAATGGTGAGGACTTTCATTATTTCGTTCAAGCGGTTATTGATGCTGGAAAGATAGATATCAAGCATGCCTGAAAGCATGTCGCGGAAAGTTTCGACCGTGTCCATAAGCTGGATAGAATGGTCGTAAATGTCCCTCAGATACACTATAGTAGGCGGTTGTATAAAGGGTTTACCGATATTCTGCAAGCGGCCGATAACTTCCCGAAGCGGCCAGATCGCTTTGCGCAAAAAGATCATGTCCCGCTTTAGATGATGGATCCGGTTCAGGGTTTTGGTCGAAGGGGATGAAACTACCTCGTCTTCAAGGTTCTCAAGCTCTTCGCCGCCTTTTTCCATGATGCCAAAATAACTGTCAATGATCGCGTCTATTAAAGAATAGGCCAGGTAGTCGGCGCCGGCTTTCCTTATCCGGCCTTTGTTCGCCCTTATCCTTTCCCGTAAAAGATCAAAGATATCTCCCGGTTTTTCCTGGAAAGTAAGGACATAGTTTTTCCCCAGGATCAGGCTTAATTGTTCAGTTACTACGGTACTGTTTTGGGGGGCTGAATAGATCATTTTTAAAACGATATAAAGGTAATCATCATATTCCTCAAGTTTAGGGCGCTGTTCGGTATTAACGATATCTTCTAAAACTAGAGGATGGAGCTTAAACAGTTGGCCGAGCTGTTCGATCGTTTCGGTGCGATGCAAACCATCCAGGTTTATCCAGAGGACCCCAGGTTTATTTATGAACTGGGCACACTCTTTAACAGACTTTAGTTCGATCTCTTTGAGGTTAGTTTTATTATAATGGATAAGCGAAAGTTTTATCTCTTCGCTCTTCTTTTCACCGATGTGGACGAGCGTTCCCGGGGCTAGCCCTTTCTTTTGCGATCGAGGCTTAGAATATCTGTGCATTTCTTGGTGGGATTATATCATATGCATGGCAAAAATGTTGTTGAGTAATATTGGTTGCAAAGATATTAAAGCAGGGATAAAATTGGCTCTAAAGTAAAATTAAGGAGGTAAATCATGAGATCAAGGATTTTGATAGTGGCCCTGGTATTGGTTTCCTTTTCTGCCGCGGCTTTAGCAAAAATGCCCCCCGGCAGGTTTGGTTTTGGTCTGCAAGGGTTGACGATCACCACCGGAGCGGCGACCATGCCTACTTTGCAGTTCTATTTGAATGATAAAGTGAAAGAAGAGATAGGGGTGTCTTATGCGACAAGGACACCTTCAGGTGGGGTCAGCATTAATACCGGCACCGTTGCGCTGGCCTTAAAAGTGATGTTGGAGCCGATTGATAATATTATTCCGCACTGGGGGATAGGCTTACAGTATACCAGCAATCCAGCGCTGGTCTCGGGTGCCGGCTTACTAGCAGTCTCCTTGAACTTTGGCGCCGAAGTTTTCATCTACCCGAATTTATCGATTGAAGGAAATATTTCACCTTTGACATATTCGTCATTTTCAGCGGCCGGGGTGACCAACAATACCATTTCTGTCTTTGATTCCAGCATAGTGCCGGCGGTTGTTTTTGGCATGCATTATTATTTGTAACGCCAGAAAGTGGACACGATGAAACGGTTCAGCCTTATTGTTTTGCTGTTATATTTTATTGTTGCCGAGAATGGTTGCAGTACTGGTCCCCAACCACAGCCGACTGCCGGGGTTAATTGCTACTTTACCCAAAGCAACGATTTGCCGCAGACGCAGAGCGCGGCAAAACTGGCAGAGTTCATGTCGCAAGAGCATCTGGAGTATGATCTTGACGGCTGGTTTTTCTTTGGAAGTTTGGTGGATAGCGCGTCGCCGGAAGCTCCCGGGATGTTTATTTCTTCGATGCAGCGGATCGCGAAAGAGTGGGGCGGGATAAGGTGGCAGTTGATCCCGGCCATAATTGCTTATAACGGCCCATCCCTTGAGGGGTACGTATTTGGCGGAGATTTTATTTTGGAGGACTTGGATCCGCGGGTGGTGGTGACATCCAATCCCTGGAAAGTGACAGTGAATTCATCGAAGCAGACAGAGCCGTTGATGACCATGAGCCTGGTGTCGGGTACGATGGGGCAGGCTGGCGCGGAATATCTCCTGACTGGGAATGTTCCAGCTTTGCAGGGCGGCACGTTGGAGGCAGAGGTATTATTGTGCGACCGGCTTGGGACAGTGAACCAAGGATACGGCTCGGCCTCTTTTTTCCCCCAGTATTTAACCGGGCTGCAGCAGTATGACATCAAACGGTCTTTTGGCAACTCGGTTAAAAAATACCTGGAAAGCACCGGGGCTTCAATGGCTGGCCAGGGCTCATTCTACTATTCATTGCCGCTCTTGGATGTTAAAAATTTCTGGATCAAGCGCAATGGTGTTTTATTGAGCAGCGGCACAAGCGGGACGATGTGGATGGATGATATTGTGCAGAGCTACGGCCAGGAAGCGCAAGATGTCCTCATTGGCAAAGCGTGGTGGGAATTTTACTCGATCATGCTGCCGGAAGAAGACGCCGCGATCATGGTCATCCAGATCAAAAGCGGGACCGGTACCTTACCGGTCGCCACCCTGTTTAGTACCAGCAGTGAACGGACCAGCAACTCCGCGCGCAAGCCGGTGCATTCGTGGAAGATCGACGAGATCGGTATTGAAGCCTTATCCAGCGGGGGTGTTTGGACCAGCCCGATGACCGGCAACCAGTATGTCCAGGAGCGCCGTATTCGGCTGGAGTCGCCGGATTGCCAGGCAGACTTGACCGTTAAAATGGTGCGCGAAGACCAGGAGATCGTGGTCGACATGACAGCGATCGGTTTGAATAAAACCATCAAGTATGAAGGTTTAGCCACGGTTACGGGGACGCTAAGAGGCAAACCGGTCAGAGGGACGGCGGTGGTCGAACTTCAGCCGTTCGGTTCACAGTAGGAAATTAAAGGGCAGGCTCATAAGCCGGATTCTGGTTAAGCGATAATCTATCTGGGATCGCCATTGCTGACGACCTCATTGCGACCTACTCGGATTCCTAGCGAGGCGAGCAGCCTCTCATCCTATTTGGTCTTGCTCCGCGTGGGGTTTACAACGTAGCTGTCTCCAGCCTAATTTCCGTCGTGAGCTCTTACCTCACGTTTTCACCATTGCTCCTCGACTCGGAACTTCGTTCCTCGCTCGGAGCAAGCCAACTAATAATCTGGCCTGGCTTGCCCCGAGTGAACGAAGTGAGCCGAGGGGCTGTGTCTTTTCTGTTGTACTTTCCTTAAGGTCGCCCTCAGTTGCTGTTAGCAACCACGCCGCTCTTTGGAGTCCGGACTTTCCTCACCTCGACTCGTCGCTTCGCTCCTCGCTCGGTATAAACCCCTGGTTAGGGTTTTACGCCGAGCGAACGAAGTGAGTCGAGGCGATATCACCCGGCCTGCCCAATAATAATTATAACATGATCAGGCTTGCTTTCTTCGGTTATTAATATAAAATAACCTTATCATGCAGGAAACAGCCTTTTCCCGATCGACCGGAATGACACCGCGGCGGCTGGAGTCACTGGCGGACGGGATCTTTGCTTTTGCCATGACTATTTTAGTCTTGGCGATTAATTTGCCGGACGGCGCGAAACATATCAATGTTGCCAGCTATCTTCTAGACCAGTATGGGAACTTTTATAACTTTGCTTTAAGTTTTGTCCTTTTAGCCTTGTTTTGGATGAACCACAGCCAGCAGTTCCATCACATTAAGAAGACTGACTCGCTGATCTTGTGGTTGAATATTTTTATCCTGTTATTCGTAGTGCTGACCCCTTTTTCCACCAGCCTGATGAACGATTATCCCGATGACATGGTCGCGGAGATATTCTTTAATTTAAATATGCTTGTCTTAAGTTCAATGATGGCTTTTAATTGGTGGTATTCGTTCAAGAAAAATTATATTGAAACAGAAGAGAACCAAGAACATATTGCTAAGGTTACCCGGAAAGGCCTGGTTTTTCCAGCCATCGCTCTTTTGGCGGTGATCGCTTCTTTTGTTGTCCCCGGCTGGTCGTCGCTGGCTTATCTGCTGATCCCGATCATTTCTTTTGCGGTGCCAGCGAAACGGCTTTAAGCGCCAGGTTAAGATAGCATGAGAAATATAATCATTATTTTTTCTTTGCTCATTATGGCTCATCCCGGTTTTGCTGAAGATGTTCCATCATTAACTGGCTTAATGGAACGCGAGTATAATGGGCGTGACTTGGTCTTGAAAAAGGTCCTGGCCAAAAATAAAGCTTACACCCGTTACCAGATCGCCTATAAAAGCGATGACTTAACGATCTCCGGGATCATGAATGTTCCGGTCGGGAAGGGGCCCTTTCCGGTCTTGATCCTTAATCACGGTTATATTAATCCTAAAATCTATACTAACGGCCGAGGCTTAAAGCGGGAACAAGATTATCTGGCGCGCCGCGGTTATATTGTCATCCATCCCGATTATCGTAACCATGCGTTTTCCAGTAAAGATCCCGACGACCTGGCCGGTTTCCGTTTAGGATACGTGATCGACGCGATCAACGCGATCATGGCGGTCAAGAACAGTCAGTTGAAATATTTTGATAAAGAAAAAATTGGGCTGATGGGTCATTCGATGGGCGGGGGAGTGGTGTTGAATATTTTGGTGGTTAAGCCGGAGCTGGCGCGAGCGGCCGTCCTCTTCGCGCCGGTCAGCGCCGATTACCGCGATAATTTTTCCAGATGGCTTTGGCGTCGCAAGCACCATCCCGAAGTGGCGGAAAAGATCATCGCGAAATATGGTTCGCCCGAAGCTAACCCCAAGTTTTGGGACGGGCTTTCAGCTCTAACTTATCTAGATCATATCAAAGCGCCGATCTTGATCGAACACGGGACTGCGGACGAATCGGTGCCAATTACCTGGTCGGAAAAATTAAAACAAGCGTTGAAATATAAGAAGAAAAAAGTGGCTTTAGACGAATATCCCGGTGAACGCCACGAATTTGGCCGGGCCTGGCCGGCAGCGATGAGGCGGACCGTAAAGTTTTTTGATCAGTATCTAAAATAATATAAGATTATTATTTTACGATCCTCATCACAAAGAAGATCTTTTTTTGTTTCTCATCATAGAGTTCATAGGCCAATCTTGGCCTATAGCCATTTTGTTCAGCGTGTTTAATTAAAGCTGGATAACCTCTCATCGGCCCCAGCATGTATGAGAGCATATTGCGAAGCGGGAACTCAACTACAATGCTTTTTCTTTGGCGCAGTCGTTTGACATTGAATTTTCTTTGGACCCGGTAAAGCTTGGCCAGGTCTTTTTTTTCAACGACCACACCGCAATCACTCCGCAATTTATCCGCTGGTACTTTGCCGGGTTCGTCATAATAGATCCCCAGGCCGAGCGTAGTTTCTATCCCTTCCGCTTTTAATGCTTTGTAGACTTTATCAAAGACCGGGCCGGTTTGAGCGTAAGGGCCGACAAAACTTTCGTAAACCAAAGTGTAGGGGCCCATTTGGGTCTCATAACTTTTAAGCGGGAAGATCATTCCCATATAAGCTAAAAAGGCAAAAACCAAAACCGCGGTTATAGCGATAGCGATCAAGATCAATTTTAATATTTTCTTCATATTATCTCCTTCCTTAAATAGTATTTTGCCACTGCCAGATCATTCTGTCAAATCTTTATATTCCCCTACATGTTATAATAACGGCCAAAAGGAGAACAAAATGAAAAACATATTGGTTGTTGGCTTGCTTTTGTCTTGTATCTTCCTGGCTAATAGCAGTGAAGCGGTAAATATTATATTTAAAGACCAGCAATATTCTTTCCAGCTGCTGCGCGCGCTGGGAGCGGCGCCGGTTGGGGCCTCTGATATAGGCGAATGCCTTAAGACCGCCTACCGGATCAAAGAGGGTGATGATAACAGCTGGTACGATGAATGGTATAAAACGGCAAAACAAGTAGAGAGCTTTGGCGACAAATTCGCGGCGCAGGGGCATAAGCTCAGCGCCAGTGAAGCTTATCTGCGCGCTTCTAATTATTACCGCTCCGCCGAATTTTTTCTGCACACCAATCCTAAAGACCCGCGGATCATGAAAACCTGGGGGAAAAGCCGGGACCTTTTCTTAAAAGCGATCAAGTTGATGGATACCCCGATCATTAAAGCGGTTAAGATCCCTTATGAAAAAACTAATTTACCAGGTTACTTGGGATTGGTCGATAATTCCGGCAAAAAAAGGCCGCTCTTGATGATCCAGACCGGTTTTGACGGGACTGGCGAGGAGTTGATCTCGCAAGTTGGCTTCGCCGCCTTAAAAAGGGGCTACAATATTTTAGCTTTTGAAGGCCCGGGGCAGGGGGCGGTCATCCGCGAGCAGGGACTCCCTTTCCGCTATGATTGGGAAAAAGTGGTCACTCCGGTCGTTGATTTTGCGCTGGGACTAAAAGAAGTTGATACCGGACGGATCGGTCTGATGGGGATCAGCTTTGGCGGCTACCTCGCGCCGCGAGCGGTTGCTTTTGAACATCGGATCAAAGTGTGCGTGGCTAACGGCGGCGTTTATAACTTCCATGAGAACATGGTCAAAAATGGTCCAAAAGATTTTGAATCGATGCTTGATGATCCGCGGGCCGAAGAACAGCTGGACGTGGATCTTTACCAAGAGATGAAGATCAAGCCCGGACTGCGCTGGGCGATCGGTAATGGCATGTGGGTTTTTGGGGTTAAAAGTCCGACTGCCTTTATTAAAGCTACCCGGCCTTATACCTTAAAAGATGTGGTTGGCAAAATTAAATGCAAGATGCTGGTTGTTGATTCGCAGGATGATAAAGATATGCCGGGACAAGCGATCAAATTATTTAAAGCCCTAAAAGGCCAGAAAGACTACCTGCTGTTCACCCGCGATGAAGGGGCGGAAGAACATTGTCAGCTGGGCGCTTTGATGATCTCTAATGAAAAGATCTTTAACTGGCTGGATGAGAATTTATAAGCTTGTTAGCTGCTGATAAATGATACTCATCTATGCCGCGGTTAGCGAGGTCATCGGCGTGTTTATTTTTGTCCCGAGTGATATGGGTGATCGAAAAATCCTGAAAACGGCGAATTAAAGTTTTTAATTGGTTAAAAAGTGGTATCAGCCCATCATTTTTTACCCGGTATTCTCCCTTGATCTGCTTGACCAAAAGTTCTGAATCGGCAAAACAGTTAATTTCTTTAACGCCTAAAAGGAGCGCTTCTTCCAGCCCGCGGATCAAGGCTTTATATTCGGCGATATTATTGGTGGTTTTACCAATATAAGCGGAACCTTCAAATAAAACTTCTGCCCCGTTTTTTATGACCAGGCCGATCCCGGCTGAACCCGGATTCCCTCTGGCGGCACCGTCGGAAAAAAGCGTAGCTCTCATCTTAAGGTTTAGAGTACAGGAGTTTTAAGAGTTTTTCAAGCGGGAGAGTGTTTAAGACGTTTTTCTTTTCCAGCCAGCCTCTACGAGCGGTTAAGACGCCATATTTCATTAAGCTTAATTGGTCGGTGGAATGGGCATCGGTCGAGATTACCATTTTAATTCCTAGTTCCTTAGCCCGCTGGCAGTAAACATCGGTTAGATCGAGCCTTTTGGGCTGGGCGTTGATCTCGATCGCCACATTATATTTCTTGGCTGCCTGCAGGACCTGTTCCATGTCGACGGCATAAGGTTCGCGTTCGCCGATAAGTCTGCCAGTGGGGTGGGCGAAAATATGAACATATTTATTCTTAAAAGCTTCGATAATTCTTTTGGTCATTTTCTCTTTCGGCATTTTAAAGCTGGAGTGGATGGCCGCGACCACTAGATCAAGTTCTTTTAATAAATTATCGGGATAATCTAATTTTCCGGAAGGCAAAATATCGACTTCCGTGCCGGCTAAAACTTTGATCCCCCCAAGCTTTTTAGCAACAGTGCGGATCTCCTGTAAATGAGATAACGCTTCATTTTCTTTTAAGCCGTGGGCCACGCGGGTAGAAAGGGTATGGTCAGTTATTAAAAGATATTCGTAGCCTAGAGCTTGTGCCGCTTTGGCCATTTCTTCAATACTATTATGCCCGTCAGTGGCTGTGGTGTGACAGTGCAAGTCGCCTTTAATATCATTTAGCTCAACTAAGTGGGGAATAGTCCCTTTTTCCGCCGCTTCATATTCTCCCCGCATCTCCCGGAGTTCCGGCGGAATATATTGCAGGTCAAAAAGGGAGAACATCTCTTCTTCTTTTTTTCCCCCAATTTGTTTTTCTCCTTTAAATATCCCATACTCTGAGACTTTCCAGCCTTTCTTTTGGGCGAGTTGGCGGAGATGGATATTGTGTCCCTTGGAACCGGTAAAATAATGGGCGGCGGCGCCAAAGCTTTTTGGTTCAACGACGCGGACATCGGCCTGCATCCCATTTTTTAAAACGACCGAAGATTTGGTCTCACCTTTGGCCAAGATTTGTTTTACTAGCGGGAGTTTCGTGAAGGCCTCCATGATCGGTTTGGGGTTGAGCGAGGTGACAAGGATATCAATATCGCCGATCGTCTCTTGCCCGCGCCGTAAACTGCCGCAGGGGAGGATGGTTTTGACTTCTTTTAGTTTTGAAAGTGAATTAATGATCGAATCTGCCACTTCGGTTGCTTCATCAATTAAAAATCGGCCTTGGTGTTTTTTTTTGAGAGCGATCCCTTTTAAGATGTTTTCTTCTTTCTTGGCTCCTAAGCCAGGAATGTTTTTGATCTTGCCAGCTTTGGCCGCTTTTTCTAGTTTGGCTAGGGAATCAATTTTTAGCTTTTTATAGAGGAGGAGGGTAGTTTTGGGTCCCAGCCCTGGCGTATTGATCAGATCAAGGAAACCTTTGGGAAACTTTTTAAGTAATTCCTGGTATTTTTTAACTTTACCGGTTTTTATTATTTCTTCAATGTGTTCGGCTATCGCTTCGCCGATGCCGGGGATCTCTTTTAAAGCGGCAATGCCGCCGGATTTATAGATCTCGGTCAAATTATGGGAGAGTGATTCAATGTTTTGGGCCGCTTTCTGATATGCTCTGATCTTAAAGCGATTCTCGTTCTTTAATTCGAGGAGCTCGGCGATTTCCCGGAAGACTTTCGCAAATTCGGAGTTTTCCATAAATTCAAAGGCATTATAACACTTGATAATTGCCTAGAATAGGGTGAAATTTTACATTTTTACAGAAGAAGAAATACCAGGGAGATAATATGTCGATTATAAATTTGTTGCGTCCTGCTTGTTCTCCTTCGGTGGTACCATCAACTAGATCCTTATCCGGTTCTGGTAGGCTGGACCATAATTATCTTGTTTCTGCGCTGGGGGAAAAAGTTGCTGATAAACTGTGTTCACAGCTGATAGGGGTTGATGGCCGATTGTTAGTTAGCCATTTTCCTGCGGTTGCAACCAAAAGGAAAAAAATTGATTTTACTCATCTAGGACAAATGGTCCCGCCGCTAGTGGTAATAAAGCCGGAAGAATTGGGCGATCATTTATCTTTCTATCCGGTCAGTATCTCTTCGGAAGAATCGGACAGTTACAGGGAAGCGCTTTACCGCCAATCGCGCGATTCATTTTTTGTGGTTGATCCAGGATCAGTATCTATCGACCTCCATTATTTAAAATGCTTTTTGTTGATCGTTAAAAAGAATAAATTAATATTTGTGGCGGATGACCATACCTATGCCGCTTATGCCCTGGCGCTGGCCAAAGGAATAGGGTTTATTAATGAACTAGCGCTTTTTAATTTTGACCAGCACACGGATAGCATCTTTAATGATCTGCTTCATAAAGAATTGGTTAAACCAGGCGGGATAGAAATGGGCGTGACGGAGGTGGCAAAATTAACGCAAACAAATTTAGAAATTAACCAGTGGCTGATGTTTGCCTGCAAAACTGCCGGGTTAATGCGCGAAGAGGATGTTTATTATATTTTAACCAAATATTTAAACTCGCGAAAGCCAGGCTTGCGTAATTCCCGAACGATCAGTGAAGTTATTAATGAGATGCAGAGAGTTAAAAATGAAGGAAAAGGGACTGTAATGAGCTATGATCTGGATTTGTTAGCCTATCAATATGCCCAATATTGCGAAATCTTGCCAGAAGATATAAAGGTTGACAGCAAAACGATTGACGCTGTTATAAGAGAGGCTGCGAGGATCTCTCCTCTTACGATCATTGCTACCAGCCCTGATTATTTCAATGCTGATAAAAGAGTGATTAGCGACAAAATTAGAGAAATTGTTGAGGCCGCTTAAAAAGGGGAAGAAGTGGAGTAAATTTACCTTACTTTAACAGTTTAACGATCGTTTCCCCGAATTTCCTGGCCGACTGCGGGCCATCGGCGGTGATGATCTTACCGTCTTGTTCTACATTTTTACCGGTGTAATATGCCCCTTCTGCTTTTAAAATATCAGCTACGCCGGAGAAACAGGTTGCTTGTTTTCCTTTCAGTACTCCGGCTTTAGCCAAGATCGCCGCGCCGGCACAGATCCCGCCCAAGACTTTTTCTTGTTTAATCGCTTCCCTGGCAAGATCTAGGGCTGTTTTGTCAGTAAAGTAGTCGTAAGAGCCGGGGCCGCCGACAAAAATAACCGCGTTATAATTCTCTAACTTAACATTTTTTAAAAGGTGGTCGACATTGACTGTTGCGCCTAATTTTCCTTTGGCTGTTCCGAGCCTAGAGGCGGCGGTGACGACGCTGAAGCCCGCGGCCGTAAAAACGTTCCTTGGTTCCAAATATTCTTCGTCACGGAATAAATTAGGGGCGATGACCATTAGAATCATGTTTGACATGCATTTACTCCTGTTATTTCCAGAAACTGCGACCTGCCTGCCGGCAGGCAAGGCTGAAAGTCGCGGTTATTTTTAAAACAGCAGAATTAATTCTGCTGTTTTCCCTCAAGGAACCGAGAATTCATTCTCAGGTTCCGTTTCCTCCCACCTGGTCTTTGATCTCAAAATATTGGATAACGTCGCGTTGCGACAAAAGACCGACCAATTTATTGTTTTCTACCACTAATAAGCGCCCCAGCCCATTGCTGGCCATCACCGCCAGCGCGTCAGATAATTCGCTTTCTTGGCTGATGATCATATTGCTGTTAAGCGGGACCATTATTTCCCTGGCGGTCGTGTTGGGCCAGGTTTCACGTCCCAATTCTTTTATGTCGTGCAGTGTCACCAGGCCGATGAGCTGGTCTTCTTCCATGACCGGAAAAGAAGAAAAACGGAACCGGAAAAAATAATCTTCAACTAATTTGTCGATCGTAATGGTTGGCGGGATCGTGACTATATTTTTAGTCATTAAACTGCCGACTTTGACGCCGCTCAAGAATTTTTTCATCGCTACTTGGCGATAGCTGGTTTCAGCGGCTTCCATCAGGAAAAGGCCGATAAAGATCAGCCAGAGGCCGGAAATGAATGAGTTTGACCAAAAATTAATTAATCCCATGGCCATTAAGAGAATAGCGATAACTTTACCAAAAAAACTGGCGATCGCGGTCGCTCTTCGCAGATCATGGGAAAAGTGCCAGATGAGAGCGCGAAAGACCCGTCCGCCGTCAAGCGGAAAACCAGGGACTAAGTTAAAGATCCCGACAAATAAGTTGATGATGAAAAGATAGTTAGTGATGGAGATAATGTAATTGGGAAGCCTAATATAAAAGAAAAATTCGGTTAGAGAATAAAATAAGATCGACAGGAAGAAGCTCATGGCTGGACCGGCAATTGCCATCCTTAGTTCAACTGCCGGGGAGGCCGGTTCTTCTTCCAATTGGGCGACGCCGCCAAAGATAAAAAGAGTGATCCCCTTGATCGGTAAATTGTTCCTAATGGCCACCAGCGAATGGGCTAATTCATGGGCTAAAAGCGACGTGAAAAAGAGGAGAGATGAAGTAAAAGCCAGGAGCCAATAAAGGACAATCGGTAAATTGGGGTTGGTGGCCGGAAAATAACCGCGCGCCAAAGTAAAAGTCACCAGTGAGAAAATTATGAACCAGGTGTAATTTATTTCGATCGGTATGCCAAATAGGCTGAAGACCTTAATCGACTTCTTCATTGTACGCGTCCCATATGTTATACCCCCAGATAAAGATCCCAAGCAAGACCGCCGCTCCCAAAGAGAGGAAAAAAAGCGTCGCGTTAAGGAGGAGCGACAGGTAAACGATCGAGGGGAGGGTAAAGTAAAAAAATAAAATAAAACGCAAGCCTTTATGCCCTTGACCTTTTATGATCTGGCCAAGGCCGACGACCAAAAGTGAAGCTAAGGTTTCCCAAGGATATTTGGTCACGCTAAAAAACCTCCCTCACGATCTTTGCCAGCTCTTTTTGATCAAGGCGCAAGATCGAACCGGCTTGGCTTGATTCTTCGGGACTGCCAACGGCGGTAAAAGAATGGATGTCTGTGGGTGAAAGCATCCGGACAAAATTAGCCAAGCGGATGATCTTGGTCAAAGGCAGGTCGGTCGAGACCTGTTTCGCGGCCAGGCCGATCGCTACCGGCGCTTTGATAATATTATTTGGTTTGGCAAAATCAAGGAAGATCGCCTGTAAAAATCTTTGTTGGCGGTCGATCCGGCCGATGTCGCCGGACATATCGTGCCGGAACCTCATATAATCTTGTGCTTCCTTGCCTGATAGCTTGTGCCAGCCTTGCTTGAGGTTGATGTGCAGGTTTTGCGCGTTATCGACGTAATACATGTCTTTTTCAACGTAGTAATCAACGCCGCCGATCAAGTCAACCAATTTTATTACGGCGTAAGGATCGATCTCGATATAATAATCGATCTCTTTACCGGTCAGGTCTTTGATGGTTTCTTTTAATAGCTTTATTCCGCCAAAAACATTCGCGGCATTGATCTTTTGTTCTCTGTGGCCGGGAATAGGGACAAAACTGTCCCTGGGAATGGAAAGGAGATTGATCTTGTAGCGTATCGGGTCTATCCTGGCCAGCAAAATGGAATCGGTCCGTCCCACGGTATTCACTAGTCTTTTACCGGTTTCAGCGTCAAAGTTTAGGTCTGTCCCAACGATCAAAATGTTGATCGGCGTGTTAATAACGCCGATCCGAAAGATGTTGGGGATAAGCCGGGGCTGAAAAATATTCACGTAAAAATAGATGATCCCGCAAATAATAGTAAGGATGGCAAGCAATCTGATAAGGTCCAGTTTGCGTTTTTTCATTTTATGAATTTGTTGACTTAAGATAGCCGATAGGGACGATGTAATATGGGTCTTGTGTGTCTGGCAGTTCTAGGATCTTGGCGACAACATCGTCCCAAAAAGAACCGATCGGCATTGAAACCATGCCCATGGCGACCGCTTGCAAGTGGATATTTTCGGCGACATGGCCGACTTCCATATTAATGTAGCGGTATGCCCGCTGGCCGTACTTGGCTTCAGTGATCCGGAAGTTGCCGGCGATAACGATGACCAGCGGCGCTTCACCGATATAATTTTGTCCGAGAGACGCCCGCACCAGCGATGGCCGCCGGTCTTCACTTGAAATTTTCCCTAATTTATGTCCATCTGGAAAATATTGGAAAACCCCGTCGCTTTTTAAAAGATATAAGGTTAAAGGATAAAGGGCGCCGGCCGATGGAACGGTCCTAAACCCCCAAGTCTTTTCCGTAATTCCCTGGGCCGCCCAGAGGAGCTGGGAGATCTGTGCCATGGTCAGGTTGTTAGGTTGGAAAGAGCGTTCCGATCTTCTTTTGGTGATCGCTTCTTCGACCGAAATGGCGCCGCTAGTTTTGGGGGAAGGGAGATTGATCGTTGGTTTGGCGGCCAGGGCAAGATCGGCCAATAAAAAAAGTCGCGAGACACTTTTTTTGCATGGGGAAATTATATCACAAAAAAAAGTCCCGAACAGCTGGGAGCTGTCCGGGACTTAAGAATCGAGGCTTAGACTTTAACTAATTCAACTTCTTTGCTTGCTGGCTTCGAGTCAAGCATTTGCATCTCGTCGACAATAACTTCGGTAGCGGTTTTCTTTTGCTTATCTTTGGTCTCGTAGTTCCTGACTTGGAGCCGCCCTTCAACGGCGGTCAGTTTCCCTTTTTTCAGGTATTCGCCGCAGATCTTAGCCAGTGGCCCAAAAGCGACGCAATTAATGAAATCAACTGCTTCGCTCCCGTCTTTCTGCTTGCCGCGATTGATTGCCAAGCAAAATCCTGTGACCGCCATTTCGTTTCCGGTATAACGGACTTCGGGATCAGCTGTTAGCCTACCAAGTAAAATAATTTTATTTATCCCTCTCATCTTTCTCACCTCCTCCAGATCTTTTCTGAAAAAGGTAAAGCAAATATTTTGCCACCTATAAAAAATTAAAAGTGACGAGAATTGACTGAAATTATTATAAAGACCAAGCGATGTATATTTGTTGCTAAAGGAGACCCATATGATTGAAGGAACTCGACCTTATTTTATGACCAAATATCGCCTGCCTGGTTATCGGGGAGGTCCGAATTCATTAATTGAGGTTAATGGTGTAGCGCGGAGAAATATTCTTCATGCCCTAACTTTCCATGCTGTCTCTCCTTCCAGACTTGATTATTATATTGAAGAAGTTTTACCAGCTGAAGATAGCCTTCAATCATTGAATCCTTTGAGGCGTGCGTATTTGAGCTTTACAGTTTATAGCATTAAGCAAATGGTCGTAGCTGGAATTGTTAACGCGGATACCGCTTGGAGTTTATTTTACGGTGAATGGGGAAAAATAGAGAGAGTGGAAGAAGGAACTTTTAAAGGGATGAGAGAGGCGTTTTATCGCGATTTACACCTTGTACGTCAGCCGGACGAACCACCTCCACCAGATTTATTACAATTTGAATTGTTAGCCCGAGCAGGTCAAGCAGGACAGGCAGAATATGGAAGATATACTGTTTGGGCTCAACAATTAACCTTTGATACGGAAAGCTGTAAAAACATGTCTGAAGCCGTAAAAGATGAGTATCGAAAAGCGCTCTGGTTGGAAATGCGATTGATAGAGTCAAGAGTGGGAATGAAAAAAATAAACGTAAGGGATGTTGATGCTTTCGATTTTTCAACCAGCGAGCCAAGGCACTGTGGAAGTAAAACTACTGCTTGTATAAGTTTATTTGAGTCCTTTTCAACGGTTGATAGCATAATCAAAGCAGAAATTGGCCATTGGATGTTTTCTTTGTTTCACGTTGTTCCCTACGTTTCTGAATTAATGGATCGAATGAATTGTGTCGGATATACCTCTGCAGTTGGGGGAAACAGCAATGATTCCCCAGAAAAACGAGCGTTTTATGAAGGAGGCTATGGTATTTCCTCTAGAGGAGAATCTTTCCCTTCATATCCGGAAGTATTCTCAATTGGTATGTTTGGGACGGAAGCGCATGAAGTGGCCGAAAGGATCGAAAAAAATATTCGGTTGGCGCTGATAAGAGCGGTAAGTAAAAAGATAGTAAAACGAGAAGAGATTTATCTATGGTATAGGAAACTTGGTGTTTACATTGTCCTTCTTAATCTTGAAGGTAAAAGAATAGCTGAAATAGAAGATAAAATCGAATCTTTAAATGATGCTACGGTAAAAGAAGTTGAGGACTATTTTACCAATCGAGAGAAAAAGCTAAGATCTATTGCTCAAGACCCGCAGCAAGAGGCTTATCATCGAATTCGTTGTGCGGACGCACTAGGGGCAATGGGTTCAGCTTCGGCATTATCTACTATGGAAACAATGGTTGTCGATTCTACACAAGATATACATGTTAGAAGTTCAATAATAGCGGCACTGGGGAAAATTGGAGCCGATTCAAGCCGACTTATTTTGGAGGGAATATTAGCCGACCCAAAAGAACCCTCTACCGTTAGGGTTGCTGCCGCAATGGCGTTAGAAAAAATTAATTTCTCATTAAGCCAGCCTGTTTTTGAAGGAAGATTAGCAGACCAGAATGAGAAATGGCATATTAAACGTTTAGTAATAGAAATTTTAGGGCAAGCAGGGGCCGCATCAACTGTGCCAGCCTTAGAAAGAATCTTTGCTGATTACAGAGATGATAGTGTTTTTGGTTCTAGTTCGCTAAGAACTTCTACGGCGATAGCTTTAGGTTCTATTGCTTCCGATGCCAGTAGAATAGTTTTAGAAGGAGTGCTAGCAGACACAAAACAAGATTCCCAAACCCGGGTAGCGGTCGTAAAAGCATTAGGGAAAATTGGCTCTGCATTAAGTCACCCCACTTTAAAAAAGGTGCTTAGCGATGATCATGATTTCTATGTTAGAGATGAAGCAAAACACGCATTGCATGAGATTAATATGAAAATGATCGCCAAAACAAAAGGAGATGATGATCAGTTCCTTTCTCTTATGAGACAACTATACCCGCAATCGGGTAAAAATTTAGGCTCTTCAAAATAATCAACCAACGGATAATTTCTGCACACATTCGGCCGCCAGGAATAATTTTGGCATTTGCCTTCTGGTGAGATGTGTTTACAAGTGAAAACCAGCGATTGGTTTGGCTGGTCGACCCGCAAAAGGATGAAATCAAACAACCAGGAGATCCAAGCGGCAGAAATTGTCGTGAATAGTTTGCTTCTGGTTTGAGCGGGGGTCATGGTTAAATATATTTCCCGGCAGCAATTCCCGCATTGTTTGCACTTTCCAGTTAGCGTCCAATTAGTCTTAAAGAGCTTCTTGGTTAAATTAGTTAGAATATTGTCGAATAGAATAAAGATCATAAGGAATCGTTTTAAATGCTTCATCTAAGCGCCGTGCGGGGGAATAAATTGTCTAATCCTAGGATGCAATTCGGATCATAAGTTTTTTTAAGTTCAATCATGTTTATTATCCCAGCTTTACCATACATCTCCTTTAGATATGAATGTTTAATTTTCCCGATCCCATGCTCGGCGGAAACAGTGCCGCCTAGTTCAACCGCTTTGCGGACGAATTTCATGATCAACTCTTTGGCGAGTGGAAAATATTCTTCTTTTTTAGCGACTAGGTTTACATGCAAATGATTCTCCCCTATATGCCCAAATTTAATATACATTAATTCTTCATTCGTAATTCGTAATTCGTCATTATAGAAGTTAAACATTTCCCTAAACTTTCCTTCGGGGACGGCGATATCTGTCGCAAGTTTAACTTGATGATGTTGTTTGAAGATCTCATTAATGTGTTCCGGGATAGCGTGGCGGAAAGACTGCAGGACTTTTCTTTGTTTATCGTCAGCTGCTAGCCAGCAAGTTTCCAGCGACGCGCCATGTTTTTCGATCAACTGTGACCAGTCGTCCATATAGGCTTTTTCATTGTCGGCAAAAATTTCCTGCTCAATGTAAACGGCCGCTTTTGAGGGGGTAGGGATTAGGGGGTAGGATGATTTAAGCATCTGCAAAGTGTTCTCGTCAAAAAATTCGTAAAAGTTGATCGCTTGTTGGGTAGTTGGTCCCTCGACAGAGCTCGGGATGGCTGAGATGGCGAGCTTGTCGAGCCATTGGTTTGTTAGTCTGTTGGTTTGTTTGTGGTCCAGGACAAAATCAACGGCTTGCTCTTCGCTGGGGAAAAATACGACCAGGTCAAAGGTCTCCTGCATGGTTGGGACCAGCCCGATCTCAATTTCCGAAATTATTCCTAGCGTTCCTTCCGAACCGATAAAGAGGTCGATCAGATCCATCCCAGGCTTACTATAATAACCAGCAGAGTTCTTAGTTAAAGGCATGGTGTAATGTGGGATGGGGAAGTTGAAGCTGGGCATGGCAAATTCATTTTTATTATTAGCATGTAGTATTCCGCGCTTGATATTAAGCAAGGTGCCATTAGGTAGAACTAGCTTTAACCTTCTGATCCAGTTGCGGGTGGAGCCAAAACGATAACAGCGGCCGCCAGCAGCGTTCGTCGCCACATTGCCGCCGATCGTGGCCGATTTTTCGGTCGGGTCGGGGGGGTAAAGTAATCCTTCTTTGGCTACTGCTTTTTCGATCTCTTCCAACGTTATCCCCGGTTCGACAATGGCAGAGCTGGCTTCTTTATCGATCGAGATCATCTTATTTAGTTTTTGGGTTGAAATGATCTTGCCGCCAAAGGGGATGCAGCCGCCGGTTGTCCCGGTTTGCCCGGCGGAAATGGTTAAGGGGGTCTTCTTTTTACTGTTGCATTCGGCGATAACTTCGGCAAGATCAGCGGGTGTTTCCGGGAGGTAGACAGCCTCGGCAAAACCGCCGGTTAAATTGGAGCTGTCTTCCAAAAAGCTTTTGATGATGTCTTGGTCAGTTTTTACCAGCACTATTTCATCATTATAAAGATATAAATACTACTTGACAAGCTTCACCCAATTACCTTATAATTATAAACACTCAACTTGATGCCTATAGTTAACATTTTTACTTAACATCGAGTTCACATCAAAAAGCGAATTTAACGAAACGCACTGATGTGCGTTTTTTTGTTTGTAAATCTGCCGGACCCGGTGGGAAAAGCAGAAGGATCTTTGAAAACTGAATATGGTTTAATTAGTAAAGAGGTAAACCAAAAATTAAGAATTGATTCTCGCATTGAGAAATGATTAAGTTACTGCGGCGCATAGTGGATACCTTGGCACTACAAGTCGATGAAGGACGTGATTGGCTGCGATATGCCTCGGGGAGCTGTCAAAATAGCATTGATCCGGGGATCTCCGAATGGGGAAACCTGTCTTGGTTAATACCTTGACGTGAAAACGACAACCTGCTGAACTGAAACATCTTAGTAAGCAGCGGAAAAGAAAGTAATAACGATTTCGGGAGTAGTGGCGAGCGAAACCGAAAGAGCCCAAACTCTTTGATTTATCAGAGAGGGTAGCGGGACCGCGACATGAGACCAGAAAGCCTATTTGAAGTGACCTGGAAAGGTCTGCCATAGAAGGTGATAGCCCTGTAAGTTAAAGGCCGTATGGCTCTAGCGGTATCCCAAGTACAATGGGACACGAGAAATCCTGTTGGAATCCGGGAGGACCATCTCCTAAGGCTAAATACTCTGTAGTGACCGATAGTGAACAAGTACCGTGAGGGAAAGGTGAAAAGAACCCAGGAATGGGAGTGAAATAGAACTTAAAACTGTGTGCCTACAAGCGGTTGGAGCTCTGAGCAATCAGGGTGACAGCATGCCTATTGAAGAATGAGCCGGCGACTTATAGTTACGTGCAAGCTTAGGGTGTTGAGCCTGAGGCGAAGCGAAAGCGAGTCTGAATAGGGCGATTTAGTACGTAGTTGTAGACCCGAAACCGATAGCGATCTATCCTTGGGCAGGATGAAGGCCGATTAAACTCGGCTGGAGGTCCGAACCTATTGATGTTGAAAAATCTCAGGATGACCTGAGGATAGCAGTGAAAAGCTAAACGAGCTCGGAGATAGCTGGTTCTCCTCGAAATGGTTTTAGGGCCAGCCTCAAGAGTATCTCTGCAGGGGTAGAGTACAGTTTGGACTAGGGTCCCGAAAGGGATTCCAAATCTTCGCTAACTCCGAATACTGCAGTTTAATTTCTTGGGAGTGAGACTACGAGGGATAAGCCTCGTGGTCGAAAGGGAAACAGCCCATGACCGTCAGCTAAGGTTCCTAAATGTAAGCTAAGTGGTTAAGGAAGTAAGGTCGCATAAACAGCCAGGAGGTTGGCTTAGAAGCAGCCATCCTTTAAAGAGTGCGTAACAGCTCACTGGTCGAGCGCTCTTGCGCCGAAAATACACGGAGCTAAGCTTACTACCGAAGCTACGGATCGTATCATTAATTTGGTATGGTGGTAGAGGAGCGTTCCATGGTAGGTCGAAGCCGGGTCGCGAGGCACGGTGGACGAAATGGAAGTGAGAATGTCGGCATAAGTAACGAAAAGACATGTGGAAATCATGTTCGCCGAAAGTCTAAGGTTTCCTGGGGAAGGCTCGTCCTCCCAGGGTAAGTCGATATCTAAGCCAAGCCCCGATCATACGGGGGTAGGTGATGGCAAAACGGTTAATATTCCGTTACTGCCTACTTTGTTAACCAGAGGGACGCAGAAGGATAACCCATAACACTTATTGGATTGTGGATCTCAAGGGCAACCGCGAGAGGTTTGGGTGACTCCACGCTGACGAGAAAAGCTCTGGGCATTGGGGTAGGCAATCGTACTACAAACCGACACAGGTGGACAGGCTGAATAAGCCAAGGCGCGCGAGATAACTCTCTCTAAGGAACTAGGCAAAATGGTACCGTAACTTCGGGAGAAGGTACGATCCGGTTAATAACCGGATTCACAGAAACCAGGCTTCTGCGACTGTTTATCAAAAACACAGGTCTCTGCAAACCCGTAAGGGGAAGTATAGGGGCTGATGCCTGCCCAGTGCTGGAAGGTTAAGGGGTGGCTTGAGATTATATCAAGGGCCTAACCGAAGCCCCAGTGAACGGCGGCCGTAACTATAACGGTCCTAAGGTAGCGAAATTCCTTGTCGGGTAAGTTCCGACCCGCACGAAAGGCATAACGAAAGAAGCGCTGTCTCGGAGAGAGGCTCGGTGAAATTGGGATGACCGTGAAGACACGGTTTACCTGCATCAGGACAGAAAGACCCCGTGGAGCTTTACTATACCCTAGCTTTGAATTTTGACGCTGCTTGCGTAGCATAGGTGGGAGTCTGCGAAGTCTTGCTTTCGGGCGGGACAGAGACAACAGTGAAATACCACCCTGGTTACGTTAGAGTTCTAACCCTGGTTGTGTAAACTGGGAAACAGAGTTAGGCGGGTAGTTTGACTGGGGCGGTCGCCTCCTAAAGAGTAACGGAGGCGTTCAAAGGTACCCTCAGCACGGTTGGAAATCGTGCCACGAGTGTAAACGCATAAGGGTGCTTGACTGCGAGACGTACATGTCGAGCAGGGACGAAAGTCGGAGTTAGTGATCCGGTGGTTCTGAATGGAAGGGCCATCGCTCAACGGATAAAAGTTACCCCGGGGATAACAGGCTGATCTCCTCCAAGAGTTCACATCGACGAGGAGGTTTGGCACCTCGATGTCGGCTCATCGCATCCTGGAG
>JBDRLW010000003.1:0-111579 GCA_043812655.1 bacterium | reverse complement strand
ACGATCAATTCGCCAAGTTATCCGATCAGCGCCTTGACCGTGAAATGGGATCGAATCCCGGAAACGGTCCCAGCTACATTACATACGATCACTTCAACTTTTACCTCTACCTCTTTTGATGTCACTCCGACGGCAGATCTGAACGCGAACATGCCATATAAGTTGTATATAACCGGGACAGATTCACGGGGTGATTTTGACGCCAGCATAACCGGTTTAATGTATGAGAGTAAAGCGGAAGTGAAAGTTCCGACAACTACCATTACTCCCGGGCGGCCAGGACAGCCGGCAAAAGTTAATTTAGAATTCCAATCGTCCGGCTTGGGAGATGCCGACCTGTATATTACTAAGGATAATATCCAGGTTAAACATATAAAGATACCTTCAATTAATGTCGGGAAAAACGATATCTCTTTATCGTTAATATCCGATGCCGGCGTAGAGCTTGGTCGTGGGTTTTATCGCTACATTCTTGTTTATGGCCAGGAAAAGATCACCGGGGCGTTCTTTATAAATAAATGATCCTCGGAATATTTGCGTAATCTTTAATGATCGTTCCTTTGTTTTTGGTTAATTCCCTGATCTTGTCGGTTTGGCCAAAGCCAAATTCAAAAAAAAGTTTGCCGTTTGGTTTAAGATAGTTTGGCGCTTCTTTTATAAGCCGTCTAATATGGTCCAATCCATCTTTGCCTCCGTCAAGGGCGCCGCGCGGTTCCCAATCATTGTTAATTTCTTCTGTCGGGACATAAGGTGGATTAGAAACAATTATATCTACTTTTTCCTGGAGCGGTGTTAGCAGGTCTCCTTGTAAAAACTTGATCTGTTTTGATACTTTATGTTTAGCGGCATTTATTTTGGCAATCTCAAGCGCTTCTTTTACTGAATCAATAGCAAAGAGCTTGGCATTTGGCAGAGCGCTCGCTAAACTAACGGCGATACAACCGGAGCCGGTTCCCACGTCGGCGATCGTGAGTCGTGAATCGTGAGTCGTGAATCGCAAGACGGTTTCGACTAATAATTCGGTTTCGGGGCGGGGGATGAGGACGTTTTTGTTAACGATAAAATCCAGGCCTAAGAATGGTTGGCTGCCGATAATATAAGCGAGCGGTTCATCATCAAGCCGCCGGGCAATGGTTTCTATAAGTTTTTGGTGCCGGGTTATGACTTCGGTCCGGCTGATCTTAAACGCGTGGGCGATCAGGTGTTCAGCGTCGAGCCTCGACTCTTCAGTCATTAGCGAGCTTGGCGGCGCGGTCGGCGGCTCCTAGGGCGTCAAGCAATTCTTCGATATCCCCATCCATAAAGTTATTTAACTGGTGGTTGGTATAACCGATCCGATGGTCGGTAATTCGATTTTGGGGGAAGTTGTAAGTCCTGATCTTTTCCGAGCGGTCGCCGGAGCCGACCATGATCTTCCTGGTTTTTTCCCTTTGCGAACGTTCTTTTTCTTCGGCTACTTGGAGCAACCGGGAGCGTAAGAGTTTCATCGCTTTTTCGCGGTTTTGCAATTGCGAGCGTTCTTCCCGGCATTCAACAACGGTACCAGTTGGTATATGGGTTATCCTGACGGCTGACGAAACTTTATTAACGTTCTGCCCGCCAGCTCCGCCAGCCCTGAAGGCTTCAAACTCCAGGTCTTTGTCTTCAATATGGATGTCAACATCTTCCGCTTCTGGAAGGACGGCAACAGTGGCGGCGGAGGTATGGATCCGGCCAGAAGCTTCGGTTTTAGGAACGCGCTGGACCCGGTGGGTGCCGCTTTCATATTTCAATTTGCTGTATGCTCCTTTACCAATAATGGTAAAAACAGCTTCTTTGTAGCCGCCAAGGCCGGTTGGGTTAGAATCAATAACTTCTGTCTGCCAATGGCGGCGTTCAGCGTAGCGCAAATACATGCGGAAGAGTTCGCCGGCGAAAAGGGCGGCTTCATCGCCGCCAGTCCCGGCCCTGATCTCCATAATGACGTTCTTTTCGTCAAACGGGTCTTTGGGCATTAGCATGACTTCAAGCTCTTTGGTGAGAGCGGCTTTGGCTCCTTTTAATTCTTCAAGCTCAACTTCGGCCAGCTCCTTCATCCCTTCTTCTTCCATCATCCCTTCGGTGTCTTCAAATTCGCGGACTATCTTTTTATATTCCCGGTATTTTCCCACGACTTCTTTGAGCGTGCTTAATTCCTTGGAATAGCCGGTGAATTTGGCGCGGTCGGCTATAATTTCGGAGGAGCCCAAGAGATTTTCAAGTTCGATGTATCTTTTTTCGACGTTAACGAGTTTGTCGAGGAACATCGGTTACTTCTTTTTGGCGGCGGGTTTTTTGTGGGCAGGTTTCTTTTTAACTGTTTTTTTGGCCTTCGGCTTAACAGTAACGCCGGCATATTTTTTCTTGAACTTCTGGACGCGGCCTTCAGAGTCGATCAATTTCTGCTTGCCGGTAAAGAGGGGATGGCAAGCCGAACAGATATCGACCCGGATATTCTCCCTGGTTGAGCCGATATCGAACGTGGCGCCGCAAGCGCAAGTCGCCGTGGTCTTGAAATATTTAGGGTGGATCTTCTCTTTCATATCGTACCTATTTTAGCATAGCTTTTATCGGCTGACAAGTTATTTGGCGATTTATGTTATAATTATCGACGAAGATCAGCCAAAATGGCTGTTTATGAGATGTTTGTATGTTTATCGCCACAGGGAAGGGAAGATATCAATGAATTTAATAAAGAATGATCCTAAAGTCTATATCGTTATTCTTAATTGGAACGGTTGGCAGGATACCCTAGAGTGCCTCGAATCACTGCAAAAGTTAAATTATCACAATTTTCAGGTCATTATTGTTGATAATGGATCAACAGATGACTCAATTGCCAAGATCAGTGCCTGGATTGCCGGGAAGAATTCTTGTGTTTTGCTGGAAACAAAAGCGAATTTAGGTTACGCGGCCGGTAACAATGTTGGTTTGCGTTACGCATTAGATCGTAATGACTTTGGTTATGTCTGGATTTTGAATAATGACACGGTTGTTGACCCTGAGGCGTTGACTCAGCAAGTAAGACGCTTGCAGGAAAAGCCTAAGGCAGGGATGTGTGGCTCTATTATTTTGAGTTATAATGACCCAACAATTGTTGCGGCTGTTGGAGGAGGTTTGTATGACCGTTGGCTTGGCCAAGCCGTCCACCCAGGGTCGGGTAAGACGTATGATCCAAATAAAACTAACCAATATCTGAAGCAAGAGAAAAAGCTGGGTTATATTGAAGGGGCTTCAACCCTGGTTTCCCGGGAATTTTTACAAGAAGTTGGCTTGATGAACGAAGATTATTTCCTGTTTTTTGAAGAAGTCGATTGGGCGGTCCGGGCTCGCAAACGATTCACGTTGGCAATTGCCCCGAAAAGTTTGGTTTATCATAAGGGTGGAGCCAGCGTTAAGAAAAAGGAAAAGGAAAACAAAATTAAAAGTCATAAGCGGTTTGGCGCGCTTTTTGATTACTATAATACACGTAACCGGCTGTTGTTTACTTATAAATATTATCCGTACGCCTTGCCAATAGTTTTTTTAAGTGTTTTGGGATATTGTCTTGATCATGCCTTATATGGTGCCTGGGGAGGTATCTGGATCATCGTAACTGGTGTTGTAGATGCAATATTAGGCAGAGATAGCCACCGCCCAAAATATTAATAAAGCGATAATGTTGTATTTATATGGTAAATGAAATAAACAGTCACGGTTCCAAAGTTTATATAATTGTCCTCAATTGGAACGGATGGCAGGATACCATTGAATGTCTTGCATCACTACTAAAGTTAAACTATCCTAATTTTCAGATTATTATTGTTGATAATGGGTCAACGGATGATTCCGTTACTAGGATCAAAGCTTGGATCGCTGGCAAGAATTCGTGCGTCCTACTGGAAGCCAAAGAGAATCTAGGTTTCGCGGCCGGCAATAATGTCGGTTTGCGTTACGCCTTAGATCGTAATGACTTTGGTTATGCCTGGCTGCTTAACAATGATACGGTTGTCGAGCCGGATGCTTTAAGGTATTTGGTCCGTAGGATGCGGGAAAAACCGGGGGCGGGGATTTGCGGCTCCGCGGTCCTCAAATACCACGATCGAGGAACGATCGCCTCGCTGGGTGAGGTTTATGACCGTTGGCAGGCGCAAGGATATCAACTGGAAGCCAATAAGCCATATGATCCAGGCAAGATCGAGCAATATAGAAAACTGGAAAAAAAGATCGATTATATTGTTGGGGCGGCGATGCTGGTTTCTCGCGATTTTTTGCGAGACATCGGCTTGCTGAGTGAAGATTATTTTTTGTATTTTGAAGAGATCGACTGGGCAACTCGCGCCTGTGGCAAATATTCTTTAGCTTTGGCGCCAGAAAGTATTGTTTATCATAAAATATCTGAAAGTACTAAGCGCCAAGATGATCAAAACGGAAAAAAAGAAAAACGCTTCAGCCTGGTTTTTGATCGTTATATAACAAAAAATCGCTTGCTATTTACCAGGAAATATTTTCCTTATGCTTTGCCGACCGTTTATATAAGCATCCTTACCTATATAATAGATCGGGTTCGAGTTGGAGCCTGGGAGAATGCTTGGCTTATTGCCAGCATTGCTTGGGAAAGTCTTTGGAGAGGACAAAAATAATGGTGCAAAACATTGGCTTGATGCTGACTTGCAATGAAGAGGACTGTATTGCTGAAGTAATGAATGAGCATATCAAGTATTTTGACAAGATCCTGGTTTTAGACGGTTCGACCGATGGGACAGAGGAGATTGTTCGGTCCTATCCCCAGGTAAAATACTTTCTTAAAGATAAGGAAATTCTTGATAAATTACCGAACCGGAAATTTGATGATGGGGCGCGGCAATTTCTCTTAGCTAAAGCGCAGGAGATGTTCCCTGTTGAGGGGTGGTTTACTCTGCTACACGGGGACGAGATCTTTCACGATGATCCAAATTGGGTTGCCAACGAAGCGGAAAAAGCCAGGGCCGAGAAGGTTAATTGGTATACGATGAATTTTTTTCTTCACCCTGCCGATAAGTTACGTAACCTCGAGTCAATAAGATCGGTTCAAGAGCGGGTCTTATGGTATTGTCCGGGTTATATTGAGATCCGGTCATTCAGGAACAAGCCTGGGATCTACTATGAGCTGGGACAGCGGCACGATGTCTTGCCCAAGGGGATTGGTTGGCAGATCTATAAGTATTTTCCTAATTATAAGCATTATTCGTTGCGGTCAGTTTCCCAGATGAGAAAAAAGAAAGCACAGCATATTATCACCGGGTTTTCCGAAAGCTATAAAGGATTTGAAGGTGATGATGATTGTTTTATGGAAATACTGCCGGGGTACAAGTTGGCCAGGAAGTTTGACGGCTCTTTCCATGAATTTGAGATCAAAAACCAGGGGTCACTTTTTAAACGGTGGTTGAATGCTTATCGCTACAGGTAATTAATAATGGGGAAATCTCTACAACTAAACTATAAGCATATTTTTCTAATCTGTTTTATGGCGATCACTCTATTTTCTACGCTTTCACCGATCGGCCCTAACGACCTTTCCCGCTATTTAAGCATTATTTCTATCGCCAAAGGAGAGAAGCTGGTGATCGATAATGAGCTGAAAAGCACCGATACGATGGATAAAATTCTGATTGGTGGCCATTTTTACTCCGACAAACCGCCCATGTTCGCGCTGACTTTTACCCCGATTTTTTATGGCGCTAAATTATTGGGCATACCGCTGGATAATAAATATCTCTACAAGCTGGCGATCATTTTAATTATGGGGACGTTCTTTGCCCTGGCGATGGCGCTCTTCTATAAAGAATATGCCTCTAGCTTACCAAATTTGCAGTGGCTGTTGCTGGGGTTGATCTTTGCGACGCCATATTATGTCTTTAATCGGGTCTTAATGAGCCATGCGCTGGTCGGATCTCTTCTTTATATCGCTTATTACTTTATTAGAAAGAAAGAACTATTATATTTTCCGCTTCTAGCTGGATTGTTATCAGGCTTGGCGATCACCTATGACCATGGGGCGGTTTTTATTTTTGGTTCTTTTATTCTTTACTTATTGCTGAAGAAAAGATGGCGAGACCTTGTTTTATTAGGAGTGGGAGCGCTGTTGCCAGTTGCTATTCATTTGCTGATCGTTTATCAAATGAGCGGGAGTTTTATCCCTTTGAACGCGCATAGCGAATACTTTAATTATCCTGGAAGCTCCTTTGCCAATGGTTCAGGTTCCGGGAATCTTAAATTCAGCGATCCGCTCTCTCTGCTTGGTTATATGTTAGCCCTGCTTTTTATTTTTCCGTTTGGTTATCTCTCTAAAGGGCTTTTTCTTACCGCTCCTATTTTATTTTTTGCTTTTATTCAGATGGTTCGGGAAGCGAAAGCGGGGAAAACAGGGGCAATTTCGTTGTTGATCGGGATACTGCTCCTGTTTTTATATTATGCTTTATCCTCAAATAATCTGGCTGGTGGGGATTATGTTGTCCGTTGGTTCATTATTTTTATGCCGCTCTGTTTACCGTATATAGCTAAATATTATGCGGCCATGGAAAATAAAAGGGGGTGGAGGGGATGGTTTAACTTTGCGCTGATAGTTTCGCTCCTGATCTCACTGGTTTATTCTGTTGTCTCTTGGTTAGGAGGGATCACTCCGCTTTTTTAATACTTGTTTATTGTTTCGATCACCCAGCTAACTTCTTCATCAGTCAATTCCGGATACATCGGCAGGGAGACACAGTGCTGTGCCAAATACTCGGCTTTAGGGAAAGAGCCTTTTTGATAGCCGAGATGGGCAAACGCTTTTTGTAAATGGCAGGGGATAGGATAATGAAGAGCGGTAGCCACACCCGCTTTTTTCAAATCCTCGATGAAAGCCGATCGATCTTCAGTGGTAACGACGAAGAGATGATAAACTGATTCAGCCCATTCGGGTTGGTTTTGAAGTTTGACCTGCGAATTCTTGATCCCAGCTTGATATTGTTTGGCAATTTCTTGTCGCCTTCTATTCCAGCTATCGATGTATTTGAGTTTAACGGACAGGATCGCCGCTTGGATCCCGTCCAGCCGCATATTAAAGCCGATCTCATCATGGTGGTAGCGTTCGCTGGAGCCATGGCTACGTAATTTCTTGATCCGTTCAATGTAATTAGCTTTGTTCGAGACAACTGCGCCGCCTTCGCCGTAAGCGCCGAGATTTTTTCCTGGATAAAAGCTAAAGCACCCCATTTCCCCAAAGCCGCCGACATATTTCTCCTTATAGCGAGCTCCGTGAGCTTGGGCGCAATCTTCGATTAAAGGAATGTTGTGTTCTTTAGCAAGCTGCTGCAGAGGTTCCAGGTCAAAAGGTTGCCCATATAGATGAACGCCGATGATCGCTTTTGTTTTGGGCGTAAGTTTGCTTTTAACGTCATTAACATCGATCTGCCAGGTATTTTCCAGGCAATCGACAAAGACGGGAGTAGCGTTGACGTAGGCAGCTGCCCAGGCGGTAGCGATAAAGGTACTGGTTGGGACGATCACCTCATCTCCTGCTTTGATATTTAGGGCGAGCAGGGCGAGGTGAAGGGCCGAAGTTCCGCTGTTAACGCCGGCTACCGCGGTAAAAGAATAGTGTTTGGCAAAGTCAGCCTCAAACAGCTCAACATAATGGCCCCCAGAAAAAGCGGTTTCATTGCAAACTTGCGAGATCGCCTGATCGATCTCGTTTTTTAATAAACCATGTTGTTTTTTTAAGTCATGAAAAGGGACGTTCACTTTTTCACTCCCGATTTGATCGGTCGAGCGGGGTTGCCGGCGACGACTGCTCCAGCCGGAACATCTTTGGTGACAACTGAGCCAGCCCCAACGATGGCGTTGGCCCCGATTTTTATGCCGCAAAGGATGGTGGCACTTGTCCCGATCGAGACGCCTTTACCAACTTCTGTTTTAACCACTTGCCAGTCGGTATCATTTTGCAAAGTGCCGTCTGGATTGACGGCTTTGGGATATTTATCATTGATGAAGGAAACATTGTGCCCCACAAAAACCCCATCGGCAATCTCTACTCCTTCGCAGATAAATGTGTGGCTGGAAATTTTGCAGTTCTTGCCGATGCGCGCGTTCTTTTGGATCTCGACGAACGAACCGATCTTGCTCCCGTCGCCAATGGAACAGCCATAAGCGTTAACAAAGTTAAAGATCTTAACATTTTCCCCGACCATTACATTTTTTAAGGATTGCTTGGCGTCATCAATATTGAGCTCTTTCATTATAGTTTAACCTCTTGTCCATGATTCTTGATCGATCTTTCTGCTGCTTCTAGAATACGGACTACCTCTAGCCCCTTCTTAGCATCGGAAAGTGGTGCTTTTCCTGTGGTTATTGCTGCCATAAAGTCCTTGGCTAATTCGCAGAGAGCCTCGGTCTGTTCGATCTTAGGGATATAAATATCACCGACGCGATAATCGATCAGTAGTTTTTGACTCTCGCTCGGTTTAAAGCCGGTGTCATAGACGCGGACCTTCTCGGTCGGTTCCAGGTCATCGTAAACGACCATCTTTTTAGTCCCGCCGATCAATGTTTTCCTGATCTTGACAGGGGAGGACCAAGAGAGGGTGAAATGGGCGATCATGGCGCTTTTGTAGTTCAAGGTCAGGTAAGCAATATTTTCCACTTTATTATCGGTATGGGAAACACCTGTCGCAATGACACTGATAGGGACTTCATCCACCAGATAACTTAAGATAGATAGATCATGCGGCGCCAGATCACCGATAACATTTATATCGTGTTGAAAGAGCCCCAGGTTGATCCTGGTAGAATCAAAATATTGGACTTTGCCAATCTGATCCTTATCGATCATTTCCCTGATTTTTTTGACCGCGCCAGTGTACAAAAAGGTGTGGTCGACCATCAGGATGCGGCTTTGTTTTTTGGCGAGTTCGATAAGCTCTTCGGCCTCTGAAACGAGGCGGGTCATCGGTTTTTCCAAGAGGACATGCTTGCCTTTGGCTAGGGCTTTTTTAGCGAACTGGAAATGGGTGGCGACAGGCGAGGCAATAACAACCGCGTCAACCTCAAGATCATCCAGGACCGATTCCAGATTATCAGTAGTAATTACCGATGGATAGCATTTTTTTGCCGTGGCTAACCTGGCAGGAGAAAGATCAACAATATACTTTACCTTACATTCATCAAGGGCAAAAAAGTTTCTAGCCAAATTAGGGCCCCAGTAACCAAAGCCGATTATTCCTAGCGTAATTGTTTTCATGATTTTTTCCCCTTGAGCGCGACAAAAGTGGCTCGATCACGTGGCTCTTTGGCATCGGGCGGATAGAGCGAACTATAAACGGAAGTAAAACCGACGGCAGCTAAGAGGTTGACCAATGATTCCCGTGTCGGCCAGAAACTCTTGACATTATCCAGCGAGGCCCAGAGGGCTTTTTTTCTCTTTTCCAGGCTAGTCCAGGGATTGTGTTCCCGGAAATATTTCCCCTGATATTTTTGCCCATTGAAACTAACCGTTTTCCTGTTAGAAAGACTGATGTGGGTGTCGATAATAACCAGGCCGGTACAGACCTCGGAGATCTTTTCCATAAAACGAAAAACATCCGGCTCGTCAAGGTGGTAGAGAATGCCCAAACATAGTACGACATCAAAAGAGCCATATTTGCTTTGGCTTAGATTGCGGACATCATCAAGGAAAAAATCAAGATTGGCCAAGCCAAGAGCTTCTTTAGCAAACTTGGCTTTTTCAATGTTCGCTTCCCGTCCTTCGATCCCTACGACTTTGGCCCCGAGTTTTGCTATTTCCACGGAGTAGAGTCCTTCCAGGCAGGCTAAGTCCAAAACCCGTAATTGGTTGAATGGTTTTTGCGTGATGTCAGAGATGATCTGGAGGTTGCGTTTTAGCTTGATCTCGTCACCAGTCCTCTTTTCGCCAATGGTGAAGATATTGCCAGGCAATTTAATATTGTGGCCGGTCCAAGGCCCGTATTTCTTTATCAGTTCCGCTTTTTTCTGCTCAAGCACTTGCCGATCCATGGTTACCTCCTCATCCCCAGTTTTGCCAAGCTTAGCTCCAGAGCCTTATTATATATGGTGTCAAAATAATAATCCTCTTTTATTTTAGCGCAATTCGCGGCCATTTGCAGGCGCATTTCAGTGTTTTTTACCAATTGCTCCATCGTGTCAGTCATGTTGTAAGTTGGGCTGACCAAACCAATCTGTGATTCGGTGATAAGATCGGCAATATTTTTAACATTAGTGGAAATGATCGGCAGGCCGCAGGTAATATAGAGCGAAAGTTTAACCGGATGGGCGATCGCCCAATATTTTTCCTTGGGGTCATAAGTGAGCAGGCCGACCTGGCACGATTTGACGACCGCTTCACAAGCCTGGGAATTAAGACTGCCCAGATAGTGGATGCGCGGATCGTTCAGCTCTTTCAGGAATTTCTTTAACCAGCCGGCGTATGGGCCAAGCAGATATAATTCTGTTGGCTGGGTAGTTATTAATCTGTTGAAAGAGAGGATCATTTCTTTGATCCCGGTCAGAAAGAATGCTCCGGCAAAGACAAATCTTATCTTGCCATTATCTGACAGGGAAGGCTGGGTGTTCGATCTAGAGTTGCCGTTGGGAGCGGCGACAAATTTATTTTCATCCAGGCTGTAGAGTTCACTCATGATCTTGGCCTGGTTCTTAGTGATCACCCAGATGATATCCGCGATGTCAAATAACCGTTTTTCCATGACCTTGCGGCGTGCCAGTAATTTTGGTGGGAGAGGCCATTTGCTAAGATAGGATTCACTGATGCTGGGAACATCATCAACGTCGAGGATAATCTTTTTATTTGTATTCATGGCCAGACGTTTAACCAGTTTAATAAAAATATTAAAAAAGAAATAATTAATGATGTTAGGATCGAAGAAGGGAAAGTTGGGATAACTAAAAAGAATAATTTTGTTTTTAGCAAAACGGATCTTAGCCAGGATCAGCAGTAGGCCAGAAATATAATCAAAACAGACGCGGGAAGGGGTAAAGACACTGCCGCCAGGGAGGCTGTTTACAAAAGTGACAAGGCTCCGTACCCGGACAAATGATCCTTGATTTGCTTGGCTTTTAAGCGGCACATGGTGAGGAATAAAAGTGATCATTGCTGTAACACCTCTTGAAATATTTGATCCAGCTTGGCCGCAACCGCCGGATAGCTAAAGTGGTCGCGGGCAAATTGGGCGATCTTGGTTGAGGGATAAGCAGTATAGTTATCTAGCATCCAGCTCAACGCCCCTTCAAGAGCGACAGGATCACGTGGCGGGACCAATCTTCCTCTCTCTTCATTGACTAGATCAGGAATATTGCCTACGTTGGTCGCGACGATCGGTTTGCCGCAAGCCATCGCTTCAATAAAAACCACGCCAAACGTTACCATCCAACTTGGCAGGGTAAAAAATGCGCACTCGCGCATGAACGTAGCGATCTCTTGTTTAGACTTTAATCCATGAAATTTAACAAAACGCTCCAGTTGATGTTCGGTCACGATAGTCTCCAAAGATTTGCGGCCAATGCCATCACCAACAATGTCCAGGACAAAATCCTGCCGCTTACGTTTGAGCCTGTTGACCGCTGTTAATAGCTCTGTTATGCCTTTGACCGGCATTAATAGGGAGACGGTTAAGATTCTCTTTAGTGGCGCTGTTGTTTTGTTTTGCGCTGGAGCAGGATAGAAAATGTTGGTGTCAACGACATTAGGCACAACCGTCATTTTAACTTGGGGGGCGAATCTTGCCAATTCATTTTTTAAGGCAGTACTGACCGGGAGAATTTGGAAAAACTTTGGCAGATAGTGCCGGGCAAACAGCTTAAATTCCGGGGTCAGTTCTTTTTGGTCAAGCAGTTCCAATGAATGTTCGGAGAGGATTACAGGCGCTTTAGTTAGTTTACCGATCGCTAGGGCGGAGGTGGCGGAGCGGTAAACATGGGCGTTAATGATATCTGGGTGGTAGGCTGGAGCCAGAACTTTTTTATATATTCTTTTGATCCACCAGTTAAACAAGAATGTTTCCAGTATGCCCGGTAGGGGGAGAAGATTCCAATATTTTACCCGCACTATTTTCAAGCCGGGGGTTTCTTCTGTCTGCACTCCAAAAAAGCCCTTAAGCGGACGGGGTGAGGGATAGGCAAATAAGACGGTGACATTATGTCGCGCGCTGAGCGCTTTAGCAAGTTCCTCAACGAACACTCCGGATTTGGGATGGACTTCTGATGGATACCATTTGGTGATGATCAGGATATTTAGTCGCGCCATAGTTAGAGCAACCCTAATATCTGGCCGATCGTGCTAAGGTCCTCCGGCAAGCCAAAAGTAGCCGCGTTGACAGTTTTAAAAACAAAATGGCGCTGTTCAAAACAATAAAGATCCCAAGGCGCAAGTTTATGTCCTGTTGCCTGGGCTAAGCCCTTAATTAGTGGGAGTGAGATCGGCAACTGAAAATATACCGGGACCTGATAATGGGCGCAGACATCCCGCAAGAACTGGCTGGCGGTTGTTGGCGCGTTGCCGACGATCAATTCTTTTTCTTTAACTTCATGCTCCAATAAATAGCCGCTTATCAAAGCCAGGTCTCTCGCATGGATGTAATGGAATGAGGCGTCGACGGTAAACCAGCAGATCAATGGGAGCCATTTTTTTAGGTCAATTATCCCTTGAGAGGCGTGAGAGTAGGGATGCCGGTCATCGCCGCCCAAAACCCAAGTAGGTAAAATTGTCGTGACTTTAGGGTAGATCTTTAAACTGGGGAGGATCTTATGCAGTTCATATTTGCTGCGGATATAATGGGTACCGTTTGTTCCAGCTACTGCTGTTGGTTGGCCGTCCGGCCCCAGGATGCTGGCCGTAGAAAAATAGATTACTTTCTGGCAACGTGCCGGGTCGAGTGAGTTGAAGAGGTTGATCGTCCAATCATAATTTTCTTTTTCACCACCCCAACCGGCAGCAACATGGATCACATAGTCCATTTCTTTCAAGATCGGGGTTAGGCGTTCAATGTTTCTAAGATCATCCTGGACGACTTTGACGTTGGCAAAGGCGGTCGGATCATACTTTAATTTGCGCGGGTCCCTGACCAGCAGGTGAAGGTTATATTCCGGGTTATTGACTAAAGCGTCAAACAGGTAGTGACCGACACAACCAGAGGCGCCAGTAATAAAGATATTCTTTTTCATCAATAAAATTATAACACGCTAAGACAGAGGATTAACAGTCCTTAATCCGTTACTGTTTTGATCGATTTGTAAGCTATTTGTAGGAGTTGGCGCAAGTCTTTTGGAGTGATGCTAAGCGGCGGCATCAAAACTATAACATTACCGAGCGGGCGGATGATAACGCCTCTTTGCCTGGCTTCCAGGATAACTTCTTGGGGATGGCCAGTAATCTCTATCCCGACCATCATCCCGCATTGGCGAACTTCTTTTACCCCTTTTAATTTAGTAAAGTTCTTTAGTTCTTTAGTTAAGAGTTTAATGTTATTTTGGACATGAGTTAATAATTTTTCTTTTTTAAACAAGTCTAGGGAGGCGAGGGCGGCGGCACAGCCAAGCGGGTTGCCGGTAAAGGTGTGGCCGTGGAAAAAGGTTTTATTCTCCTCTGGCTTGCCTAAAAAAGCATTATAGATCTTATTAGTAGTCATAGTAGCAGCAATTGGTAAATAACCGCCAGTCAGTCCTTTGGCAACGCACATAATATCGGGGGAGACATTTTCATGTTCGCAGGCAAACATTTTCCCGGTCCGGCCAAATCCGGTCGCCACTTCGTCAGCGATCAGTAATATATTGTACTTGGTGCAAAGCCTGCGGACTTTCTTGAGGTATCCTTTTGGCATCATGATCATTCCCGCCGCTCCTTGGACCAAAGGTTCAACGATCATCGCGGCGATTTCCAGGTGATGATTAGCCATTAATCGCTCCAAGCCAGCAACATCCCCAGGTTTAACCTTGAAAGATTTGAATAGGAGCGGACGATAGATCTTATGGAATAGATCAATTCCTCCCACCGAAACCGAGCCGACAGTATCACCATGATAAGCGTTTTCTAAAGTGATAAATTTGGTTTTGTATTTGTGATTTTGGTATTGTTTGTTATTTGGCGCTTGTAATTTGTTGCTTTGTTGCCAGTATTGAAACGCCATCTTTAACGCTATCTCGACCGCCGTCGAGCCATTGTCGGAATAAAAGACTTTATTTAAACCTTTGGGTGTAATTTCAACCAGCTTTTTTGCTAGCTTGATTGCCGGGACGTTGCTTAAGCCAAGAAAAGTGGAATGGGCGACCAGATCGAGCTGTTTTTTGATCGCATCATTGATCTCTTTTTTACGGTGGCCGTGGACCGTGACCCAAAGTGATGATACTCCATCGATATATTTGTTCCCATCAGTATCATAAAGATATACTCCATCGCCTCGTTCAATAATCAAAGGCTTATTCGTCACCCACGTTTTCATTTGGGTGAATGGGTGCCAAACGTACTCTTTATCCCATTTCTCCAGCATGATATATTTAGTATATGGTGAATATTGAAAGCGGTCAATTGCTCCTTAACGTTTGTTGCGCCCCGTGTGCCTTGCCGATCGTAAAGACGGAGAAGCCGACGCTTTTGTTCTATAATCCCAATATTTATCCGCGGGCGGAATATAATAAGCGCTTGGTTGAAGTTAGGAAAGTTGCGGATATTTTTGGGCTTAATTTGGAGGAAGGCGAATATGACCACCAAGAATGGTTGGATTACCTGAAAAGCAACTTGCCAGAGCCACCGGAAAGTTATCCAGAGAACAGTCTGCGCTGTCGTTTATGCTTTAAATATCGTTTGCTAAGAACTGCGAAGGCTGCCAAGGAGAAAAGACTGCTGGCATTTGGAACGACTTTAAGCAATAATCGCTACAAGGAGACCGATCATATCAATAAGTTAGGCGAAGAGATAGCTTCTAATTATCAACTTAATTATATAAAATTTGACCTGGACAAAGAAAAAGCGTATCAGATAGGCAGAACACTTTCACGGGAGTATAATATATATCGGCAGAAGTATTGTGGTTGTGAGTTTAGTCTATGAACTAAGGGATGGAAAATGGCATTAAATATTGAAGCTAAAATAAAAGAGGCTTTTAATCAAGAACTTGAGGGGTTGTCGGTCAAGATCGGTACGATTTTTTCGGTTTTAATAGTACTAGTTATTATTCCTCTTCTTTATCAAGATGTTTATATTATTCATCTTTTGATGGCTGCAGCTTCTCGCCTTTGCATAATAATACCTTCGATCCTATTTATTATTTTAGTTATGGTGTTTAAAAGAAAATCCTTAGCTCCAGGCCTATTTATACTGATAAAAATGGGCTTAATAATAATGGGTGAAGGTATAGTTATTTTTTCCGGCATGAAGGTTGAAGCGGTGCAGGCTTTGATCGTCACGATGATCGGGGCGACTTTAGGCAATGTTTATGGCTTAAAGGAGATCATTATTACAATTGCTTTACCATTAGCTGGCATGATCATTTATTATATTTTGCAAGGGCATTTAGCGCCAGGACAATGGGCTTCCTTAATTACTAATCCTTTATGCGCGTTGTTGCTTATGGCGGTATTCGTAGAGATCCAGTATCAGCTTAGATATCGCGAGGTTCGTTCCCGTTTCTTGCTGGAAGCCGCCAACAAAGAATTAAAAAAGTTGGATAAAACAAAAGATGAGTTCTTGTCGATCGTTTCCCATGACCTTAAGTCACCATTGGCAACTATTTTAAGCTCTTCAGACCTGTTAATGGATGGATTAGCTGGGGAGATAACGACCAAGCAAAGAGAGATCATCGATATTATTAAGCGCCAAGGGCATGCATTAAAAAAATTGATTGAGACCCTTCTTGATTATACTAGGATGGAATTTGGTAAATTAGCCTTAAACCGAGAAAGATTCTCGATAAATATTGAGCTTGATGAAATAATTAAGGAGATAAAGCCGCAGCTGGAAACGAAAAAAATATTGCTCAAAATGAAATTGCCCCATGAGAACGTCTTTATCAATGGGGATAAAAACATGTTCCAGCGGATCATCCATAATTTATTAGGCAATGCGATCAAATACTCAAAAGAAGGCGGGGAAATAGATGTTGAGGTGAAACGGGAAGCAGAAAACCTGTTCATAACGGTTAAAGATAATGGGCTTGGGATCGAAAAGGGAAATTTACCCCATTTGTTTGATAGGTTTTATCTGGTTGATACAACTCAAGCGCGGGAAGCTATGAGCTTGGGCTTAGGTTTATATATTTGTAAAAACTTTGTGGAGGCACATGGCGGAAAGATCTGGGCAGAGTCTGAAGGGTTAGGTAAGGGAACGAAGTTAACTGTTTCTTTACCGATAAGCTAATTTAGCTAGGACCGGGACTCCGCTTATTTCTTCGATGGTCGAGGCATTACTTTTTTCCGACAACTCTTTCCCCTTAAATCCATTTAAAATTATTCCCATGATTTTAATTTTCTTCTTCTTTAGCGCTTCAATTGTCAGCAAGGTATGGTTGATCGTCCCCAGCCCCGCCCGCGCAACTATAACAGTAGGGAGTTTTAACTCTTTGATCAGGTCGATCACAAAATAATCTTTTTTGATCGGTACCATTACGCCGCCAACGCCTTCGACTAAGACAAGATCATGTTTTTTCTCCAATGTTTGATAAGATCTAAAGATCGCTTTTAGGTCTAGCTTTTTCCTTTCCAGTTGGGAAGCGGGGAGCGGGGCAAGGGGATGTTTTAGATGAATAGGGTTGATCAGCTTCAGCTGGTCGGAAAGTTTAAGTTTCTTTTTAAGATATAAAGCGTCATCTTCCGGTTTTGGTCCGGTTGAGATCGGTTTCATCACTCCGACATCAAGGCCTTGTTCTTCAAAGTATCTTGCCAGCAAAACCGTTACGTAAGTTTTCCCTACGCCGGTATCAGTTCCTGTAATAAAGATGCCAGGCATTCTATCTCCTTTTTTGTATGTAAAGCTGATAACGTAATTCGTAAACGCGATTTACCTTCAGGGACGGTTGGTGGGCGGATGCCGGAGACAAAAAACCCGCGTTCTAATAATTGTGCTGAGACTTTCATGGTTTTCTCCGTATCTCCGATCATAATTGGAATGATGGGGGTTTCATCAGAACCTGAGACTAAAGTCTCGGTTCCATTTTTGGGATCAGCATGATTAATTTTGCTGATCTTTTCCCTAAGGAACCGCGAATTTATTCGCAGGTTCCTTATTAGTCCTGGTTCCTTTTCAATAACTTCTAGCGCGGCTAAAGCAGCGGCGCAGGCGGCGGGGGGGAGGGCGGTCGTATAAATAAAACTCCGGGCTTTATTCCTTAAGTAGTCAATTAATTCCTGGCTGCCAGCGACGAACCCGCCAATGCTTCCAAGCGCCTTTGACAGTGTTCCCATCACAATATCAATTTGTCCTTCTATTCCAAAATATTCCTCTATTCCCTTGCCCCTAGCCCCTAGTACCCCAGTCGCGTGCGCTTCATCGATAATGGTAATCGCATTGTATTCTTTAGCTAATTTAATAATCTCCGGTAGTGTGGCGATGTCGCCATCCATACTGAAAACAGAATCGGTGATGACTAGGCGTTTTTTATATTTAGCTGATTGTTCTAAGATCTTTTTAAGCGCGGCCAGGTCTTTATGGGCGTAAACTTGTAATTTAGCTTTTGATAATTTACAGGCATCAATTATTGAAGCGTGATTTAAGCGGTCAATTATCACCGCATCATTCTCATCAACCATTGAAGTAATAACCCCTAGGTTTGCCATATAGCCGGTGGAAAAAACTAGGGCAGCCGCGCGGCCTTTAAACTCTGCGATCTTTCTCTCTAATTGTTCGTGTAACTTAGTATTGCCGGAAATTAGCCTGGATGCCCCAGCCCCAAACCCAAACCCATTGATCGCTTCTAATGCCCGGGCTTTAACTAGCGGATGCTTGGATAAGCCAAGATAATCGTTAGAGGAAAAGTTAATAGTATTTCCCCCTAATTGGCGGAGCTCGCGGAAAAGTCCGGTCCTTTTTAATTCTTTTATTTTTTGGATAATAAATTCACGCATCATAAAAAAACAGCCCCGCGGTTAAACGGGGCTGTCTAAGCTCACAAGAAACTGGAATTAGATCGTATAGCCGACACCAGCAGCGATCTGTCCGGCAGTATAATTTAGCCCGTTCTGTGATGAAAATTGGTTAGTATATTCAACAAAGATCACACCTTGTTCTGACCAAGGGAAAGCGGAGCCTACAGTTAGATCCGTTTGGGTTAGCATGGTGACGCCATTAAAATTTGTTCCCCTGTAAGTCAGGCCGCCGTAAGGAATTAAAGGAAGCATCATCTTACTGACTCCGACCGCGGCGATTAATTGATTGCCTCCAGTCACAGATCCGGCAGTGTTATCATAAGATGTTAACTTATAACCGGCTCCAACAGCGATTGAAACTGGAAGATCAGCATTTTCAGCAAATAGCTGGTGTTTTAGAAAAGCGCCATAGCCGGTAATTTTTGCGGATAAGCCATTACCAAAAGTTGTTTGTCCGGCTTGGATAAGGAGATCACTCTTATTATCTAGGCCATAACCGACATAACCGCCAATGGTCGAACCAGTGACATTAGAGTTAAACAACTGAGAATCCGACGCGTAAGCCCCCAAGACAGCCCATTTACCTTGGCCGATAGGGTTGGCAGTCGTTAATAATTCCGCGAAAGAGGCAGAAGCAAATAAAACAACAACAAGCAATACACCAATAAAATTCTTCATTTTTCCCTCCTAGAAATATTTTGGGCCAAAAAAACTGTTCGCTATCACCCCCTCATTTAATGAGTCTTTAGATTTAAGCATATCATAACAGAAGAGTTTAGTTGTTGGCAACCACTAATTCCAGATCTCTGATCATTCGCAGATCATTTTCCGGAGCTTGGCCGTTAGTAGTTAGATAGTTGCCGACTAGCGTAACATTGGCGCCGGCTAAGAACATTAATGGTTGTAGGCTGCCGAGCGCTTGCTCCCGGCCGCCAAAAAGGCCAAGATCACAGGTTGGCAAAATAAAGCGATAAGCGGCAACAAGTTTTAGGGTGTCAAATGGGGTGAGGGGTTGGTGATTTTTTTCCGCTGGGGTTCCAGGGATTGGGTTTAAGATATTAATGGGGACAGACTGGACTTTCAATTCTTTTAAGGCAAAAGCGAGTTCAATCCTTTGCTCCAAGGTTTCACCCAGGCCAAAGATCCCGCCGGAGCAGACTTCAAGTCCCGCTTCTTTGGCCAATTTAATCGTTTTGATCCGATCTTGATAAGTATGGGTCGTACACATCCGACTAAAAAAACTTTCGGCTGTTTCAAGGTTATGGTGGAGACGCTTTAGCCCCGATTCTTTTAATTGCATGATCTGTTCTTTATTTAAAATGCCAAGAGAGACGCAACGGTTGAGGTTTGTTTCATTGGTCATTGCCTGGACAGATGAGGCAATGGCAGCCATTTCCGCCTCTGAATGGACAGTTTTGCCGGAGGTGACAATCGAGAAACAAGTCGCGGACATCACTTTTTCGGCCGATTTAGCAGCGTTAGTCATCTCTTCCGCCGATAGAAGCGGGTAGGTTTTTACGCCAGTCTGGTGATGGCTTGATTGGGCGCAGAAGTTGCAGTTTTCACTGCAGCGGCCGGATTTGGCGTTAACAATGGCACAGAGTTTTACTTTATTTCCTTTAAAGTGCCACTTGATCTTTTCGGCGGCAGCTAGAAAAGTTAGGAGTTGGGAGTTGGGAGTATGGAGAAGAGAAAGGGCTTCTAACGGATCAAGATCGTTCTTAGTAATAATTCTGTCGGCTAATTCTTGATAATTCATCTGATAAATTATAACATGGTTATATGGAAACCGTTTATTTACATGGCTTTGCGACTACTCCGGAGGTTTGGCGCAATCAAACCAATGGTGAAAAGCCGCATTTGATGTTTGAAGATATAAAAGGGACGGCGGAGGGATTATTAAAAGGCATAGGCGTAGGAGAAAAGATAAGGATAGTCGGCTGGTCGATGGGAGGGATGGTAGCGATGCTGATGGCAGCGATGGCGCCAGAGAAGATCAATTCTCTAGTTCTAGTCTCAACAACCCCCAAATTTATTCGTTCCGATGATTTTCCCCACGCGATCCCTTTAGCCATATTGCGAAGATTGGAGAAGAAAATAAAAGTGGAAGGTATCAAGGTTTTTTATGATTTAATCTTTACCGATAAAATAAAGACTACCCCTCTACCGTGCTTGCCCGCCGTAGGCGGGGGAGAGGGGAATGGGGTGAGGGTTTTTGAAGAATTGGCTGAACTAGCCAAAGTTGACTTGAGATCGTTATTGCCAAAAATTAACTGCCCAACTCTAATCATCCATGGCGACCAAGACGAGATCTGTTTGCCTGGCGCGGCGGAATATATGAACAAAGAAATTAAAAACAGTAAATTGATCATACTTAAAGGGGCAGGGCACGCGCCGATGCTGGAAGCCCCTGAAGAATTTAAAAAATATGTTGGATAAAAAAGAAATTAGCCGTAATTTTTCCGCCAGCGCCAAAAATTACGACCAGCACGCTGTTTTACAGAAGACCTTGGCTGACAAATTATTATCCCAACTCCCAACTCCTAACTCCGAACTTGTTTCAATCCTCGACCTTGGCTGCGGCACCGGTTATCTAATTGGCAAGATGAAAGGGTTATTCCCAGGAGCTTCAATGATCGGCCTTGATATTGCGCCGGGAATGGTCGAAGTGGCAAGCAATAAGCATGAAGGCTGTCAGCTTGGTGATGGAGAAGCACTTCCCTTTACTGATGATGCTTTTGACCTGGTTGTTTCTAATGCCTCACTTCAATGGATGGATGCCGGCAAAGTCTTTTCTGAAGTTAGCAGAGTTCTTAAGCCTGGGGGGGGGTTCCATTTTTCAACTTTTGGGCCGGAGACGTTGAAAGAATTAAAAGAGAGCGGTTTTAGGGTCAATACATTCCTTTCTATTAACGAGTTGATTTCTTTGGCTAAAGATAAATTTGCAGTAGTAAGCTTTGAGACAATAAAAGTCGAGCAAAAATTTAAGACCATTAAAGAGCTTCTTCTTCATTTAAAAGGGATCGGGGCGCAAACCACAGATAAAAGCAAGTCGGTCAATTTTTCTGCCTTTAGGAAATATCAGAATAAATATGGCCAGGACGGTTTTATCCCCGCGACTTATGAGATCATCTTCGGCCATGTTATAATTCCTTAACGTGCGCAGGATATTATCGCTATTATTAATTATTGTTCTCTTGGGCGGGTTCTGTTTTGCCGCCACCAATGAAGCGGAAAAACGGAACTTCTGGACAGAATTTGACGTTACTTTTTGGCAAACTGTCCCCTTTGCTACTTTTTGGGGTTATGTCATTGCTGCGCAGGTAACTCCCGGCGCGATCAACTGGAATATTATATTAGCTGGAACAACCGCCGTCTCGGCTGGTAATGCTTATCTTTATGCCCGCAAAGTCAGCCAATAAATAAAACTTTTGCGTTCTTTGTGGTTTGTTTAGCGACTTCTTCTAGCGTTATACCTTTTATTTCCGCGATCTTCTCCGCCACCTTAACAACATAGGCCGGCTCATTTCTTTTACCTCGATATTGTTGTGGTGCCAGAAACGGGCAATCAGTTTCTATTAATAATCGATCTAAAGGGATTTGTTTAATGGTTTGACGGAAATTCTCCGCTTTGGGGAAGGTGATGTTCCCGGTATAAGAGATATATAAACCCATTTCCAGCGCTATTTTACCCAGTTCCATATCGCCGGCAAAGCAGTGAAGAACTCCTTTAAGTTTGCCTTTATTCTCCTCTTTTAAGATATCGATCGTATCTTTGGCGGCTTCACGGGAATGGATGATCGCCGGCAGATCAAGCTCTTGAGCGAGCTGGAGAAATTTACGGAAAACCTTTGTCTGCTCTTCTATAGGTGATAACTTATAATGATAATCAAGGCCGATCTCACCAATGGCGACGAAAGTGTGCTTTAAAGATAAGTCTTTGAATTTCTGATAATCGTTTTCGTGCCAGGTGGATGCTTCGTGGGGATGGATGCCGGCCGCGTTAAAAATATAACCGGGGTAAGCGGCCGCGATCTCTAACGATCGTTTAATCGCTTCATCATCAAGAGCGATATTAATTATGGCTTCAAGCCCGGCTTCTTTGGCTCGTTTAATAACTTCGGGAAGATCCGGTTTAAATTCAGGAAAAGTTAAGTGCGCGTGGGTGTCGATGTACATAATTGGCTACCTCTTGAATGATACGAATTGGAGCCTTGGTATCAACAAAATTGCAGGTGCCGATTTGAACCGCCTTAGCACCGGCTAAGAAAAACTCGACCGCGTCGCTCCCGGACATGATCCCGCCGATCCCGATAATCGGCACTTTCACCGCGTGAGCGGCTTCATAAACCATCCTGACCGCGATCGGTTTGATCGCCGGGCCGGATAATCCGCCGGTTAACATCCCAAGCCTTGATTTTCCAGTTTCAATATCGATCGCCATGCCGACTACGGTATTGATGAGGGAGAGGGCGTCAGCGCCGCCATCAACGGCCGCTTTGGCGATCACGGTGATATCCGTTACGTTAGGAGTTAACTTGGCGATCAGCGGCTTTTTAGTTGCTTTGCGCGCGGCGGAAACAACTTCTTTTGTTAATTTGGCGTCGACACCAAAAGACATGCCGCCTTTCTTTACATTAGGGCAAGAAATATTTATTTCGATCGCTTTAACGGTGTTTTCTTTATCTAATAGCTGCGCGAGTTTAGAATATTCATTTGCTGACTCGCCGGCGATATTCACAATGGTTGGTGTTTCAAACTTAGCCAGGAAGGGGAGGTCGTTTTTTATGAACGATTCTATGCCATCGTTTTGCAGGCCGATCGAATTAAGCATCCCGCTTGGCGTTTCAACTATCCGGGGTGGTGGGTTGCCGGCTCGAGCTTGAAGCGTAATGCTCTTGGTGATGATTGCGCCAAGTTGATTTAAATCAATATAATCCGCGTATTCTTTTCCCCAACCAAAGGTCCCCGAAGCGACCATGATCGGATTTTTTAGCTTAAGCCCTAACAATTCTATATTAAGCATGTTCAAAACCCTCCAACCTGCGAATGAATTCGCGGTTATTCAGGGGCCCGCGAGAATAAATTCTCGCACCCTTAGAATCTTTTATCAATACCTTCTTCATTTCTTTGGTTCCTAATATAATCAATAACATTATCTTTTTCTTCATTAGTGATCTTTTTGGCGAAAAATGATCTTCCCCAAAGTTTTTTGTGTTCAAACCTATTAGTAGGATATTGCTGGAAAAGTCTCCTTGCGGAAATACCTTTCAAAAATTTCATGACTTGCGAAGTGCTTAAGGTATAGCTGTGTTCAATTAAAATATGGACATGTTCCGATAGTATTTCGCATTCGATAATATCAAAACCTTTTTCTTTGGATATTTCAAGGAAAATTTCTTTTAGAAATAACCTTATTTCCTTATCTTCCAAGGTCGGTTTCCTTAAATAAGTCCTGAAATTATAATGATAGAGCATTTTTATCGTTTCCTAGGATGCGAAAATTTATTTTTGCATCCGTTAAATGGAACCGAGAATTCATTCTCAGGTTCACCAAATTATCTCTTTCGAGTCGAAAACCGGGCCATCTTTGCAAGCCATTTTATAACCATTGGTGGTCTTAACCGCGCACCCTTTACAGGCACCGATCCCGCAAGCCATCCGCTCTTCCATCGAAAGTTGGCAATCGATCTTTTTCTGGTAGGCGATCTCGGCTACGGCACGGAGCATCGGCTTGGGGCCGCAGGCGTAGAGAGTGGTTAGGTTGTAGGTGGTAGGGGTTAGGGTGTTGTTGAGTAAATCAAGTAAGATGTCCGAAATAAAACCCTTTTTGCCGTAAGTTCCGTCGTCGGTAGAAACCAATATTTGGTCTGTCATACTGCGGAACGTTTTTTCTTCTATGACAAAGTCTTTTGATCTTGCGCCTAGAAGAATGTAAGTGGCATTTGTGATTTGTAATTTGTTGTTTGTAATTTGCGTTGCAAGAGCTAGCAAAGGCGCAACGCCCATGCCGCCGCCAATTAGAACGTGGACTTTTTTGGCTGGGTCGATCTTAAAACCGGTACCGAGCGGGCCCAAGATATCAAGTTCTTGGTCAGCTTTGTATTTGCTTAATAATTCAGTGCCAATGCCAACCACTTCATATAAAAGTTCAAAAGTGCCATCAATTAAGTTGACCTTGTGGAGGCTGATCGGGCGACGGAGGAGGGGCTCATAATTATCAGAACATTTAACCTCTACAAATTGTCCGGGTTTAGCTTGTGAGGTAATGTTTGGCGAGAGAAGGGTTAATTTGAAATGCCTTGGCCCGACTTTTTTCTGCTCAATTATTCGGCACTGTTCCTGAATGGGCATTACAACTATCATTTTAGCAGAAGGGGAGAAGCGGAGTCAAACCGGCAGATAGAAGTAAAAACGCGATCCCTTGCCAGGCTCACTGGCCACTCCAATCTCTCCGCCATGGGCCTCCACGGCCATTTTACAAAAGGTCAAGCCTAAGCCAGTGTCAATTTTAGTTGACTGGATCTGGCCTTCGACCTTGAAAAATTTGTTAAAAATTCTGTCCAGATATTCTTTGGGGATGCCTTCGCCAGCATCTTGGACCTCAAAGTTAATCCGTTCACCGTCTTTTTTGATCCGAAGATTTATTTCCCCGTTGGCTGGAGTATGTTTAATGGCATTGGAAAGCAAATTCTCCAAGATACGGCCCACAAGATTTTTATCAGCGGTGATCATTAGATCGGCAGGAATCTCGGCCTTTAACCGCCGTTCTTGTTTTTCCGAATATTGTTTGAGCCAACTAATATTTTGCAGCAGCTCTGTGGCAGGGAAAGTAGTTTTATTTAAGACTAGTTTATTTTCTTCTGTTTGTTTGACCTGTAATAGGTCCATGACCAGGTTGGTCATCTTTTTGGCGGCGAAATCGATATTTTCGACCAGGTTCTTTTGCTTCTCATCAAATTGGCAAGCGGTACCAGAAAGGAATAGATCAGCTGTGCCGGAGATAGCGGACAAAGGATTTTTAAGATCGTGCACGATCATGTGAATGAGGTCATCATGCAATTTTTCGATCTCCACCTGTTTGGTGACATCGCTTATCATGGTCAGGCTATTAAGCGGCTGTCCTTTATCATTATGGACCATAGTGTCGATCACCCGCCAGTATTTATGCGAGCCGTCACGGGCAATGATCTCTATTTGGTAGGGCTGAAGGATTTCGCCTTTTAACCGGCGGTTAAAGTTTTGATTGATCAGTTCGCGGCTTTTTTCGGTAATAAAATTAAGGCCGGTTAATTTTGACCCAAGAATGTTTTCAGTCCGATAATTGACCCATTCTTCCAAGCGCTTATTGGCAGTGATAACATTGCCGTTAACATCCAAAAGCAGGATTGCTTCGGGAGAAATATCAAATATTAATTGGTATTTTCTTTCAATGTCCTGATAGAAATTATTGATATCAACGGTTTTGCGCGACCATTGGAATACATTAGCCGAAAGCAGGACCATGGTTATCGCCCAGACTAAAAAGATGGGGAAAACGACAAAGACCCCTTGCCTGACATCAAGAAACATGGCTAAAGTCGCGACAACGCCCAGGGAATACATTGTGACCAGCCAGCCCGAGGTCATAATCATGACCAATTTGCCCAGGGCGACCCGGTTCACATCCAAATAAAATTTATAAGCGAGGAAAAATAATAAAACACTGCCGGTCGCGAGGATCGGCCAGCCGGTCATCAAAATAATTTGTCGAATTGCTTCTAAACTCATTATAACTTGAGTGAATTATAGAACATCTGCCAAAAAAATTCTATCTTCTATTGTAAAAAGTAATATTACTTGAAATCCCCAAAAGAAACCACCGATAAAAAATCATGAGAGTTGGGAGATTATTGGACAGGAAAAAATTACCGGCGATCAAACAAGCGGTCCATAACGCCGAGCGTGATTATGTCTATCAAAAAAGTGGTTTTAACCCCTCGCTTGATAATCGAGTTTTTGGGACAGCGGGGCCGCGGGACGCGATTTACTGGGCGATGCCGGTCGACCATTTTGTGACTTATGTTGACGAATTAGGACTAGGGACCGGTCAATCTTTAGGGATTTTAGGGACCGGTTTTGGTTTGGATGCCTTTTATGCCGCGACCCGGTTTATGAGAGTGACCGGATTTGAAATTGATCTTGACATTTACAATGCGGCCGAAGAGATCAGGGCTAGCTTTGACGTCCGCAATATTACGTTTCGTAACCAAGATTTCTTAGAAGCGGACCTTTGTACTTTTAATGTGGTTTCCTTTTTTTTTGCCTTTTTGCCATGATTTTTTTCCCTTAATGGGAAAAGCTTTATTGGAATTAAAACCGGGGACCTGGATAATTTCTTGTCGTTGCAGTAATGACCGACTTTTCCCACCAAGAGATTTTACAGATAGGGGTTGTTTTAATGGTGGAGAGTTTTACGCCTTCCAGCGAGCGGGGTAATAAAAATGCGCGCTACAGGTTTCCCCTCGACTCGTCACTTCGTTCCTCGCTCGGGGCAGGCGAACCTGTGACCCCTTGCCTGTGCCGAGCTAAGTCAAGGCACCTGTCAAGTCCCGAGTAAACTAATCCATTATTGCGCGCTACAGGTTTCGAACCTGTGACCCCTTGCCTGTCAAGCAAGTACTCTAACCAGCTGAGCTAAGCGCGCGCGCAATAATGGTAGCTTCAGCCTCGGGATCCCGATGATTCCATTACTATCTATTCTAATGACCATCGGGACAAGTACTCTAACCAGCTGAGTCCCGATGTTCCGCTTACAGCGGAAATCGGGATCCCGACATTCGACGCAAGTCGAATCGTCGGGACTAAGCGCGCATCAATACAATAATTATAACACAAGGCGGCATCCAGATTTGAACTGGAGTAAACGGTTTTGCAGACCGCTGCCTAACCACTCGGCCATGCCGCCAATAAAAAAGCGGGAGACGGGGTTCGAACCCGCGACCGTCTGCTTGGGAAGCAGAAGCTCTACCAGCTGAGCTACTCCCGCATGATAAGTCATCATTTTACACTAAAAGATTGGCAGCGACAACATTGATCATCATTAAACAACTCAAGATTTGTCTGTAAACCCTTGCTTTTATCAGTTTTAATGCCTACACTTATAACATGCTTAAAAAGATGTGCCTTGCCTATCTTTTGCCGTTTTTTTTAATTAGCCAGCCGGTCTGTTATACGCAAACCCATTGTAATTGTTGCCATCATGAAACCAACCAATGCTCGATGGAGTCGGCGCAAGATAAAGTAGCCGATAGCCAATTTGAAACGCCAACGCTGCATTTAACTAGCCTTGCCGCTTCGAATAAAGCCATGCCGATCTTAAAAATTTCGGCTCTTTTTAAAGTCAGAGAAATAGCTCCTCTCTATTCTTCGGTGCAAAATAAGATCTTGCACCCTCCCAATGGCCCGCCTTTAGCTTAAGACCAGCCATTTGTACTGATCCTGATCAAATAAAATTTAGGAGGTCTCTTATGAAAAAAACGATATTGTCTTCACTTCTCTTGGCTTTGATCTTAGGCGGAAGCGTTGCTCTGGCCGCGGTAAAAGAACCAGTTCTTGCCAAATGCCAGGCCGGCAATTGTCCAGTGAAGCTCTGCCAAACTTGTGACAAAACCAAATGCGATCCTGCTAAAAAATGCCGTGATTGCGGTTGTCCAAAAAATTGTCACAAAAGTAAAACTCATTGCGTGAAATAACTGGGGAGTGACTAGCGATTGGGGCCTCTGATCCTGGGGGCCCCAATTATTCTTCGTCTTCGGCTTTTAAACCTTTTTTCAATTTGAGAGTGGCTTCTTTGCAAATGCGCGAAACTTGCGATTCGGAAAGGCCGATCTCTTTGCCTATCTCTTTAAAGGTCTTGTCATTCTGATAATAATTTTCCAGCACGGTTTTTTCTTTGTTTGAAAAGTCTTTCATGACCGAATCCAGGTTTGAGAGCTTATCGACTTCTTCATGGACAATATTCTTCTTGTTAAAAGCCATGTAGACATTGGCGGCCGAAGCGACGAATTCGTACAGGCCGGCCACCGGGTCGCCGCCGCGCTTGCGGAGGTAATCCTGCATCGAGCCTTTGAGGCGGACCGAGACATACGTCCACAAATTGCCTTTCCGCGGGTCCCAGGTCTTTAAACATTCGACGAACGCGATCTTGGCTTCCGATTCCAGGTCATGCGCCTCCGAAGAAGCGATATGGCGGGGCAGGGTGGAGACATACCATCTAACGGTAGCATTGATCTGGTTCTTATATTTTTCAAGCGTTTCATCGCTATGCTTTAGGAATTGTTCGCGGATAAGGGAGACTATGCGGTCTTCAACTTCACGGCGCGTGGTCATGAGAACTTTCTAGCTAAACTTTTAAGGAATTCTTTTGTCCGGTCGTTTAGCAGTTCCTTATTAAATCTTTCGGCTGTGTCCCTGGCAAAGCGCCAGGAAGCCCGTAAAACTGGAGAGATACCGGCTGGCGGGGCATCTTCTATGCCGGCGCGGCCGATCTTCCGTAACTCTTTTGATTTTGATTGGTCTATCCGTCGTATTGTCAAGGCCTTGATATTGTAGCAAAGGCGGGGGGAATTGTAAACATTTATGACTCGACCCCGATCATGCCGATCGATTGGACTTTGACTTGCGGGACAATTTCATTATAAGAAAGGACGGCCAGGTCAGGATAGCTTCTTTCTATAAAGCGTTTAAAGTGCGGCCGTAATCTTGGGGAGCAAAGGATGACCGGCTTAAGTTTTAAGCGTTTAAAGTTTTGGATGTGGCCGGAAATTTGGACCAATATCTTTTCGCCGACATTGGGATCGACCGCCAAGAAAGAACCATACTCTGATTGGTGGATCGAACCGATCAAGGTTTCTTCCAAGCCCGGATCGATGGTGACGACCGTAATAACCCCTTTCTTATCCGTGTAAGCTTCGCATATTTGCCTTGCCAGCGATTGCCTGACGTATTCGGCCAAAATATTAATATCTCTTGAAAGATGGGCATAATCAGCTAAACGTTCAAGGATCGTTGACAGGTCGCGGATAGAAACGCGCTCCCTGACCAAGAGCTGCAAGACTTTATGCACTTGGCCGAGAGATAAGAGGTCGGGGATAAGCTCGCGGACGATCGCGGCATTATTATTTTTAACTAATTCAATGAGCGACTGGACATTTTGCCTCGTCATTATTTCGTCGGCGTAACGCTTTACGATCTCCGAGAAATGGTCGGAGATGACATCAACTGGTGGCTTAGCGGTGATCCCCAGCTTTTGCAGTTGGGGAAGAAGATCATCCGGCACCCAAGTGACCAGGTCATTTGATAATGGGTCCTTGGCTTCAATGCCAGAAAGTTTTTTGGCCTTGGCTTGGGCGAGCGACATATCAATTAGATGGCTGCCGACATAAGCTTCACCGTTCGAGACTTTGGTCCCTCGGATCTCAACGGTATACTGCTGCGGCGGCAGGCTCAGGTCATCCATGACCCGGACTCCGGGGATGACAAACCCAAGCTCCTGGCCGATGTTGTAACGGATCAAAGTGATCCGCTCAAGCAGCGGGCCTTTTTGGCCAGGGTCGATCAGCGGGATCAAATTACGCCCCGCTTTTAGGGAGAGCGGATCAAGCCCGAGCGTGCCAAGGATGCTTTCCGGTTTTTTCAGGACATCTTTGGCGGAGACCTCTTCGGTCACGACCTTTGCTTCTTCTGACGCCGATTGGGCGCGCAGTAAGACAAGCGCTAAGGCGCCGGAAGCTGACGCCATTATTAAAAAGGGGACAGTTGGCAATCCCGGGATCATCGCAAAGATGCCAAGGATCAGACAGACGAAAGCGAAAGCTCTTGGCTGGGCAAAAAGTTGTTTGGAGACGTCGTTGCCAAGGCTAAGCTCCGAGGCAGATTTGGTAATGACTAAACCGGTGCCGATCGAGATAAGCAGGGCGGTAACCTGGGCGATCAGCCCGGCGCCAATGGTCAACAGGGCATAGATTGAGAGGGCTTCCAGCGGAGCCATCCCTAGCTGAAGCCAGCCGACCAGGACACCACCCAAAATATTTACTATGACGATAATGATGCCGGCAATAGAGTCTCCACGGACAAATTTATTGGCACCGTCCATACTGCCAAAGAAAGTTGCCTCTTGTTCTATCTTCCGCCGTCTTCCCCGGGCTTCGGTCGCGTCGATCAGTCCGGCGTTGAGATCGGCATCGATCGACATTTGTTTGCCGGGCATCGCGTCCAAGGTGAACCGGGCGGCAACTTCGGCTACCCGCTCCGAACCTTTGGTGATGACAACGAAATTAACGATCGTAATGATGATAAAAATGATCGTGCCAACGATATAATTTCCGCCGACGACGAAATTACCGAAAGCCTCGACCACTTGGCCGGCATAAGCATTAGAAAGGATGAGCCGGGAAGCCGCGATGTTAAGGGCCAAGCGCAAGACCGTAACTATCAAGAGGATCGAGGGGAAGGAGGCGAATTCCAGCGGCTCTTTTAGATACATTGCCACTAGTAATATGACAAGTGAAAAAGCAATGTTCATCGTGAGTAAAATATCCAGGAAGAAAGGGGGAAGGGGAACCAGCATCAAAGCGATAATGACAACAAGAACGCCGGCAACCATGAAATCGCCGGTCGAGAAAAGTTTGCGGATATCCCTTAGGTCAAGTCCAGGTGCTGCCATGATTTCCCTCGATTATATACCTACCTGGGAGCCAGGGCAATAGACGCTTTTTTCCTGGCTTCCCTGTCTCTTTTAATCTTGTAAACGTACGCTAGGACTTCAGCGATCGCCTGGTAAAGATCGGCGGGAACTTCTTGGTTAACTCTGGTCGTTTTATAAATTGACCGGGCTAGAACTTCATTCCTGACAATGCTTATTTCATGGGCTTCGGCAATGCGCCGGATTTCTTCCGCGATCTTTCTTTCCCCCTTGGCTAAAACGACCGGCGCTTTCATTTTTGCGACGTCGTATTTTAAGGCGATCGCCAAATGGGTGGGGTTGGTGACGACCACGTCCGCTTTGGGCACAGCCGACATCATCCGCTGTTGGGCTACCTGGCGCTGGAGGTCGCGCATCCTTTGCTTGACCATTGGGTCTCCTTCCAGCCGCTTATATTCTTCCTTCACTTCCTGTTTGGTCATCTTGAGATTACGCATGTATTCCCAGCGTTTGTAAAAATAATCCAGGATGGCGATGGCAATATAGAACATGCCGACCCTGATCGCGATCCGGTAGGCAATGTCACCGCCCAAGACGAGCGCGTCCCAAGGATGGGCTTCGATCAAAACAATAATGTAAGGGAGGTCATCTTTACAAGCGTACCAAGAGATATAGAAAACAATGATGATCTTTAAAAGAGATTTTAAAAGCTCAACAAACCCTTGGATTGAAAACATCCGCTTAAACCCTTCGAGCGGGTTGATCCTTTCTATTTTTGGGCTTAGGGGATCAGCGGCAAAGACCAAACCGGTTTGCAGCGCCTCCGCTAAAAAACCGATGAGAAAAACCGACCCTAAAATAGGGAGGAGGACAAACGCCATGGCCCGCAGGCCGATCAGCATAACATAACCGGCAAAAGAAAGGTTGAACTCTTTAGCCTGTGGAATAAGCTGGAATATTCCTTGGGCCATTTCCACTAGGTTGCGCCACATAAATTCGCCTAAATAGCGGAAAATAAAATAGGAAAGAAGAAGCAGAAAAGCAGTCGTAATTTCCTTGCTTTTGGCGACCTGGCCCTTTTCCCGGGCTTCGCGCAGGCGGTGGGGCGTTGGTTCTTCTGATTTATCGCCGCCTTCGGCCATTTTTCTCTCCTTCTATTTGATAATGGTTAGAAGTTTGAGGACTTCTGACCCCATCACTTCAATTAATTTCTCTACGTATCTTAACAGAAAGGGGCTAAGGAGGGAAATAGCAAAAAGACCCAAGATCGGCTTGATCTGGAAACCTAACATGAAGACATTAACTTGAGGAGCGACGCGCGAAACGATGCCAAACGTAAAATCGGCCAAAAATATTAAAAGGATAATGGGGGCGGCGATCTTGATCGCGGTTAACCAGAGCATTGTTCCGAGGCCCATCAGCTGGTTAAATAAGTCGTAAGACATAAGGTTAGGGATCTTCCCGGCTGGAATAAGTGTGAAGCTTTGATGAAAAGCGGAAAGGAGCAGGTGGTGCCCGTCTAAAGTAATAAAAATAAGCAGTGTGACAAAAAAGATCAAGCGGCCAATGACCGAAATGACCGCGCCAAAGACCGGGTCAAGGGCCGACGCGACGGATAACCCCATTTGCAGGTCGATAATTTCGCCGCCTGATTGCAGGGCGATAAAAATGATATAACAGACAAAACCGATCAAGTAGCCGATAATAACTTCAAACGTTAAAGCGATAACGAATGAAAAAAAATCAGTTGGCAATCCTGGCGAAATAGGAGTAACGAACCAGAGCAGGGCAGCCAGCCAAATTGCGAAAGCCGTTTTGGCTTGCATGGGGAAGCTTCTGGAACTAAACAATGGGGCTTGGATAAAAACGCCGGCGATCCGGGCTAGGATCAAAAGTCCAGCCGTTAGCTGGATGCTCGAGATGATCATTTGGCCATGTTAGGAATAGCGCTCCAGAGGGTGTTGGTAAAATCAACGATCATGGAAAAGATCCAAGGCGAAGTAAAAGCGATCATTAATAAAACCGAGATCACTTTAGGGACAAAGGTTAGCGTTTGCTCTTGGATCTGGGTAACCGCCTGGAAGAGGCTGATAATAAAACCGACCAAGAGGCCAATGCCGACGGCTGGAGCGGAAATAAGGAGCGTCAGATAAATGGCCTGATACAAAACATTTACGGCAAAATCTTGGTTCATTTAAAACTCATCAGCAGGCCGCGGGTGATCAAATTCCAACCGTCGACCAGGACAAATAAAAGGATCTTGAAAGGAAGGGAGACCATGACTGGCGACAACATGAACATGCCGAGTGACAGTAAAATATTAGCGACGACCAGGTCAATAATAACAAATGGGATAAAGAGCAAAAAGCCGATCTGGAAAGCGGTTTTAAGCTCCGAGATCATAAAGGACGGGACTAGAACATAGAACGGGACTTGGTCGGCGGTTTTGGGCGGCGGGATCTTGGAGAACTGGACAAAAAGCGCTAGATCTTTTTCCCTGGTCTGTTTGAGCATGAATTGCATCAGTGGTTTTGAGCCGACTTCAAAGGCTTTGGCCTGCGAGATCTTTTTAGTGTTGTAAGGGATAACTGCGTTAGTGTTGATCTCCTGCCAGACCGGCGACATGATAAAAACCGTCATGAAAAGCGCTAGCCCAAGCAGAACAGAGCTGGGCGGGACTTGCTGGGTGCCGATCGCTGTCCGCAAAAGCGAGAAAACAATAATGATCCGCAAGAATGAAGTGACAGAGACCAAAAAGAAAGGGATCAGCGAGATCATAGCGAGCGAGAGGATCACATTGATGCTGTTAGAAAATTGGGGCGAAGCGAGGAGCTGGTTAAAATCAAGCGGTGCCATTAAAACTCCTCTTCGACCTGGTCAATTTTGGTGATCTGTTTATTGCTAACCGCCAAGAGCCAGGCTTTTTTGCCGACCTTTAATATGTAAGCGCTAACTTGCGGCTCCAGGTAGACGCGGTCGACGATCTTGATCAGCTTACTTCGGCTGTCAACCTTGAACTTGGGCAAAAGATACTTGGCGCCGACGTAGATCAGGGCCACGACGATCAAAAGGGAAAGAAACACTTGCATAATATAGCCGGTCGTAATGATCGGGGACGATTGTAGCACCAGGGTCTCTGTCGTCACTTCATCACCACGTTAGTGATCCGCAAACCATAATAATCGTCAACCGCCACAACTTCTCCCTGTGCCACCACCTGGCCGCCGACCTTCAGGTCGAGCGGTTCTCCAGCCAAGCGATTGAGCTCAACAATAGACCCTTCGGAAAAATCAAGGATCTCTTTGAGCGATAATTGGGCGCCGCCCAGTTCGACAGTGACCATTACCGGGACGTCACCCAGCGCCCTGGCCTCCATCTTTTCTCCCTTTTCACCTTCCGGCAGGTCGGGAAATTTAACATTTTGCACTTCCATTATGAACCCTCCTTTTCTTCTTCTTCTTCTTCTTCTTCTTCTTCTTCTTCGCTTAAGTCTTCTTCAAAATCTTCGGGGAAGAGGTCTTCTTCTTTGAATTCTTCCTCTTCTTCTTCCGGTAAAACCTCTGTCTCATTTTCTTCGGCTTGGTCTTCTGTCTCTCCTATGCCCACGCCTACGCCTGTGTCTTCACCTATGCCTTGTTCCTCCTCTGCTTCAGGGAATTGCAACGGTGGTTCAAGCTCTAATTTTTCTTCAGCTTCAAAGCCGGCGATCCGGACCGATTTCTTTTTATTTATTTGGCCGGGCTGGCATAAAACTTTAAGCAAGTTGCCAAGCGACAAAGTTACCGGCGAGTTGATCGCGGTATCGAGCGAAACTACGTCTCCGACCTCCAGCGAGTGAAGTTCGGACATTAAAAGTGTCGTGGTCCCCAAGATCGCCTTGGCTGGGACTTTGATCTTATTCAAGGCGGCGGAACTTAAACGGTTGAAATTAAGCGGCTTGACCGCGGTCTTTTCCTGGTAAGTCTTAAGCAGGTTTTTTAGCAAAGCGACCGGGTAGCCAAAGATAATTTTACCGGCCGGGTTATCGTTCAGTGCTACTTCAGCCAAAAAGAAAACAAAAGTTGAAGCCGGGCTGATCGATTGGTCGAGGGTTACATCGGGCGAACTGACCAGGACATATTCAGCCGCGAGGGTCGGTTGTTCAAAGTTTTTAGTGTAGTGGGGGAGATATTCGTTCAAAGCGGTCGTTAAGACTACTGTTTCGGCTTCGGTTAAAGACCGGTTTATTGGTTCTAGGTCGCTGCTGCCAAGCGCGTGGTTGATCAGGGAGTTAGTGAGATTAAGGTCAAAAAATAGCTGGACCGGATCGTGGAACCCTTCAAGTTTAATTTTTCCCTGGGTGACAGGGTCAGTGATCTTCCTTAAAAAATTCAGGTAAGTAGTTTGTTCTACCTGGCAAGAGAAAAATTCAATGCCCAGCCGCAGGTCGGTCTTGAATTGCTTGAACAATTGTTCGATAAAACGGTAGTGGATAAGGAGGACATGATCCAATTCTTCTTCGGATAAGCGGTCAAAACCGTAAAGCCCGGTCTTAACTTTTTTGACCAGGATCTGCGGAGGGTGATAGGTGGTCCAATCACCGATCGCCGGCGGTAGTTTTATCGCCCTTTTTTGCGAGCTAATTTCCGGTTTACCGGCAGTTCTTTCAGCCATTTATATAGCTTATCCTAACTTTTGGATGAAACTGGTGATCAAGTCCGACGCCATTTTTATTACTGTTAAATTACCGTTGAGCGCTTTTTGCAATTCAAGAGAATTGATAGTTTCGGTCAGGTAAACAACATTTGATTGTTCGATAAAGCCGCCGCTCACTGTACCATAAACTCCGCCAGGATTTCCAAAGGTGGCGGGAGAACCGGAGGCAATGGTTTCCCTAAAAGATGAACCTTGAGCCTGTGCTAGACCGCCAGGATTAGCAAAGTAAGTTAAGGCGATCTTGTAACCGGTTGAAGTGTATGTGGTGCCGCCGTCTGAAGTATATTCTAGTGTTCCATCTGGCTGCCACTGGTAATTAGACTTATTGCCGGAAGGAAGGCCGGTGATCGGAGTGACCGCACCGGAAGAATTAAAGCCGTAAACCTGCATCCCATTTGAAGTTAAATTGCCAGCACTATTGATCTGGAAATTACCGACCCTGGAATACAAATAAGTATTGCCGCCGTCGGGAGAGACAACGAACAACCCTGAACCGGAAATGGCTAAATCAAGCGGTGCGCCGGTCGTTGTTTGGCCGTTGGAAAAATCAACGGCAACACTGGAAAGAGAGATGCCGGATCCTTCTTGCCGCGGATTAGTTCCACCCATATTATTGCTTGCCGCCGTTCCCTGGGAGAGGACTCTTTCAAAAATAGTTTGGAAAGAAGCGTCAATCCGTTTGAAGCCGGGGACATTCATGCCGGCGATATTAGCCGAGTTGACCTGCAGGGCTTGGTTATAAGCATCGATCGCGTTTTTGGCCTGGGACATGACATCAAACATCGACATACGGCTTCACCTCCATGATCTTTAATTGGGCCAGCTCTATTTTAGCGCTTTTTAGCGCCCGTTCAAGCTCTTCTTTTTTAGCGTCGATTAATTTCTTTGTTTCTTGGGTTGCCTGGATCTGGATCGAAACCGCGCCGGCGTTAGATGTCAATGTTAATAAGATGTCTCCCAGCTCGGCCGGTTTAAGCGTCATCGATAATTCTGTTTTTCCTTTCCCTTTGACCATTTTAACTTGTTCGGCTATTTGGTCGATCAGCGATTGCATATCAAGCTTAGGGGCTAATTTCCCGTCAAGGAAGGCTTGGAACATGCTAGGTGAGGCTTCCATATTTGGCACCAGCCAACCGGTTTGGGTTAACAGCTGTTGAAGCGTTTGTTTGCTGATGGTTTGTGTCGGCAAAGATTCAAAAATATGGGGAGTATGATCGTTCCTGGTACTGATATCTTTAGCCGCATCATTGTTTTTTTCCGTCTGGGCCTTATATTGTTCCGGGATCTCGTAAGTTTTATAGTCACTTTCTGGTTGTTCAAAAGAAAAGTATAAATTCGGCGGATAAGAAAAAAAAGGACCGAATTGGCCAAAGATCCCGCCCAGCCGGGCTTGGGCGAATTTTAATTTCTCGTCGAATGATTGGTTCGAGTTGGTTTGCGTACTATTATCCGGTTGCAGGCGAGGGAAGGTGGCATCAATTTGCGCGAGCTTAAAAGTCAAATGCTCCTCCATTTATTTATCGGTATCATAAACAAAAAACTTGCACCCGTCAACCCCATATGGCATTACAACTGGATAACATCTTTCCCGGGGTTTTCTAAGGCAATAAGCAGGAGCAAATAATTCCGGATCTTCCTGGTTATCAGGAATTTTTCCCTGACATGTTCCCTGCCATATTCTCCCAACTTTTTGGCAACTTGAGGGTTATTGATCAAATATCGGATCTGATAGGCCGCGCCTTCAATTGAATGGACCAGCATTCCGGTAAAATTATGGATAACCTGAAGAGTTATCCCTCCAACGGCTGAAGCTACTACCGGTTTGGCCTTCCATAAAGCTTCGGTGACGGTTAAGCCAAAGCCTTCCCGCAGCGATTTTTGCAAGATCACGGTCGAAGCCCGTTGCAGGGCGTTAATTTCCAGGTCAGCGAACGGCGGGAGCAATAAAATATGGATGTCAGGATCCCCTTTGGCCGCTTCTTGGACCGCATTTAAGACCTGGCCGCCCTCGGGATCATCGCTGGCTCCGCCGCCAGCCAGCACCAGCTGGCAATTAAGATGTTTTTTTACTAGTTTATATGTTTCGATCACTCCCAGAGGGTCTTTTAAATAATCGAATCTTGAGACCTGGGTAATGATCGGGCGGGACCGGTCGAGCTTGTATTTTTGCATGATCGCGTTCACTTCGTGGGCCGGCAAATCGCGGTTTTTTTCGGCGAGAGGGTCGATCGCCGGATAAATAAAATATTGCGGTATCGGCAGTTCTTTAGCGAACCAAGGCGTCGAAAAGATAGAAGCGTCATATTTCCCGACGTAATTCTTGAGAAAACCCCAGACATCAGCTTGCGGGTGGGAAGTATCGATATGACAACGCCAGACCCATTTGGCTTTTGATCTTTCTTTGGCTTCAATCAGACCAGCGGGCTGGGGGTCATGAATGATGATAACATCTTCTTCAAAATTCATTTCGGCAATATTGGCTTTCGTGGTTTCGTTGAAAATATTCAACATTTGTTCGGTAATATCAGCTTTACTCCCATGGAGGGCGTTATGAAAAGCTTTAGTTACTCCAAAGAATTCACCGCTCCCTTTAATGACTTCCCATTTTGTCTTGATCCCAAGATCGTTAAAAAGCGGGACGACGCGGGTCAATATTTCCGCCACTCCTCCGCCGACCGCGGTCGCGTTGACCATCTTAATGCGCCGGCCCTTGACTTTTTCGGCCAAAAGCATGATCTCATCAAAATTTTGCGGCCGGATTATCTTTGAATATTCTTCTATCCTATTTTTAGCCATTTTATTATTTTGCTGACCAGATCCTCTTTTTTTCCTTGGATCAAACTGATGATCTGGTCCCGGAGCTGGTCCATCGTGTATAAATAGGGGTCCAAAGCTTCGATCTGCCGCGCTAGCTTGTCGTTATTAAAATTAAATTTGATCCAATCGGAAAAGTCATTGGTCTTATGCCCCAGCCTTAGGCGGGCCTCAAAAAAATGGAAGAAAAGGGAGCGGAGGCCGACCCGGCGCAGCATCTCACAAAACTCTTCCAGGTCCCAGGCGGCGCATTTGGTCTTCATGACAACCCCAACATTTTTACAGAAATAAAACTTATGCTTGGCTACAAGGTTGCTGTTGTCATCGGGATTGGTCTTTAAATGGTTGGTGATTATTTCAACGATCTTTGCCCGCAGGGAGTTTATTTCCAAGTAATCCTTGAGGTTAATGTTGGCCAGTTTTTCGGCCAGGGCTTTTTCATTTAATTCATCGGCGACCCAATGCGCGAAGTCGTTGGTATAAAGGCCGGGCGCGAACTGGTGCTCCCGGAAGGCATGGTGGACATGGTAGAAGATCGAAGGCTCTTCGATCTCTTTGATGGTTCCCAGAAATTCTTTCAGGGTCGCGGCTTTTCGGCCAGTGATCTCAACTAGCTGTGATGAGGTATAGAAAGTAAAAGGAGCCTTAGCTCGCATCATTATAAAGTCCTCTTAAATAACCGTAAACGCCGCTAATATTTTTAACCCGCGTTTCAGCTAGGGTCTTTCCGTTGCCAACGTGAATCGTCTTGCCCCTGCCTTTTAAAACGATGAAGGCATCCTCATCCGTTTTATCATCGCCAATATAGATCGGCAGGTAATTTTCCATTTTTAATTTAGCGATCAGCCATTCTACCGCTTTTCCCTTATCCCAGTCAAAGGGTGAGCGGATCTCGAAGACCTTTTTGCCTTTGGTAATCTTTATTTTTCCTTGCCAGGGTTTAGTTAATTGATCAAATAGCTGATAAAATTCTTTTAACCTCTTCTTGGCTGCTTGGCGGTAATGAATGGTCAGGGTCAGGTCTTTATCTTCAACCCAGGCCCCTTTAACTTTGAGCTTATTGGCTAAGATCGCCTTGATCCGCTTGAGAGTCGGGATGATCTTTCTGGCGGCAGGGTGGGTTTTATGTTTCCCATTAATTTCGATCTCAAACCCATGGTTGCCGACATAGATGATCTTGGGGAGGCCGATCATTTTTTTTAGGTCTGACAACTTTCGGCCTGAGATCACCGCGATCTTTATTTTTGGATGTTTAGCCAGCTGGCGCAAAAATGTTTTTCTGGGCGGAGAAAGACGGGCGAGTTTTGGGTGTTTTTTTATCGGGGCCAAGGTGCCATCGTAATCAAGCAATAATAGGTAGCGCATTGCCAGTTATTATAACAGAAATTAAAAACATTTGCCCTGGCCGTTAATTGTGTTTATAATTGACGGCATGATCGACCGCTTAAAACGGCTGCGCAATTATTTAAAGACCATCCGGCGTCTGCCGCAAACCGGCGATTTTATTATTATCATCGGCTTTATCCTTGTCCTGGGTTTTCTGGCCACTCGTTTTTTCCGTCCGATGAACAGCATCATGGCGGTCGCGCTGACTTTGCTCTTTGGCCTGATCATGGGAGAGCTTGCCCAAAATATTAAAATACCGAAAGTGACCGGCTACCTGGTCGCCGGCATTTTGATCGGCCCTTCAGTCCTGGGTTTAATGACCAGCGAAACGATCAGCAATGTGACAGTGATCAGCGAATTTACGCTTGGCCTGATAATTTTAGCGATCGGCGCGGAATTTGAGCTTAAACACTTTATTGCTGTCGGGCCTAAAGTTATTTACATCGCGCTCGCCGAAGTTTTAGGCGCCTTTTTAATAGTAGGAGGGGCAATGTTCATGCTAGGCCAGCCTTTGCATATTGCGCTTTTGATCGGGGCGATCGCCACCGCCACCGCGCCGGCGGCAACCCTGATGGTCGTCAGGGAATATCGCAGCCGGGGAAGGTTAACGGATGTCTTACTCGCGGTCGTGGCCTTAAACAATATCTTTTGCTTGCTGCTTTTCCATATATTCTTTTCTATAACTAAAATGATCGTTGCCGCCAGGGCAAATCCTCTGGACCTGCTTAGCACTATCACTTTTTTCATTGAACCGTTCTGGGTGATCATTGGATCGTTGGCCTTTGGGATATTGATCGGTTACGCTCTTAACCTTTGGGAGCAGTCGACTAAAAACGATAATGAGCAACTAATGGTCATCTTGGGAGGGGTCCTGTTTAGCGTTGGCGCGGCCACTACTTTTAATCTTTCTCCGCTTTTGACGACAATGGCGGTTGGCGCCACGATTGTTAATATCTCGACCAAAGGGCGGAAAGTGCTGGATGGCCTAAAATTAACCGGTCCGCCTTTTTACGTCGCTTTTTTTGTGATCTCCGGAGCGATGTTACACCTTGGCCTCTTGAACCAGATCGGCTTGGTCGGCGTTGTCTATATTATTTCCCGGGTCATTGGTAAATTTATTGGCGCGTTTTGGAGCGCCAGGTTAACTGAAGAGCCGGCCCCTGTCCAAAAATACTTAGGTATCAGCTTGATCCCGCAAGCTGGGGTAGCGATCGGAGTGTCAATGTCAGTGGAGGCCAAACTTCCGGAGATCGGAGCGGTGATCATCACCATCGTCCTGTCATCGGTGATCATCTATGAACTTATCGGACCTTTACTGACCAAAGTGGCGCTGGCACTGGCCGGGGAGATCCCAAAAAAGTATTTGGCAAAAACTGAATCTTCTTGAGCTTTTATCCGCTTTTTTTGATGTTTATATCCCTGATCGGGAAAGGTATCTGGATGCCTTCCTGTTTATATCGCTGATGCAAGGCCTTGATGAATTCGTGGGTCACTAAATACTTGTCTGTAAATTCAAGGACCCGCAAGATCACCGTAAAATTAATGCTGAAATCAGCGAATGTATGGTAGCGGATAAAAGGCTCGAACGACTTTACTCCGCCGGAGACTTTCTGTAAAACTTCACGGCCGACTTCAACCGTAACTTTTTCCACTTTGGCCAGATCACTGTCATAACTAACGCCGACTTGCACCAAACAGGCCATTTCGGCCTGAGGCAGATAATAATTAGTGACGATCGACTGGGATAATTTTGAATTAGGGACGATGACCATATTATTGGGCAAGGTCTTGATCCTGGTTTCGCGCCAGCCAATATTCGTTATGTAGCCGTTCAGGCCATTTTCCAGCTGAATATAATCACCGAGCCTCACTGGCTGGCTGACGGAAATATAAATACCGGCAAAAAAATTACTGAGCGTATCTTGGAGGGCCAAACCAACAGCCAAACCCGCGATGCCCAAAGAAGCCAAGACCGGCGTTACGGAGATCCCAAAAATATCCATCAGCATCAGAAGGCCAGTTCCCCAGACGACTAAATTTGCCAGCCGCGAAAAAGTGGGCATGATATTCCTTATCCCGGCATTTTTTTCCGCCGCCAACTTGGCCATGTTCAATAGCAGCCTGGCGATGAAATAAATAAGGACAAAAACGATCGTGAGCCCGGTAATACGCTCGACCCGGAGCGCTACCTGGTTTGGGAGCCCCACAGTCTTGGAAACAACAAAGAACCCGAGGACGATCAGGGTTAACCAGAGCGGAAGCTTTGCCTCACGCAACAAGACATCGTCGATCCTGGATTCAGTCTTCCTTACCAGCTTGCCGACAAACTGGTTAAAATACCCGACAAAGATCCAGCAAAACAATATCCAAAATAGATAAGTTATTCCCGCGACCAAATAAAGGCGATTGCTTAATATATTGTATAAATCAGACAAATCAACACCTCCTTTTTTAGTATAGCACATGTTTACGTTGGACAAAAAGGCTAATATTAAGTATCATCCTTATATGCCCCTGTTTTTAGAATTATTTCTTTGTGCCGGGATCATCTTTGTCGCGGCCAGTTTACTGACCAAGTATGCCGATATCCTGGCCGAAAAATTAAATTTGAGCCGAAGCTGGATCGGGATCGTTCTGCTCGCTACGATCACTTCTCTCCCCGAACTTTCAAATAGCTTGAGCGCCGCGACTTTTGTCGGCAAGCCAGACCTGGGGGTGGGGAATCTTCTTGGCGCTTGCCTGATGAACTTGCTGCTGGTCGCTTTTATGGATTACCTTTACAAGAACAAGTCGGTTTTTAGCAAGCTTGACCTTGGCCACGTTCTATCGGCCGGTTTTGCCATTTTACTGTTGGGCTTAGTTTGCCTGGGGATCTTCTTTTCTTCAATAGTCAATGGGCACGTATTTACACTGGCGGTCATCATCATTTATTTGATCGGCCAAAGGCAAATATTTATTTTTGAGAAGGGGAAAATACTTGAGGTCGAAAATATCTACACCAAAGAGAAAGTTGCTTCAGTTTTGGCTAAATTCGTTTTTTTTGGCGCGCTAGTGGTGGTGGCTGGCATCTGGCTTTCAACCCTGGGCAATAGTTTGGCGATCCAGACCGGATTGGGAGCTACGTTCGTCGGCAGCATAATCTTGTCGCTGATCACGACTTTGCCGGAGTTGACCGTTTCCACTTCAGCCATGCGGATGGGGGCGCCGGATATGGCTATCAGCAGCCTTTTAGGGTCTGTTCTTTTTAACATCGCCCTGATCTCGGTAATTGACCCGTTTTACCGCCAGGCGCCATTACTAAGCGCGGTCTCCAGCCTGAACATCTTAACCGCGCTGGCCGGCGTGATCTGCCTTTGCCTGGTCATTGTTGCGATCATTAATAAGTCAAAAGAGAAATTATTTATGCGGTTTTCTTGGAATTCATTATTGATCATCCTAACTGTTATCGGCAGCTGGTATCTGTTATTTATAGTCAGGAGAGCCTGAGGAGGGACTGAATGATCTTGCCGGCCCACTTGTAAATATTATTCTCGGCGACGTCTTCTTTCATTTTATTCATCCGCCGTTCCCTTTCTTCCTGCGGCATTTCGATCGCGGACTTGATCGCTTCGGCAAAGCTATCTGGAGCGTAAGGGTTGATCAAGATAGCATCCGTCAATTCTCTTGCCGCCCCGGTGAATTGTGACAGGACCAGCATCCCTTTGCTGGCGTCAGCCGCCGCGACATATTCTTTGGCCACCAGGTTCATCCCGTCATGCAGTGAAGAAACGAGGCAAACATCGGCCATCTGGTACAAAGCCATTAATTCTTTCTGGGTGAAATGCCGCCTGATCATGACGATCGGCTGCCAGCTGTCACTGCTGTATTTCCAGTTGATCCGCTCAACGGTCGCGTTAATGTCATCATTGAGGTCTTTATATTTTTGGATGTGGATCCGGCTTAGGACGCCCGCTTGGATAAAGGTGAATTTACCAACGTATTCCGGGTACTTTTCGAATAATTTATCAACGGCGTTAAACCGCTCGACGATCCCTTTGGTGTAATCGATCCGGTCCGTGCCGATCCCGATAAATTGCGAGCCAAGGTTATATTCTTTCTTAAGTTTGCTGGTCAATTGTTTAGTTTCGGGGGCGTTGGCATCTTTTTGGATCTGTGCATAGTCAACGCTGATGGGAAAAGGCTTGACCAATGTTTCCCGGCCGCCGGAAACCACAGATGTCCCGACCTTATCGACCCTGACCTCTAGGGTCTGGTCAACCGTCTTTAAAAAATTGTCGACATGATAGTGGATATGAAAACCAAGCAAGTCGGCGCCCAGCATTCCCCACAATATTTCTTCTTTCCAGGGATTGATGCGGAAGGCTTCCGGGTTTGGCCAGGGGATATGCCAGAAAAGGGCGGATTTAATCTCTGGATTAGCATCCCTTAACATCTTTGGTACCAGCGTGAGGTGATAGTCCTGGATAAAAACAAAAGCTTTTCGGTCGCCAACCTCATCCAAAATAGTTTTGGCGAATTTTTCGTTGACAGCTTTATAGTGGAGCCAGTCCGACTCATCGAAATTTGGCTTGGTGTAAACAATATGGCAGAGCGGCCAAAGAGTTTCATTGGAAAAACCGTAATAGTAACCGGTTTCTTCGGCCTTATTTAGCCAGACCCTTCTTAAGGCATATTTTGGGTCTTTGGGAGGGACCTGCACGCGGCATTTTTCGTCCACGACCTTGCGGTCGGCATCGCCGCTGCCGTGCGCGACCCAAACGCCGCCGCTGGCTCGCAAGACCGGGTCAAGCGCCAAGGTCAAGCCGCTCGCCGGGTTAATGCATTCGATCCCTTCAGGGCCGCTTTTATGGATATACGGCTCGCGGTTTGAAGCGACAATAAAAAGATCGCCGTTCAATTTTTCTTTAATAAGCTGTTTTAAGGTTTCTTTTGTCCACATAGTAACCATATTTAATTTACCACCGATCGATTTAACAATTGTTTTGATTATACCGAATACTTTTTATAGAAGCAAGGGAGGGATGAGTAATGAGTAATGAGGGATCAATGTTTATTTTATTATAGTGCTATAATGAAAACTGGTTTTATTATATGGTAAGAAAAATATCCATTATCTTGATCTTGGCATTATGTTTAGCTTTTTCCGCGAGCGCGAAAAAGCAGGTTGCTTTAACTTTTGACGATGGGCCAACGCCTGGCGTCATCGATAAGCTCTTGCCTATACTGAAAAAGGAAAATGTCCCGGTGACCTTTTTTGTGATCGGCTGGAAAGTTAAGGATAATCCGCAGTTTGTCAGCCAGGCAAGCGCGGACGGGCACGAGATCGGGAACCACACCTACAGCCATACGTCCTTGGACCAGATGGATGATAAGAAAACGCTGGCAGAGATTAGAGAGACTTCCCTTTTGATCATGAAGGCTACTAATAAAAAGGTTGTTCTTTTCCGCCCGCCGCACGGGCGATTACCATATTCTAAAAGAAAGCTGATCGAAAAAGCGGGCTATGAGATCGTGTTATGGAACGCGAACGCTGACGATTTCTACCAGCCAAAAAAGGGGATGCGAACGGCGGCTTCGATCGCCAAAAGGGTTACTTCCCTGGTGCGGAATGGCTCGGTAGTGTTGATGCATGATAATAGCCGGCAAATAGTCGAGGCCCTGCCAATAATGATCAAAGATCTAAAGAAAAAGGGGTATAGTTTTACAACAGTTTCGGGATTAAGAAAAAAGGCAAATTAATAATGCCGCGGAGAGGACTTTCCCGATGTTCCGCCTTTGGCGGAAATCGGGATCCCGACGATTTCATCATTATTCTATTATAATGTCCGTCGGGAGAACCTCCATCTCTGAATTTGAAAGCAATTTTTATGCCGAGGAGGAGATTTGAACTCCTACGCTTTTAACGGCGCCAGCCCCTCAAGCTGGTGTGTCTGCCAGTTCCACCACCTCGGCAAAAAATTGCATTCAACTTCGGGATGTAAGTGCCAGCCAGTTCCATTTACCCGCCTGCCTACCGGCAGGCAAGCCGTAGGCGGGCCACCGCGGCACGTTAAGTTCTGATCGCGTCGACCACGTCTTCCATCCTCATTCCCCGGGAGCCCTTGATTAAAATTATATCACGAGGCGCTATTAATTGCCGTAATTTTTTTATTAAGTTCTTTTTGGTTTTTTCCGCTGGAGCCAGGCTTGGCCAGAATTCGCCAAAAGTTAAGACTTTGTCGATCTTTAATTGTTTGGCCAGTTTAATTATCTTGGCATGAGCGGCTTTGGAGCGTTTGCCAAGTTCCAGCATACTTCCCAAGACTGCGATCCTTTTTACATTTGGCCGCTCAATACCGGCTAAGACTTTTAGGGTTGCCGCCATTGATTGGGGATTAGCGTTATAGGTATCGTTAATGATCTTTGTCCCGTCTGGCCGGTTGATCACTTCCATCCGCTTGCTGGAAGGCTTAAAAGTTTCCAGCCCTTTTTTAATGGCTGGCTTTTTAATTTTTAAGATTTTCGCCACCGCGATCGCCGCCAGGGCGTTATAAATGTTGTGTTCGCCGGGCAGCGGCAGATTGATCCCCGTCAATTCTTTTGTTCTAATGTCAGCCTTCTCAATAATACCAAAGGTTTTTACCCTGGCCCCTGGACCCTGGACCCTGGCTACTAAATGTTCGTAGTATTCATCATCCGCGTTGATCACCACCCAATCTTCTTTTTTTAGGAATTTAAAGACTTCGGCTTTAGCTTTGGCAATATTAGCTTTAGTCCCCAGTTGTTCAAGGTGGGCTTCGCCGATATTGGTAACAATGGCGATAGTTGGCCTGGCGATCTTGGCCAAAAGCTCAATTTCTCCCTTTCCCTGCATGCCCATCTCAATTACCGCGGCTTTATGCTTTTTGGTCAGCTTAAGGAGGGTGAGGGGGACGCCTATTTCATTATTATAGTTCTGTTCGTTCTTTAAGGTTGGCATCGCTTGGGAGAGGATCGAGGCAAGCATGTCTTTGGTCGTCGTTTTCCCCACACTGCCGGTGATGGCGATGACCGGAAGATCAAATTTACTGCGGTGGTAAGCGGCGAGCTGGTGCAGGGCGGTTAGCCCGTCTTTTGTTTCGACGACAAAAGCCCCTTTGGCTAGAGCGTCTTTAATAAACTTATTCCCATCAAATTTCTCCCCTTTGATCGGGATAAATAGTTCACCGGGTTGGACAGTGCGGGAATCGATGGAGATGCTGCTAATTCTTCTGGACCTTGGACCCTGGACCCTTGACCCTATTTCTCTCTCGACTTCATTTATTCCAAACATAACTTGATTATAACAGGCTAGAAAGCCAAAAAGAAGTGAAATTAATTGAATAATAAGGCGATAAATATGTGGTTGAATGCTATTTAATGATCAGGAGTATTAATATGACCCTTAGTAAGATAATAAACGGAGTAGTACGAAAAGAAAACCATTCATTTTCAAAGCGCCGGCCACTTACAAAAAATTTGACTTTTACTGGTCGAGGGAATGGAGTTTTGCCTCCACCAGAGAAACAAATACCTCTAGATAAAAACCCAGCTTATGTTTTACCCAGTTGTCTATTGATCGATCAGGTTGTTTGCGGTACGAATAATCAATTACTGCCGATTAAAAAAGAGGATGAACTTAAAAAAATAGATTCATTGGTTGAAGCATATAAAAAAGATGAGGCCTTTGGTTATGTGATTAAAGAAGCGGCTACACAATCTAAAATGATGATTGAACAGCAGAATATTTCTGCCCATCAAGCATTTGAAACGGTATGGCCGCAATTTGTTGCTTCTTTTAAGGCTTTTCTTCAGGTTTCAGTTGATTTGTTTAATAAGACAGAAAGAGATGTTGTGGATAAATCAAGATTGTTACAAGAAAAAAAACTGGTAGAACCTAATGATCGAGCTTCAATATATAGGAAGTTAAAAGAGTTAAGGATTATATTTAATAGCCAAGTCCCAATACACATGCGGCAACAGGAGCAATACAAGGACGCAGAGTTGTATTTGCCCCGATTATTGGCGCATATTGATGGCGTTAATTGTCCCATACAGCAAACAGGTTATTATTTAGTAGCTGATTATCTTGCTTGGGGAGAGATTCAATCTCATGTTCATCTTGGGGCGAGAGGCTTTATTTTTGACCATCAATTTATGGGTTTGGCAAGCCATCCATATTTATTGGCATTTAATCGCGGGATTCCTGTAGTTTTGATGTCAGAAGCCAAAAAAGTATTTGCGCACATAGATCCGGAAGTAAAAGTAATAATGAACCCCCATACAGGACAAGTTGTGGTGAATGTTGATGATCGCAATATTAGTTTAATGAATAAAGAGATCGGTGATGCGATGGCTCAAGCAAAGAAGTATGCAGACACACACTGGACAGGGTTATCTGGAGATGATCAACGTTTACCGTTGCCAAAGATCATGGAAAATATGGGGAGTGAGGGGGCGCAGACTCAAGAAGTTGGTCTTTATCGCACGGAAGATCATTATACGCTGGGGAGACCAACAAATCCGTCTTTAATAAGACAATTTATTAATGCTATTGAAGCAACGACAGATATTGTTTTTCGCTTTTTTGACGTGGATAAGGATAAGTATCCAAAAGCGGAAAGCACTTTTGATGATTTTACGCAAGGGAAAAGAGGGGTTGATTTTTTGCTACAAGTTGACAAAGGGAAAGCCATTTTAAGGGATCAGATCAGGGATCTATTGATTGCTTGTGATCGTCTGAAATATTATCCAGATGAAGATGGTTTAGCAGGGAAAAAGGTTTCTGTTATTATCCCAATGATCCGGACCCCTGAACAGGTTGAGCAAGTCGCACATTTAGTAAAAAAATATGAGACTGATTTAATTACCGATTACACTATTGATCAGCGACGTGTCAGCCAATTCATTCAGCTTGGCGCTATGGTTGAGACGCCAGAAGCAGTAGAAAATATTGAAGCGATCGCCCAAAAATGCCAGGTGTTTTCTATTGGGGGCAATGATCTAACTGCCGCGGTATTAGAGATTGATGATCGAGCAAAACTAATGACCGGAATGGAATATGATTGGCTGTCACCAAAAGTATTAGGGTATATATTTGAGGCGATTAAAGGCGTTAAGGGTTCCATAAAGGTGGAAGAAATTGCCAGCTGGTCTGAACCGCTGAAAAATGAGCTGCAGAAACATGGATATTTGTTAAAGGTAACTAGAGATGCTTATATAATCATGAAAGAGCCTGAAGCTGATTTTACGGCCTTTTTATCGGCTAGTAAAGTTTCGGAAAAAGAAAAATTAGCAGCTCATGGGTTATTAACAAAGTTATATCAAGAAAGGCATAAAGGTAGAATTGGTTTTTGCGGGGAAATGGCTAGAGACCCATTAGGAGCGTTAGTATTAACTTTAATGGGGATAGATTCGTTGAGCATGAATCCTGCCTGGCAAAACCAGATAAAGTATTTGTTATCATATTTTCATTATGGGGAATGGAAAAAATTTGAGCGGAAATTAAAAAAGCCATTAATTGAAGCTTTATTGGATCAAAAAAATGCGATGGAAGTTAGAAAGTTATTAGTTCGCTTAGCTCAAAAAAGCAAGCATTATGATACCAGGACCGTTATTGGAGAATTAGTTAAGTCACCAAGGCCGGTGAGTTATTTAAACGTAAGGAAAAAAGCCAAAAGCATTAGCATGATCGAGGGAATAAAATAATATGAATACAAGAATAAGCGGCAAAGGTAGAATACGTTGGGGGAAAAACGGGGCTGTTCAAGCATCGCAAATTCAAATTGAGAGACTGCCCGGGCAAGGAAGAGACATTTCATTAGTGGAAAGGACACTGGATTTTCGGATAGTTAGGCTTTCCCCAGCGCAAAGGAAACACGGCTTGAGTTTTTCTGAATTAAGGCAAGCTATGCGGCCTGCTGAACAGAGTATTGGTGATACCGTCCTGATTTTACGCGCAGGGAATTTGCCCAAAGAAATATTAGATATTGTTGAAAAGGCGGAAGTGTTTTATCGGATGGATTTGAAATCCTATTGCCGCTACGTTGGTTTTTCAACCTATTTGGGGGAAGCAATGGAGAATCGTCAAGGGTTTCTGCCAATTTCCGGAACGGTAATACAGAACATTAAATATTGCCTGGAAAAGAATGGGGCGATTGATCCTTCCCGTGAAAGGAGAAAACCAACCAAAGCTATCTTGTTGCGCAGCAGTTTTAAAAATACTGAAAAAATTGAGGCGATCAACTTAGCCGTAGCATTAATTTGTCAGCTTGGGTATTTAAAAATTGTCGAACAAGTTGGAAGACAGACGTCTAAATTTACGACCGAATTTTTCGCCTCTGCTTATGCTTATAGTTTTATTTATAGGTTATTAAATAATAATGCGTTCAAATCAAGGGGAGAAAAGGAATTGTTAAGAAATAAAGGAGTTGCCTATTTCCAAAAGCTCCAATTCGCCTGGGGGAAAGTGCCATATCCAGAAAGCCAATTATTTGTTATACAAGATGAAAATGGTACTGAAAAACCTGCTTCGCAAGTTGAATTGTTTCAATTTGGAAAGTTAAATCAAATTACTTTACATCAGCCGAATCAAAGAACTGCTTATTAGTCTTAAAGGTTTTGAGCCGTTCAATTAATTGTTCGGTCGCTTCAACCGCCTCGTAATTGTCCATCACTTTGCGCAAGAGCCACATCTTTTTCAGTTCCTTATCGTCCATTAGGAGCTCTTCGCGCCTGGTGCCGGAGAGCCGCACGTCGATCGCTGGGAAAATTCTCCGGTCAGCCAGCTTACGGTTGAGGTGGAGTTCCATATTACCTGTTCCTTTGAACTCTTCATAAATAATATCGTCCATCCTGGAGCCGGTTTCAACTAGAGCAGTAGCGATGATCGTTAAACTGCCGCCTTCTTCAATATTCCGCGCGCCGCCGAAGAAGCGCTTTGGCCGGTGGAGACAAGTCGGGTCAAGACCGCCGGACAGCGTCCGGCCGGAGGGTGGGGTAACTAAATTGTAAGCCCGAGCTAAGCGGGTGATCGAATCAAGGAGGATTACGACATCTTTGCCTGCTTCAACTAAGCGTTTGCAAGCTTCCAGTAATAATTCGGCGATCCTAATGTGGTCCTCCGGCGGCTCATCAAAAGTTGAAGCAACGACTTCGCCTTTAACTGACCTTTGCATATCGGTCACTTCTTCCGGCCGTTCATCAACCAGTAAGACTTTGATCAGGGTTTCAGGGAAATTTTCAGTGATCGAGTTAGCGATATTTTTCAAGACCGTGGTTTTACCGGCCTTTGGCGGCGAGACGATCATTGCTCTTTGGCCGGCGCCGATCGGCGCGACCATGTCAATCAACCGGCAAGCCATGGGGCAACCGGGAAATTCCAAACCAAAGCGGCGGTTGGGGAAAATTGGTGTTAAGCTGTCAAATGGTATGCGCTGTCTCGCCCCTTCCGGATTTTCGCCGTTGATCGCTTCGATCTTCAGCAAACTATAATATTTTTCGCCCTCTTTAGGCGGCCGGACCTGGCCGGTGACAAAATCACCGTTTTGCATATCAAAGCGGCGGATCTGGGTTTGCGAAACATAAACGTCTTCCCGGCTGGGGAGATAGCCGCCGGTCCGCAAGAAACCATAATTTTCGGGCAGGATCTCTAGGATCCCTTTGGTGAAAATGTGGCCGTTCTTTTCGGTCTGGGCTTCGAGGATCTTAAAAACCAGGTCGTGCTTTTTTAATTGCCGCAGGTTGGCAATGTTCAAACCTTTGGCGACCTCGTATAATTGGGGCAGGGTCTTACCTTCTAACTCTACAATATCCATTTCTTCCTCCTCGAGTGATTTGTTTTGGAACCTGAGGCTGAAAGCCTCGGTTCCATTTGGATAAACGAAACCGCGACTTTTAGTCGCAGGTTAGATAAACTTGTTTTTGTTTGATTGAGAAATTGTTAATTTTGTTGTCATTAAGAAAAAATTGTAAAATGTGGTCGTTTATTGGGACATCTTTATAATACATTATAAGATAGTTTATTGTCAAGCTTTAATTATTTTGCTATACTCACCATAGTTGTCGTGCCGCTGTGCCCGCCTACGGCTTGCCTGCCGGTAGGCAGGCGGGTAAAGTGGAATGTCTCGGCTTCTCTCGGCATTGAGCGACGTCGAGCGAACGCAGTGAGTCGAGACGGAGTCGAAATGCCGCTGTGGTGGAATTGGCAGACGCGCTTGACTCAAAATCAAGTGGGGTTAACCCCCGTGCCGGTTCAACTCCGGCCAGCGGCATTTTATGCCGCTATGCCCGCCTGCGGCGGGTAAACCCACCTGTGGCGGGTAAAGCGGAACTATCTCCTTTTTTTTCAGAAAAATATCTTGAATCAGCAGTCAATTTATGAGAGAATATTTCCACCTTCAAATGCCCAGGTGGCGGAACTGGCAGACGCACTAGCTTCAGGAGCTAGCGGGGTTAAACCCATGGAGGTTCAATTCCTCTCCTGGGCATTTGAAGAAGCAAGTTTATTATCTGGCAGATTTACCCGCCGAAGGCGGGCGCACTAGTCCCGACGGTCATTAAGATATGATAATAATGTAATCGTCGGGATCCCGCAAGTCATTATGATAAAATATTAATGAAGCGGGACTTCAGGAGCTAGCGGGGTTAAACCCATGGAGGTTCAATTCCTCTCCGCGGCATTTACCAAATATTTATCCGTTAAAAATTCCCATCTTCCGGTATTTGTTGTACCGGTCGGCTATTAGCTCGCGGTGAGAGAGGGAGAGAAGCGGTTCTAGATGTTTTAAAATGGCGGCCTTGATATTTTTGGCCATAAAGGCCGGATCGTTGTGCGCGCCGCCGATCGGTTCTTTGATCACTTCATCAATTACCCCGAGTTCAAGCAGGTCTGGCGCGGTGATCCTCATCGCATTAGCCGCTTCATTAGCGCGTGATGCGTCACGGAAAAGGATCGAGGCGCAGCCTTCGGGGGAGATCACCGAATAAATTGAATATTCAAGCATCAAAACTTTATTTCCCATCGCTATTCCTAGCGCCCCTCCAGAGCCACCCTCACCAGTAATAATGGAAATAAAGGGGACAGTCAGCTCTGCCATTTCCCGAAGGTTTTTAGCGATCGCTTCGGCTTGGCCACGTTCTTCAGCGCCTAAACCGCAATATGCTCCCGGCGTATCAACAAAAGAAATGATCGGCTTGTTGTAACGCTCGGCCAGGCGCATTAGCCGGAGGGCTTTGCGGTAGCCTTCAGGATTTGCCATCCCAAAATTGCGGGCAATATTTTCTTTGGTTGAATGGCCTTTTTGGTGGCCCATCACAATGACCGAGCGGCCATCGAGATTGGCGATCCCGGTAACTAAAGCTGGATCGTCAGAAAAATTACGATCGCCATGGAGTTCAACAAAGTCTTTAAATAGCAGATCGATATAATCAAGCGTAGTCGGTCTCATAATGTAACGGGCAACTTGGACGCATTGGATCGGCGTAATCTTGGAGAATATTTCTTTACGGGTATTTTCGATCCTTTTCTCCAGCATTTTGATCTCCTCGGTCATGTCCATTTTGCCGGATTCCTGAAGGACTTTTAATTTTTCGATCTTAGCGTAAAGCTCCTCCAGCGGTTTTTCGAGGAGGAGTTTTGGTTTGTTATTATTTATTTTTGCCATTTTAATTCCTTTATTCGGAACCTGCGACTAAAAGTCGCGGTTCCGGTTTTCTATGGAACCGAGAATTTCATTCTCAGGTTCCATCGTTACCTAATTTTTAAAGAATTTTAATATTCTTGTTAATGTTTCTTTTAAATGTTTTCTTGAGCACACTACGTCGATCATCCCGTGCTCTTGCAAGAATTCAGCCCGTTGAAAACCGGGCGGGAGTTTTTGCCTGATCGTTTGTTCAATTACCCGGGGACCGGCAAAACAGATAAGAGCGCCCGGTTCCGCGATATTAATATCGCCCAGCATGGCGTAGCTGGCGGAAACGCCGCCGGTTGTTGGGTCGGTTAAAATTGAAATATAGGGGAGGCCGTTTTCCCGCAGGCGTCCCAGGGCAGCGGAAGTTTTAGCCATTTGCATCAGCGACATTATGCTTTCCTGCATCCTGGCCCCGCCGGAGGTTGAGACAATAATGACCGGGATCTTCTGCTCAACAGCGACCTCTATCAATCGGGCAATTTTCTCCCCGACGACCGAACCCATGCTTCCCCCCATGAAAGAAAAATCCATCCCGCCAAAGGCGACTTCATGCTGGCCGATCTTGCCGGTGCCGGTAACGATGGCGTCTTTCAGCCCTGATTTAGCGATCGATCCATCGATCCTGGCGGTGTAATTTTTAGTGTCGGAGAAATCAAGGAAGTTTTTCGAAGTAATATCGTGGTTGATCTCCACAAAACTTTCCGGCTCAAATAACTGGGCGATCCTTTCGGCCGAGCTCACCTTAAAATGAAATTCACATTTGGGGCAAACTTTTTGGTTGGCTTCCAGATCTTTCTTATAAATAGCCGTACCGCACTGACCGCACTTGACCCATAAATTATTGGGGATATCTAGTCGGGCGCGGGTTGCGGTGGCTTCCTGAGCCAGCTTTTTTCGTTTAAACCAATCGCTTATACTCAATCTAGCTTGATATTTTACTATTATTTGTGTTATCATGTCAATTGTAGTTGATCCTGTTTAGGAGGAGAAAAATGGCAGAAAAGAAAAAAGTTGTTAAACGAAAAGGAATTAAGAACGTCCGCCAGACCAAGAAGCGGCGCGCACGCAATATCAAAGAAAAAGATACCATAAAGAAAGCCATTAAGGCTGCCAGGACCGCGATCACTGGTAAAATTGCCGAGGCGGCCGATAAACTGAAGCAAGTTGTTTCTATCCTTGATAAAGCGGCCGAACGCGGGATCATCCATGCGAATAAAGCAGCCCGCTTGAAATCACGCTTGATGATCGCTTTTAACAAAAACAAATAAGTGCTGAAGCTTAAAGCTTTTGCCAAGATCAACCTCTCGCTTAAAATCCTGGGGACTCGCCAAGATAGCTACCATGAACTCGAGTCGGTCATGCAGTCGGTCACTCTTTTTGATACTCTTACATTAACTCCAATTGACTCCGGCATTGAAGTCATTACGACCAATTTACAGCTACCAACTAATAATAAGAATTTAGCTTATAAGGCGGCAGAAGAGTTTTTTAGGGTGCAGGGGGTAGGGAGTAGCGGAATAAAGATATATATTGAGAAGCAGATCCCGGTGGGGGCAGGGCTGGCTGGGGGTTCGGCAGATGCCGCCGCGGTTTTGGTCGGCCTTAATAATATATATGGTAAGAAGCTTAGCCAGGAAGAGCTAATGGTCGTAGGCGCTAAGATCGGTTCCGATGTTCCTTTTTGCATTATGGGGGGGAATTGTACGGTGAAGGGGCGGGGGGAAAGGGTAACGCGTAATACGTTAAACGAAACGCGTAATTACCTTTTAGTAATTCCTGAAGTTGAGGTCTCTACAAAATGGGCATATGACGCATGGGATGAGAGTCAAATGAAAAATGAAAAATGCAAAATGAAAAATGAAGGTAGTAAGAACGATTTAGAATCTGTAGTGATAAAGAAATATCCGGTCATTCAAAAAGTTAAGGATCGAATGCTGGAATTGGGTTGTACTTTTGCGCAGATGTCGGGAAGTGGCTCGAGCGTCTTTGGTTTCCCGGCTGATGATAAAAAATTACGCGAGATCCGCAAAGAATATGGTCGAAGTTATTATGTTGAAACTGCTGATAGTGGGGTTGAGATCTTCTCAGTTTGACCGGACAACTTAAAGCTGTTATAATTTTGCTTTAATGGGACTAAGCGCGTGGAGTTTTTTGCCAGGCGCTTTTTTTATGACAAAATGAAAGCAGTTTTAGCTTTAGAAGATGGGACGGTTTTTCATGGTCGCTCTTTTGGCTCCGAGGGTGAGAAGAGCGGGGAGATCGTTTTCAATACCTCTCTTTCTGGTTATCAAGAAATCTTGACCGATCCTTCCTACAAAGGCCAGATCGTAACGATGACTTACCCCTTGATCGGCAATTACGGTGTTAATGAAGAAGACCTGGAGTCGACCATCCCCCAATGCGAAGGTTTTATTGTCAGGGAAAATTCAAGGATAGCTTCAAATTTCCGCTCGACCAGCGGGCTTGGCGACTATCTTAAAAAATATGGGATCGTGGGGATCGAAGGGATCGATACCCGGATGTTAACTCGGCGGCTGCGGACAAAGGGTTCTTTGAAAGGAATAATCTCGACAGTTGATTTAAATGAAAGGCATTTGATAAGGAGAGCCAAAAATTGTCAGGGAGTTGAAGGGGTTGATCTGGTTAAGACCGTTACTTGTAAAGAGCCGCATGAGTGGAAAATGACCAATGACCAATTTCCAATGACCAATGAATGTAGAAAGCCTGAATTTAATGTGGTGGCGTATGATTATGGGATCAAGTTTAGTATTCTAAATAATCTTGTTGCGGCGGGTTGTCGAGTCACTGTTGTCCCCGCCGATTTTCCGGCGGAAAAAGTCATGGCCATGAATCCAGACGGGATATTCCTGTCTAACGGGCCAGCTGATCCAGCGGCGGTGACTTACGCGATCAAAAATATTAAACAACTAATCGGGAAGAAACCGATCTTTGGGATCTGTTTGGGACACCAATTGTTAGGGCTAGCTTTAGGCGGCAAGACCTATAAATTAAAGTTTGGCCATCATGGCGGCAACCAACCGGTTATGGATTTGCAGACGAGAAAAGTGGCTATCACTGCCCAAAACCATGGGTTTGCTGTTGATATCGATTCCATTCCCAAAGGAACGGTCGAGCTGACCCACATTAATTTAAATGATAAGACAGTTGAAGGGATGAAACATAAAACCTTACCGATCTTTTCTGTCCAATATCATCCGGAGGCGGGACCAGGACCGCATGATGCCCATTACTTGTTTAATGACTTCGCAAGTTTAATGTCGAGCGAACGAAGTGAGTCGAGACATGCCTAAGAGGACGGACATAAAAAAAATAATGATCATTGGCGCGGGGCCGATCATAATTGGTCAGGCCTGCGAATTTGATTATTCTGGTTCGCAGGCGTGTAAAGCCTTGCGCGAAGAAGGGTATGAGATTGTTTTAATTAATTCCAACCCAGCCACGATCATGACCGACCCCGAAATGGCGCATCGGACTTATATCGAACCGATCACGGTGGAAATGTGCTGCAAGATCATTGAAAAAGAGCGGCCGCAGGCGATCTTGCCGACAATTGGCGGACAAACAGCGCTTAATACCGCGATCGGGATTGCCGAAACAGGGATCCTTGATAAATATGGGATCGAGATGATCGGGGCCGATGTTAAAGCGATCAAAAAAGCGGAAAATCGAGAACTCTTCAAAAAAGCGATGGAAGAAGCGGGGCTTGATCTTCCGAAGAGCTTTTTTGCCAAGACGATTGAAGAAGCTCTAAAAAAGATCGATGGTGTTGGTTTACCAGTTATTATTCGTCCCAGTTTTACGCTTGGCGGCACTGGTTCTGGCGTTGCCCACACGATGGAAGAATATAAAGAAGTAGTGAGCAAAGGACTGGAACTTTCACCGACTTCCGAAGTATTAATTGAAGAAGACCTGACTGGTTGGAAAGAGTACGAACTTGAGGTGATGCGTGACAAGAAAGATAATGTTGTCATTATCTGTTCGATCGAGAATCTTGACGCGATGGGGGTTCACACTGGTGATTCGATCACTGTGGCACCAGCACAAACCTTAACCGATAGAGAATACCAAAAGATGCGTGACCAGTCGCTAGCGGCGATCCGAGCGATCGGGGTTGAAACCGGTGGTTCCAATATCCAATTTGGTGTCCATCCAGATACCGGGCGAATGGTGATAATTGAAATGAATCCGCGAGTTTCCCGTTCGTCAGCCTTGGCATCAAAAGCGACCGGTTTTCCGATCGCCAAGATCGCGGCCAAGTTGGCGGTCGGCTATACATTAGATGAAATCCCCAATGATATAACCAAAGAAACTCCGGCCTCGTTTGAGCCGTCGATCGATTATTGCGTAGTGAAGATCCCCCGGTTCACGTTTGAGAAGTTCCCCGATACTCCGGCTGTAATCGGCACCTCAATGAAGTCGGTTGGTGAAACGATGGCGATCGGGCGGACATTTAAAGAAGCGCTGCAGAAAGGTTTGCGCTCGCTCGAAGTTGGCCGGGCGGGGTTGGGGGCTGACGGCAAAGAATTTATCAAAGAAGAATTATTAATTGAAAAGTTAAAGACACCCAATGACCGCCGGATTTTCTATATTAAGCACGCTCTTAAAACGGGGATGCAGGTAAAAAAGGTCTATGAATTGACCAAGGTTGATCCGTGGTTCTTAGAAAATATCGTTGAGATAATAGAAGAAGAGACCAGGATCAAGGTCCAAGGTCCGGGAATATTAGAAGAGAAAGATTTGTTGTATCAAGCTAAGCAATGCGGATTTTCTGATAAACAGCTGGCTTATTTGATCGGGAAAACCGAAAAAGAAATTTATGCCAAGCGAAATGCGCTTGGGGTCGCGCCAGTTTATAAACTGGTCGATACCTGCGCGGCTGAGTTTGAAGCTTACACGCCTTATTATTACTCGACTTATGAGCAAGAAGATGAAGTAAAGCGAACCCAAAAAAAGAAGGTAATGATCTTAGGCGGCGGTCCGAATCGGATCGGGCAAGGGATCGAATTTGATTATTGCTGCGTCCATGCCTCGTTCGCCTTGCGGGAAGAAGGGATCGAATCGATCATGGTCAATTCCAACCCCGAAACGGTTTCGACCGATTATGATACTTCCGACAAACTTTATTTTGAACCATTAACGCGGGAAGATGTTCTAAGTATCATTGAAAAAGAAAGGCCTGATGGGATCATTGTCCAGTTTGGCGGCCAAACGCCGTTGAATCTGGCTCTGCCTTTAAAAGAAGCAGGGGCAAGAATAATTGGGACTTCCCCAAAGCAGATCGACCGGGCGGAAGACCGCAAACGCTTCGCGGCCATGCTTAAAAAATTAAAATTGCATCAAGCGCCAAACGGGACCGTTTACTCAACCAAGGAAGCGCGGAAGATCGCCAAAAAGATCGGTTATCCTTGTTTGGTCCGGCCCTCGTACGTCTTAGGCGGCCGGGCAATGCGGCTTGTTTATGACGATAAAGACCTAGATGAATTTATGTCAACAGCAGTTCAAGTTTCGCCTGAACATCCAGTTTTGGTCGATAAGTTTTTGGAAGACGCGATCGAAGTTGATGTTGACGCGGTCTCTGATGGGAAGCAGACGGTGGTTTGCGGTATCATGGAGCATATCGAAGAAGCGGGGATCCATTCGGGAGATTCCGCTTGTTCATTACCCCCATTTTCTTTAAGCGCCGATATCATTGAAACCATTAAGCATAATACTTATGCCATGGCTAAAGAGCTCAAAGTTAAAGGTTTAATGAATATCCAATTCGCGGTCAAGAATGATCGGGTCTATGTTTTGGAGGTCAATCCCCGGGCTTCACGGACCGTTCCCTTTGTCTCCAAGGCAACCGGTGTTCCTTGGGCCAAAGTGGCGACCAAGGTGATGATTGGCAAAACGCTAAAACAGCAAGGGATTTTAACCGAAGTTGAGCCTAAACATGTCTCGGTTAAAGAAGCGGTCTTTCCGTTTAATCGTTTCCCTGGAGCCGATGCGATCTTGGGTCCCGAGATGCGCTCAACCGGTGAAGTGATGGGGATCGATAACGATTTTGGGACTGCTTTTATGAAGTCGCAGATTGCGGCAGGGCAGAATTTACCATTAAAGGGGAAGATCTTTGTTTCGGTCAACAACCGGGATAAGCGGTCGATCGTTTATATTGTTAAAAAATTGGCTGACCTAGGCTTCTCCATTGTGGCTACGGCTGGGACGGGCGGAGTATTAAAGAAGAACGGGATTGATTGTGAAGTTATTCAAAAATTAAGCGAAAGTGGCAATGACATTCTTGATTTAGTTAATAAAGGGGAGATTTCACTTCTAATAAATACTCCTGGCGGCAAGCAGACCAAGGTTGATGAAACCAAGATCCGCTCCGCTGCGGTTATGCATAACATTCCTCTTATTACCACCATCTCTGGCGCCCAGGCTACGGTTAATGGCATTGAAGCCGCGAAGAAGAAAGGGTTTGATGTTAAGGCACTGCAGGATTATCATACCCCCTCTGTCACTTCGTGACATGGATTACCCCCTCTATAATCTCCCCCTTGGTAAGGGGGAGATATCGGCGTTAAAGATAGGGGAGAATCAGCGTTTATGACAAAGATATATAATAGAAGTCGTGATCGAGAAAAAAGACAAATACTGCGTAAGAATATGACGGAAGCCGAGAAAATATTATGGGAACAAATAAGAAAACGAAAAGTTAATGGGCATAAGTTCCGAAGACAATATAGCATTAAGGGTTTTGTGATTGATTTTTATTCACCAGAAGTCAGGTTGGGAATTGAAATTGATGGTGGTTATCATCTTAGTAGAAATCAACGCAATTATGATAAAGCACGACAGAAATTGATAGAATGTTTAGAAATCAATTTCATTCGTTTTACAAATGAAGAGGTTTTTAATAATCTTGAACAAGTGATTGCTAGTATTCGAGATAAGATTGATAATTCCTTATATTCTTCCCCTTACCAAGGGGAAGATGTCCCGCCGAAGGCGGGACAGATGGGGTAAATATGGACAATGTCAAAGTATCAATAATTGGAGCCGGCGTTATTGGACTTGCGATCGCCGAAGCCTTATCACAAAAAATTGATGGCGATATCGTAGTTTTTGAGATGCATGATAGCTTTGGCCAAGAGACTAGCAGCCGCAATAGTGAAGTTATCCACGCTGGGATTTATTATCCTAAAGACTCATTGAAAAGTCTTTTATGTCTTCAAGGTAACAAACTTTTATATCAGTTTTGTGCGGAAAATGGTGTGAAGCATAAAAAATGCGGCAAGATAATTATTTCAACCAACGAAGCTGAAGCCAAAAAAATAGAATCAATTTATAATAATGCTGTTTCGGTTGGGGTCCCTGATCTAAGATTATTGACAAAAGAAGATGTTTTGGCTCTCGAACCAAATGTTTTTGCGTTGAACGGTATTTTTTCCGGTTCGACGGGGATCATTGATTCTCATGGTTTAATGGATTGCTTAAATAAAAAAGCCGAGAAGAACGGGGTTATGTTCGCGTTTGGAAGCGAGACAAAAGAGATAAAGAAACAAGGGGATGGGTATGTTTTAACTGATCAGAATGGGGAAAGTATTCAGAGTGAATGGGTGATCAACTGTGCTGGTTTAAACGCCGATAAAATGGCGCAGTTAGCCGGGTTTGATATTGATAAGCTTGGTTACAGGCTCTATTATTGTAAAGGTGATTATTTCGGGGTAACTGGGTCTAAAGGGAAATTAAACCATCTGGTTTATCCGGTGCCGCATGAACAGGGACATGGGCTTGGAGTGCATGCTACTCTTGATCTTGATGGGTACATTAGACTGGGGCCGGATACTGAATATGTCGAAAAAATTTATTATGATGTAGATCCAGCTAAAAGGAAAGATTTTTATCAAGCGGTTAAAACCTATTTGCCTTGGGTCGATGAAGCGATGCTGGCGCCAGATACAGCGGGAATGCGGCCAAAACTTCAAGGTCCAAACGATGGGTTTAGGGATTTTGTGATCAAGGAAGAGAAAGAAAATGGTTGTCCAAGGTTTATTAATTTGATTGGGATAGAGAGTCCCGGGTTGACAAGTTGTTTGGCGATTGGAAAGTATCTTGAAAATCTGGTAAAATAATATCATGAGACTGCCGTTATATTTCAAGTCAATTTTATGGTTTGCTGATTTTGATAAAATGTCCCTGGAAAAGGACAGGGATACGATCCTCTTCCAGGCTTTGGAAAAAGGAAGGATGGAACATTTGCGTTATTTGGCAAAGAAATTGGGAAGGAAATCGGTCTATAATTTTGCCAAAAAACATGGCAGGCAATTCAGCCGAAAAAGTATCTTGCCTTTCGCTAAGGCTTTGTTTGCATAAATAATGAATAAAAAATTATTTTGGAAAATACTTGATCCGGAAAGAAAGACAGTTTTTTCCAGGCTCAATAAAGTATTAGGCCATGATTATTATCTAGCCGGTGGTACGGCTTTAGCTTTGCAGATAGGACATCGTGAGTCACTCGATTTCGACCTTTTTCGTGATAAGGATATTACCTTTGCCGTTAAAAGAAAACTTCTGGGCGGACTGCGCCAATATCATCTTACCACTCTAGTCGATACGGCTGATGAGTTGACAATAGTTCTAGATGGCAATATTAAAATTACGCTCTTGAATTATTATTGGCGACCGCTTTTTCCATTGGTGAAAACAACAGGAAATTTACCGTTATTATCGATCAAGGATATCGCGGCGACCAAGGCATATGCTTTGGGCCGACGCGGTAATTACCGTGATTATTTTGATCTTTATGTCATGGTAAAAAATAATTTTCTCGCGCTTGATCAAATAACTGATATAGCCAAAAAGAAATATGGAGAGGTCTTTAGCGAGCGGATGTTCCTGGAGCAGTTGGCATTTACTGGTGATATTGTTGTCGATGAAAAGCTTCGTTACCTAAGCGAACAGCCGGCTGCACCAAAGACTATTGCCGCTTTTTTCCGCAACAAGATCAAGGAGGCAGGCTAAATATGTGCCTAATATCTGGTAAAATAAAATCAATGGGGGGGGGAGATTATGAAAAAGATCATCAAGCATATAGCTAGTTTTCTTGTTATTAATATAATTTTATTGAGCTCTCCGATTTTTGCTGTTAATTTGGATGATCTAAAAAACTCGGGGTTTCAAATTCCTGATGTTAAAAGGGCTTATGCGGCGGCTAATCCAGCTTCTAGCTTGCCAGTAACTTCTGATTATGTTGGTGACGCGATCGATGTTAATACCTATAAGCTTGGCCCTGGCGATATAGTTTCTGCTAATCTGATCATTGGAGAAGATGAAATGTCTCTCGATCAGATATTTACGATTGAACCGGGAGGGACAATTTATTTCCCAAAAGTTGGGGCGATCAACCTGCTTGGACTTTCTATTGTTGAAGCCAAAAAAGCGATCGATAAAAAAATAAAAAGCGGGTACAAGGAAAAATATGTTTTTTCGTTTCGGCTGATCCAACCGAGAATGGTTAATATCTACGCGACAGGGGATAGCGCCCAACCGGTTTTTATGGGCGAAAAAAAATACGTTTCCGTTTATGGGGAAGTGAACAAGGTTGGACGGTTTGAATATTTGCCAGGTAAAAAGTTGTCTGACTATATCAGCTTTGCCGGCGGGCCAAGCCCCAAGGCTCTTTTAGGCTCGGTGACAATTGCCAGGCAGGCAAACGGAAAACCTGATAAAAAATATATCAATGCCTCAAGGATCATTTATGATGGGGACTCGAAAAATGATGTGGAAATACTAGGGGGCGATGTGATTAATGTCCCAGGGAATTTCTTTTACTTTTCCGATTTTGCCGGCTTTGTTAATACGATCATGCTTGGCTTGACGTTATATAGCGTGATTAAGAAGTAAAAAGATTAAGTAGTAAGTCCCTCGACTGAGCTCGGGATGGCTGGGATGGCGAGCCTGTCGAGCCATGGTAAGGATTAAGTGAATCGTGAATAATGAATGGTGAAGAGGAAGAACAGACCAAAGGACTAAAGAACCAAAGAACGAAGGAACTGAAAAAATGAAAAAAGATAATTCATTGTTTTCCATTATCAATATTTCAGTTAAAAAGCCGATTTCTGAGGAAACGGCGGCCGCTCTCATTCGAAGTGGTTTATTGAAAGCCGAGTATTACGCCCATATCTTTGCTTTTTTTACGGAATTACCATTAAGCACGATCCTGAGTTTTATTAAGAAACATAAGTTGACGGCGCTACAAACATTGAATTATTATAAAAAAAACGTGAGAAAATATTATCGCAACCTTATGTTCGAGGAGTATTTCAAGTATGCTAAATAATAGAACTGAAAAGTGGGAAAAAATTTTATTGAAAGCTATTGCTTACCTGGAATCAGCACAAATACCGGTCAATAAATGGTCGTTTGGCGGAGGGACGGCGTTGATGTCCTATTATCATCACCGCTACAGTAAGGACATAGACATTTTTTTGACCGACGTACAATATTTAACGTGTTTATCGCCACGTTTAAATGATCATGTGGAAAGCGACAAGGATTATGCTGGAGCGGAAGAACAATCTAATTATCTCAAAATAAAGTTAAAGGGTGATGTTTTTATTGATTTTATTGCCGCTCCTTATTTGACCAAGGAGCCAATTGGAAAGATGAAGGTTGGACGTTATCAAATCAACATTGAAACCCCGCCGGAGATAATAGTCAAAAAAATATTTTATCGGGCGGAACAGTTTAAAAGCCGGGATATTTTTGACCTGGCAGTAGTGATAGATGAAGATAGGGAGAAGCTTATCGCGAATTTAGATGTTTTTAAGGGGAAATTGCCAATATTGCTTGAGCGTTGCCAACTCATAAAAGATGTTTATCAGCCAGAGCTAAAGCAACTAATAACTTACCGTGACCAACGGTTCATTGATGATTCGTTTGGTCGGGTAATTGATTTTATCATGAAGAACGGAAAGACTGAAGAACTTATAAACTGATAAACTTATGAACTTATGAACGAAAAAACAATAAGCGTATTTAGATTTAGAGAGTTTCCGGTATACAAAGATGCTCGCGAATTTAGGGTTGGATTAAAACAATTAAGCAAGAAAAAATTCCCTAAAGAAGAACAATATTGTTTAACTTCACAATTATGGCGAGCCATGGACTCAATCCTACTAAATATTGCCGAAGGATCGGAAAGATATTCGGATGTTGATTTTAGCAGATTTCTCAATACAGCTTTAACTTCGGTTGGTGAAGTGGTGGCTTGTTTGGACGCGGCATTGGACGATGGATACATTATTGATGCTGACCATAAATTGTACTTAAGTAAAGCGGAAAACATTTTCCGCCAACTCAAAGCTTTTACATCTAGAGTTCGCAAGGATGGCATGACTCGCAGTTCTTAAGTTCCTAGGTTCTTTTGTTTTTTAAGTTCTTTGGTTTTTTAGTCCCTTGGTTTTAAGTCTTTAAGTTCTTTAGTCCCTTAGTTTCTAAGTTTTTTCGTTCTTTAGTTCCTAAGTTCATAAGTTAAAGGAGGCCTAAACGATGACAAATGAATCTTACGACGACGAAATTGACTTGCGGGAATATCTTGAAGTAATATTAAAAAAATGGAAAACGATCGCGCTTGTAACATTATTTGTTGCGATTGCGGCTTTATTTTATAGCTTTAGGCAGCCGCTGGTTTATGAAGCTAAAACGACTCTTTTATTCCGCTCGGGCGGTGGCGGGAATTTATCGCAATATGCTGGGATGGCTAGCATGCTGGGTGTCAATTTAGGAGGAGGAGGAGGAGGAGGAGCGGGAGACATTACGGAACTTTTAAAAAGTAAAGTAGTAGCGGCTAAGGTGCTTGACGATCTTGATCTAACCAAAAGAATAAAAGGGTGGGATAACCCAAAACTTAAAAGGAAAAATCTGGTTTTAGCGGTTAGAGGGATGCTGAAACCGCCAAAAATGAATGGGAATATCTTAGAGCTTAAGGTTGAAGCGAATGAACCGCAGCTGGCGGCCGATGTTGCCGATGGTTTTATTAGTGCTATAGAGTATTATTGGAATGAGCTTAATTTTACCGAAACTCAAAAAAAACTTAAATATATTGAACAGGAGTTGCCACGAGTGGAGAAGGATTTAAAAGTAGTTGAAGATAAATTGAAATTAGTTCCGCTATCTTCTGTAGGGAGTCCTCTCGGTGGGGGGCAAAGTGGGTTGCAAAGAGATTATGAGATATATAATTCTATTTACACTATGTTGCGCCGGGAAAAGGAATCTAACAAGCTTGAGGCTTCAAAAGAAATCCCACCTTTTTCCGTAGTTGATAAAGCTGAAAAACCAGAGTCGAAGAGTAGGCCACGGACTAAATTGAATGTGATGATCGGGGTGGCGCTCGGATTATTTGCTGGCGTGTTCTTCTTATTTATTCAAGAATATTGGCATAAGATAGCCGCCAATTAGTGACTACTGTTGACTACTATTGATAGCCTCTTGACAAGTTTTGCATACCTATTTATAATAGCAACATGATACTTCAAGAAGCTGAAGTTTATACTTCGGAAGAAGCACAAAAACTGCTCAAGATCTCCGATTCCACTTTCCGCCGTTTAATAAAGAAGGGGGTGTTGCGCGCTGGTAAGATCGGGGGCCAATATCGGATACTTGGGCATGAATTACTGGCAATGTTGAACCCGACACTCCCAAGTAAGGTAAAAAAAGCATATAAAAAGGTGGTTGAGAAATTAGATGAATAAAAAGCAAGGTTGTTTTGATGGTGCGGTTGTACTGGTGACAGGAGGAACTGGTTCGTTCGGTAAAAAACTTATAGAAATAGTATTGAAAGAATATAAGCCCAAAAAACTAATTATTTATAGCCGCGATGAGATGAAACAATTTGAAATGCAGCAAGGTTATGAAAAAGACAAAAATGTTCGATTTTTTATTGGAGACGTGCGGGATAAAGAACGACTTTCTTTAGCTATGTCGGGGGTTGATTATGTTGTTCATGCTGCCGCATTAAAGATCGTCCCTTCTATGGAATACAATCCCTCGGAAGCGATTAAAACCAATGTATTAGGAGCAATGAACATTATCGAAACGGCACTGCAGCACAAAGTGAAAAAGGTCATAGCCTTAAGTACTGATAAAGCTTGTAATCCAGTGAACCTTTACGGAGCGACAAAGCTTTGTTCTGACAAATTATTTACCGCCGCTAATTCATATTCGGGATTGCAAGGAACCAGGTTTGCGGTTGTTAGATATGGGAATGTAGTAGGCAGCAGGGGGAGTGTGGTTCCATTTTTTAGAGAGAAAATGAAAGAAGGGGTTATCCCGATAACCGATAAGCGGATGACGCGGTTTTGGATAACACTGGAACTGGGGGTCAGGTTTGTACTGAAGAATTTTGAGAGGATGCACGGCGGAGAGGTTTTTGTTCCCAAGATTCCGAGCATGAACATAATGGACCTTAAAAAGGCCGTCGCTCCTGATTGTAAAGTTAACTTCATTGGCATCCGGGCGGGTGAAAAGCTTCACGAAGTGATGATCTCGGCCGATGACGCCAGGCACACGGTAGAGCTTGATGATTGTTTTGTGATTGAACCTGACTTTAACTGGTGGGACTCAAACAATCATCCCCGGGGTAAAAAGGTCAAGGCGGATTTTTATTACAGTAGTGACACGAACAATGAATGGCTTACGATACCGCAACTCAATAAAATGATAGGGGCTTAAACTTGGATAAGATACCCTATGCCACGCAGTGGATTGACGATGATGATATTGAAGCGGTCGTGGCCGCTTTAAAGTCGGCTAATCTCACACAGGGACCCCTGGTAAATGAGTTCGAATCAAAAGTTGCTGAATATTGCGGCGCAAAATATGGGGTCGCGGTTAACAGCGGCACTTCGGCCTTGCATATTGCTTGTTTAGCGGCTGGGATCACCGCCGGTGACGAGGTCATTACTTCCCCCATAACGTTTGTTGCTTCAGCTAATTGCGTTATGTATTGCGGTGCCCGGCCGGTCTTTGCCGATGTCCAGGGCGACGCCATTAATATCGATCCTCAAGAAATACAGAAGAAAATAACTGCCAGAACAAAAGCCATTATTCCTATCCACTTTGCGGGAAATCCGTGCGATCTCGAAGAGATTTGGGCCATCGCTCGGGCTAATAATTTGATTGTGATCGAAGACGCAGCGCACGCACTGGGGGCGGAATACAAAGCGAGTAAGATCGGCTCATGTAAATATTCTGACATGACGATCTTGAGTTTTCATGCTGTAAAGCACATTACGACTGGTGAGGGGGGGATGGTCTTGACTAATAATGAAGAATTATACGAGAAATTGAAATTATTCAGGTCTCATGGCATAACACGGGATGACAAATACTTAACAAAAAATGACGGGGTCTGGTACTATGAGATGAATGAGTTGGGTTTAAATTACCGGCTGAGTGATCTCCAGTGCGCTTTAGGGATTAGTCAGCTAGCGAAATTGGATGAATTTGTCGACCGCCGTCGAGAGATTGCTTTAATATACAATGAAGCGTTTAGTCATAATGCTGGGATCACCGTTATTAATGAGTCTGCGCAGGCAAGATCTGCCTATCATCTGTATGTTTTAATAGTCAAGGACCGACAGCGAATTTTTAACGAATTACGGGCGGCCGACATCATCGTTAATGTCCACTATATTCCCGTTTATCTTCAACCTTATTATCAGAAACTGGGATATACTTCCGGTTTATGCCCCAGGGCGGAAGATTTCTACGGAAAAGCGCTCTCCATCCCGATGTTCCCGAAAATGAGCGATAAAGATATTGCTAGGGTGATTGAGGTAATTAACAAGGTGGTTAGATGCAAATAGGGGACAAACAGATAGGTGCCGATAAGCTTTTTTTTATGATAGAGGAAGGTCAGGCAAATCTTGGAGACTTTACAAGAGCCTTGGCTATGGTCGATGTCGTTGCTAAGACCGGAGCAGATGCGATTGAGTTTCAATTAGCCCGTGCAGGGGATTTTTATGTAAAGAGTAACCCTGGCTATGTACTATATTTGGGGCGTGAATTTTCTGACGAACAGCATCGGGACTTGATTGCAGCTGCGCAAAATAAGGGATTAGGCTTTATTGCAACGACTTTAAGTCATAAACTAGTAGAGCCGTTGGCTAAAGCTGGTTGCTCAGGCTTTAATATTAATGCATCCGATTTGACCAACCCAGATATGATCGATGCTGTTCGTGATAGTGGCTTGCCCTTTTTCCTTAGTCTACCATTAGCTAATGTGACTGAAGTTGAATGGGCTTTAAATCGGATAAGAACCCTAGGTAAGGCGGAATTTGCACTGTTGCATGGCCAACATACGATGGCAAGCGGTGAACATGGGGTTGAGATTGAACATACTTCTTTAGGTTATCTTTCGGCGATTAAAGAGCAATATGCTCTCCCGGCCGGATATATTGACCATACCTCCGCGATTTGGGGACCGGCGGCTGCAGTAGCTGCCGGAGCCGATATTGTTTCCAAGCATATTGCTTTATCCCGCGCTGAAAAAGGACCTGATTGGCACGTATGTCTTGAGCCGGAGGAAATGAAGCAGGCCGTTGGCTTAGCCGTTAAAATGAAGGAAAGTATGAATATTAAAAATAAGGTGTTAGCACCTGGAGAAATGATTGATCGCTCGATTATGCGTAGAAGTATCGTTGCTGCAAAAAAGATACCTAAGGGGAAAGCGATTGAGCGGAGCGATCTTGAATTTAAACGACCGGGGACTGGCCTTGAGCCTTTAAGGTTTATGGAGCTTATCGGCCGAATTGCATTACAAGATATTAATTGCGATGAAGAGATCAAGCCATCTGACTTAAGGAGTAAATAATTATGGATCTAAAATTAAAAGGCAGAGTTGCGTTAATTGGGGGAGCGAGTAAGGGCTTGGGTAAAGGGTGTGCTCTTCAACTTGCCAAGGAAGGAGTGGCCATAGCGATTTGTGCAAATGACCGTCCCTCGCTAGATACAACCAGAAAAGAGCTGGCTGATCTTGGGGTAAGTGTTTTAGCTTTAGAAGCAGATATGTCATCGCAAACTGATAACGAGCGAATCGTAAAGGAAACCCTTAATAAGTTTGGCCGAATTGATATATTAGTGAATAATTCGGGTGGTCCACCTCCAGGAAGCTTTTTTGATCTTAAGAATGAGGAGTGGGAAAAAGCCTTTAATTCATTATTGATGTATGTTGTTCGGCTGTGTCGCCTGGTAATTCCGGTGATGAAGGAGAATAAATGGGGGAGAATTATAAATTCCACCTCGCTAACGGTTAAAGAACCAGCCGAAACTCTAATCCTCTCAAACGTTTTTAGAACTGGGGTTATTAGTATGGCGAAATCTCTATCTAGGGAATTGATCAAAGATAATATTACAATTAATAATATATGTCCGGGTGCTTTTAAAACTGACAGGGCAATTGAGCTAATGACTAATGCGGCAAAAAAACAAAATATTACGGTCGAAGAATTTGAAAAGAATGCGGTAAAGGATCTACCTCTAAGGAGATACCAGGAACCAAAAGAATTGGGTGATTTGGTTACATTTTTATGCTCTGAACAGGCTTGTGGTATAACAGGAACGACGATCCAGATCGATGGAGGCATCTCAAAAAGCTTGTTTTAACTTTCATAAATGGAAAAAATGAAGAACATTAAATTTGATGCTATTTTACCTTGCCGGGTGGGCGGAACCCGTTTGTATGGGAAACCCCTACAATTTCTAGACATTGAAAATAGGATAACAATTCTTGAATACCTAGTTAAACACATTAAGCAGATTAAGAGTGTTGATTCAATCTGCCTAGCCATTGCAGAAGGGAAGCAAAATTATGGGTTTGCCGAATTAGCCGAAAAACAGGGATGGAACTATATGTTTGGCAGTGAAGAAGACATGCTTGGCAGGATTATTGAGGCGGCTAAAAAATTTGGAACTGAGGTTGCCTTGCTTGACTCAACCGAATCCCCATATTTATATTACGATCGAATCGACGAGTTATTTGCCAAGTTCGTTGAAGATAAGCTACACTTATCTAGCATTTCTGAGCTTCCTGACGGGGCGAGTTTTGCAATTATGGACCTTGGATCGATGCAAAAATCCCACAAGAATGGAACACAGCGCAACAAAGAATTAATTACCTCCTATATCTTTGATAATCAGGATGATTTTAAGGTTTTGATGGTAAGTCCGGAATCAAAATTAAGAAGATCGGATATTCGGATAACCGTAGATTACCCAGAAGACTTAGTGTTTTGTCGCTACATCTATAGGGACTTAAAGGGGAAGGATCGACTGATTAAGCTCGAAGAAATTATTGATTATTGGGATAAAAACAAGCAACTTCGCAAACCCGTAGAAGAGATTGGGGTGGATTGGGGGCATGGGCGGATATGGAAGTAATGAATAGGATAACTTTAGGAACCGCCCAATTTGGATTTGATTATGGGATTAATAATCAACGGGGAAAAGTCCCGATTGATGATGTTTTTAAAATATTAGATGTGGCAGCCCAAGCCGGGGTAAATACGCTTGATACGGCTGCCCTATATGGGGAGAGCGAGGCTGTTATTGGAAAATATATTAAAGCTAATAAAAAATATTTTAGTATTATCTCAAAAGCTGGTAACGTTTCTGCTACTGAAGTTAAAGCGATAATTCAAACTTCACTAGATACATTGGGGGTTGATTCGTTTTATGGTTATTTGATCCATAATTATCAATATCATATCGATAATCCGGGATTATGGCCGCAGCTTGTAGAGTTAAGAAAGCTAGGGAGGATAAAAAAAATTGGTTTATCGATTTATTCGCCGGATGAGCTTGATGTACTTCTTGAACAAGGCATTAATTTAGATATTGTTCAGGTCCCTTATAGTGTGTTTGATCAGCGATTTGGGCCATATTTTGAGAAATTACATGGTTTAGGCATTGAGATCAATGTGCGGTCGGTTTTCCTGCAAGGGATTGCTTTTCGTAATCAGGCTGAATTTACCGGTCCCTTGATTGCCATTAAGGATAAGGTGGAAGAGCTTAGCCGGCTTTCTACCCAAGAACACATCTCAAAAGTGGCTTTATGTATTAATTTTGTTTTACTTAATAAATATGTAGATAAAGTCATTATTGGCGTTGATAGTCTGAATAATTTTCAGGAAATTCGTCAATCGATTGGTGATCTGGAAAAAATCGAAAAATTAAATTTAAGTTTTGTAGCATTCCAACATGAGAGAGTAGATCTTATTTACCAGCACCTAATTGACATCTATAAGGAAAAACTAGGCATGGCAACAAAGGTGGGGAACTAATAGTGGGGATTTCACAAGACTTATATAACAAAGCAAAGACAATTATCCCTGGAGGAACCCAACTTTTATCAAAAAGACCAGAGATGCATCTGCCCGACCTCTGGCCTGCGTACTATGAAAAAGCAAAAGGGTGTGAGATTTGGGATCTTGATGGTGAAAAATATATTGATATGAGTTTTATGGGAGTAGGCGCTAGTATCTTGGGTTATTCGGATGACGATGTTAATGCCGCAGTAACTCAGGCTATTGCAAAAGGGTCATCTACAACTTTAAATTGCTATGAAGACGTTGAGTTAGCTGAACTTTTATGTGAATTACATCCTTGGGCGGAGATGGTTAGATATTCCCGAACCGGTGGAGAGGCGATGAGCATTGCGGTCAGGATTGCTCGAGCGGCCGCTGACAAGGATGTTATCTTATTTTCAGGATACCACGGTTGGCATGATTGGTACTTATCATCAAACTTAGCGGATGATGCGGCCTTAGACGGACATTTAATGCCAGGGCTTTCCCCAAAAGGGGTACCTAGAGGATTAAAGGGAACAGCGAAACCATTTATTTACAATGACACAGAAGAATATTTGGCACTCCTAAATAAATATAAGGGAAGAATTGCCGGTGTTGTTACCGAAGCCGTTAGGAATCATGAACCGAAGCCTGGTTTTATTGAAACGATTAGAAAAACAACCAAGGAGCTGGGGATCGTGATGATTTGTGACGAAGTAAGTTCTGGTTGGCGGTTAAATGTTGGTGGTGCACATTTAAAATATGGGTTTGAGCCGGATATCGCAGTATTTGCCAAAGGGATCAGTAACGGATTTCCGATGGCCGCCATAATAGGTAAAAAATCAGTAATGCAGGTGGCCCAGGAGAGCTTTATTAGTAGTACATACTGGACAGAAAGAATTGGGCCGGTGGCCGCTCTGGCAACAATTGCGAAAATGCAAAAAGAAAATGTGCCGGCGCATTTGATCAAGATTGGAAAAATGGTCCAAGCGGGATGGGACAACTTGGCGAAAAAACATCGAATTATCATCTCTGTTGAAGGAATTCCACCATTGGGTCATTTTTCGTTCAAATACGATAATGCTCTGGCCATAAAAACCTTATTTACCCAAATTATGCTTGAAAAAGGGTGCCTAGCGACAAATTCTTTCTACGCGTCCTTTGCCCATTCGCCGGAGATTGTAGATAAGTATCTTTTTGCAGTGGATGAAGCATTTGCTGTTATAGCCAGTGCCATTCAGTCGGCTAAGGTGGAGTCTAGTTTAAAGGGGCCGGTTTGCCATGCAGGGTTTAAGAGGTTGGATTAACGACAAACATGAACAGAATTAAAGTTGGAAACATTATGATTGGCGGGGACGATCCATGCTTTATTATTGTAGATATTGGGGCAAATCATAACAAGAGCTTAAGAACTGCAAAAAAGCTGATCGATAAAGCAGCAGAGGCTGGTGCAAATGCGGTTAAGTTTCAGATTTATTCAGCTGAAAAGCTGTATTCTAAAAATGTCCCACGTCATTCTTATTACAAAAAAGACTTATGGAGAATGATAAAAGACATTGAACTGCCGCGTAAATGGATTCCTGAGCTTAAAGCCTATTGCAATAAAAAGAATGTAACGTTCTTTGCCACTCCTTTTGACGCGGAGGCGGTTGATGAACTAGCTCCATACGTGGATCTATATAAAATCGCCTCTTTTGAGTTGGTTGATATTCCCTTGATCAAATTTATTGCAAAGAAAAAAAAACCAATAATCATATCTACCGGTCTAGCAAAAATGCAAGAAATTAAAGATGCCTATTCAACCTGTATTAACGCAGGGAATAAGAAAGTTATTTTCCTGCAGTGCGCTTCCGCTTATCCGGCAAAGGCCGAAATTATGAATTTATCCGCAATGAAGAATATTAGCGGTTCTCTTGGTGTTATTTCTGGTTTATCAGATCATACCTTGGGAATTCATATCTCTGTTGCCGCCGTTGCGATGGGAGCGAAAGTAATCGAAAAGCATTTTACGCTTGATAAAAAGATGGAGGGGCCCGATCATCCCTTTGCTGTTGAGCCGAAAGAATTAAAAGCGCTTGTAAGCCAAATCCGTGAGGTTGAAGCAGCGATTGGGTCAGGTAAAAAACTTGGCCCAAGAGCTTGTGAGATGGAGAATTATCAAATTGGTCGCCGCAGTATCCACGCTAAAACAGAAATCCCGAAAGGGACAATTATTAAAGATGAAATGCTGATTGTTAAAAGACCAAGTTTTGGTATTCAGCCGAAATATTTTGATAAAGTTGTCGGTAAAAAAACAAAAAGATCCATTAAGGCTGATGAGTGGATAACTTGGAAATCAATATGAGGGGGAATTAATATGCTAGAACAGGCTTCCTATACTTTTAAGTATGGACCATCCGAAGAATTATTGTTAAATGTGCCGGCAGGAGTATTTGTTCCAACTGGAACTAGCCAAAGTTTAGTTAAGGCTGTAAAGGGATATGTTAAAAGCCCTGGAAAAACGGTTGACCTTGGGTGTGGTTGTGGCGCGGTTGGAATAGCGTTGCATAAACTAGGCTTAATAGAAGGATCCCTCTATGCGTCAGATCTGAGCGAAAAAGCGGTTGAATCAGTCAATCTCAATGCTAAAAAGTATAATTGTCCTGTGGAGGCAAGAGCCGGATCTCTTTTTGAGCCGTGGAGTGATGAAAAATTTGATTGCATTGTTGATGATATTTCTGGGGTTTCTGAAGAAGCGGCAAAAATTTCCCCTTGGTTCAACAATGTTCCTTGTGTTGCTGGGGCGGATGGAACATTTCTTATCGTTCAAGTAATTCAACAAGCAGCAAAGTATCTTAATCATGGTGGCCGATTATTTTTCCCGATTATTTCCTTTTCTGATGTAGATAAAATCGTTAAAGTTGCTAACGATCATTTTTCACATGTTGAACGTTTAGCCCATGATGTATGGCCGCTCCCCAAAGAGATGAGCGAACATCTTGGGGCATTAAAAGCGCTGCAACAAAGGGGATATGTCCAATTTACAGAGAAGTTTGGCCTGGTCCTTTGTTTTACTGATATTTATGTTGCCTATAATAGTTAGATTATAAGGAGGTTTGTTATGGTAAATAAAACAGAGAGTGAAGTGTTAGCGGCGATGGAAAAGGCATTGAGCCTCAAAGGTAAAAAATTGACGTTAGATAGCATGGTCGGAGGGTTGGAAGAATGGGATTCTTTAGGGCATTTGGCGATTCTTTCATCATTAGATGAGCTTTTTGATGGAAAGATCGCAGCAATAAAAGAGATGGCGACGGCCAATTCGGTTAAGGGGATTATGCACATCTTGAAAGATAATAGCTTAATATAAATATTTATAAGTAGGCAATAATGAAAGTTGAGATACAGGCAATTGAATACTATCTTCCTGAAAAAACTGAGGATGGGAAGGTTCTTAAAAATGATAATCCGGATTGGCGGATTGATGATATTGAGAAGAAAACAGGTGTTTATGTCCGTCATATAGCTGAGCCAGGGCAAACAGCTGTTGATCTGGCATTAATTGCGTCGGAAAAGTTGTTTTCATCTGTTCATTCAAGGCATGATATTGATTTTATTATTATGGTTACGCAATCACCTGACTATGCCTTGCCAACTTCAGCTTGTATTCTGCAGGATCGTCTGGGGATTAAAAAGGATTGTGCTGCTTTTGACGTCAATCTTGGTTGCTCAGGTTTTGTTTACGCTCTGGCCATTGGTGGTTCGATGCTAGAGGCCGGAATAGCAAGGAAAGGGTTGATCGTTTGCAGTGAAACTTATACAAAATATATTGATAAATCAGATCGAACCTGTCGACCATTATTTAGTGATGGAGGAGCCGCAATCGTGTTAGCCCAGAGCAAAGCTGACTTGCTTGGCCCCTTTGAGTTGGGGACTGACGGCTCTGGCTTTAGTAGCTTAATTGTTCCATCAAGCGGGGCTAGAAAAGAGGAAGGGGATAAGTTGGTCATGGACGGGGCGAAGGTCTTTATGTTTACTATGGATAGGGTCCCCAAGTGTGTTAATTCTTTATTAGAAAAAGCCGGGAAAACCATTGAAGATATTGATTTATTTGTTTTTCACCAAGCCAGCAAGCTTGTTATGGAAAATATTATTCGTCGACTACAGCTGCCAGAAGAAAAAGTCTTTATCAATTGTCAAAAGGTTGGTAATACTGTTTCCGCTTCAATTCCGATCGCCCTTAAGGATGCCGCCGAACAGAAGCGTCTAAAAAAGGGGGATCAAGTTATGTTAATTGGGTTTGGAGTAGGCTTGTCTTGGGGCGGTTGTTTGATTAAGTGGGGAGAAAATCAATGATCATTCTAACCGGTGTGTCTGGTGGAATCGGAAAAGAAATCTTGAGCAAATTATTGGCAATGGATCAGGTTATTGGGATTTACAATAAAACCAAGCCAAAAGTGATTGCGATGAACGGGTTTTCAATTGAAAAATTAGATATCACTGACTCTACGGCTATAAATGCATTTGTGGAGAAGCGTAGAAGTGAGCTAAAAAAAGTTACTTTAATTAATTTGGCAGCGTCTAGTATTGATGCATTGGCGGCTAATTACTCCGAGCTTGATTGGGATAAAGTGCTAGCAACTAATTTAAAAGGTGATTTTTTACTGACCAAGGCCTTGCTTCCTATTATGATTAACGAACGCTGGGGACGTATTGTTCATGTTTCTTCCGTTGTAGGCATGGAGGGACGGATAGGCACCATTGCATACTCCACAACTAAAACTGGGCTGATTGGTATGTCACGTGTCCTAGCAAAGGAATATGCGCGTTTTAATATTACTTCGAATTTGTTGGTGTTGGGTTATTTTGATGTTGGTTTAATTGAAACGCTAAGTGAAAATGACCAAAAGAGTATCTTAGATAAGATTCCGTCAAAATCATTTGGGAAAGTCTCAAATATCGTTAATGCAATTGATTTTTTAATCAGATCTCCTTATGTCAACGGAGCGAAAATAGCCATTGATGGCGGTTTGTAATTATTTTAAAGGAGGATGAAATGGATATTAAGTATCGGCAAATGGAAAGGGAGGACCTTCCATTACTAAGAGATTGGAGGAATCAAGAAAAGGTTAGGAAGTATTGTCGCGAATATAGGCTTCTTAATATGGTCAACCAAAATAACTGGTTTGAAAGGGTTTCTACTTCTAAGGTGGATGACATGTTCCTGATTCTGATGGATGAAAAGCCGGTTGGGCTCTGTGGCTTAACGCATATTAATTGGAAAGATCGTTCTGCGGAAATTTCGTATTATCTTGGTCAATCAATTAGTCCTACCGAAGATGTTGCTTTAGGGATTGAAATCTATGATTTTTTTAAGAGGAAGGGGTTTGGTGAATATAATTTACACCGCCTTTGGGGGGAAGCTTTTGCTTTTAATGAGGGGGCGGTTAAGCTCGCATTAAAATGTGGTTTTATTCAGGAAGGAATTATGAGAGAAGCGACTTTTTGGGATGGCAAATATATGGATACGATCATAATTAGCATGTTGGCGCATGAATATTATAGGGATGCCGCATAAGATGATAAGCGGCAATAGAGTCAATCTTAGGCCGTTAAAGGTTGTTGATGTTACACAACGCTATGTCGATTGGTTGAATGATCCTGAGGTCAATCACTTCCTATCGGTTAAGGATATAAGACAAGATATTGATATGGTGCAAGCCTATGTCCGATCCTATGAAGGGGTTAAGGAGCGGTTGCTACTTGGTGTTTTTGACAAAACTAACGAGAAGCATATCGGAAATATAACGTTTTCATCAATCGATCGGGAGAATGGGTTTGGCACGGTTGGCATTGCGATCGGGGACAAGGCATATTGGGGGAAGGGTTATGCGTCTGAAGCATTAAAAGAGGTTATTAATTATGCGTTTTTCTCATTAAAACTGAAGAAAATAGAGGCGGGGGTCGATGTTGATAATCTAGCTTCGCAGAAACTATTTAAGAACGTCGGATTTATTACAGATCATATTGTTAATGATCGACAGATAATGTTTAGGATCGAGCCATAATGAGATTTAGATATGTCAAAACTGAAAATATTGACTAATACTGGTATTTATACAATTGCGTTGATCCTGCCGCTTGTAGCTGGTTTTTTTCTTTTGCCTTTGTATACAAGATATTTGACGCCGGCAGAATATGCCGTTATTGGCTTGGTAAGCTCTTTCACGGCGATTGTCGGAATATTTATTGCTTTGCAGCTCCAAAGTGGGATTGCCAGATATGTATTGCAGTTTATAGCAAAAGGTGAAAAACAAAAGGCTAGGGAGTTTCTAAGCACAGTTATTTTAATAATGATTGCAATGATGATCGCTAGCTTCCTGCTTTTAGAGCTTTTTGGTAATCAGCTTGTTAGCTTTGTCTACCCTAATAGCGGGTTAACTTATCAACCTTATTTTCGTTTGTCTTTGATTACTGTTGTGCTGATTGCTCTTTATCAAGCGCCGACAGCCATTTTTAAAGTTATGCAAATGGCCAAACATTTCTTTGTTTTAAATGTCGTTGTTTTACTAGCGACTATTTTGCTTTCGGTTTACCTTGTTGTTTATAAACAGGTTGGGATGTTGGGTTTTTTCTGGGCAAACTTATTGGCGGCCCTAATTGGTTGCCTGGTGGCTTTTTGGTTGATTAGAGATTGGTTTTGCAGGAGGTTTGTTTGGGGCTTTGTTCCGCTGGCTTTAGCCTATTCTTTACCTCTAATTCCTCATTCATTAGGCACCTTCATGTTTACCGGGGCAAATCAAATTATACTAGAGAAATTTGTGCCTCTTTCTGATATCGGGCTATTTTCCCTAGCCAGCCGCATCGCTTCGGTGCCATTGCTGCTGGTTGGTTGTTTTAATATGGCTTACAATCCATATTTTATTGAATCAGCAGAAAAAAACGAAAATAAGGCTATCGCAATTAATGCGGATATTATCGGCTATTGGTATGTTGCAGTGCTGGCAATGGTTCTGGGTTTTATTTTATTTTCCAGCCTGATACTTAAAGTAATGGCTTCCCAGGCCTATTATGCGGCATCCGGAGTAGCTGGGATCCTTGTATTTTCGAGTATATTTAGAGGCCTGTATATGTTTGCTGTCAGCCCATTGTTTTTCAAAAAGCACACCTATCTTATTCCGATCATTACTTTAATCGCCGGAGGCACAAGTGTGGCACTTAATATATTTGCAATCCCAAAATGGGGTATATTAGGTGCTGCCTGGGTGACAGTATTTGCATATTTGCTGACATTTATTATTGCCGAAATGGTGTCGGTGAAAATATTAAGGATTATATATCCTTGGAAGAAAATTACGCTAGTATCCTTGCTGGGGATAGGGATTCTGGTTGTAACCAAACTTGTTTTCCTTGCTTTTCCAGTATCCTTATTGCTTTCCTGGATAATTTCCGCCTTTGCGCTCGTTGTGTATTCTGTTATTGGTTTGGGACTGACCGATTTTGTTGTTCTCAAAAGGGTATTAAATCAGGCTTTCAGACGGCCATTAAACCGCTTTAGTCTTGCAATTGAAGAAGAGGAAATGATGGATGAGATCGAAGGTAGAATATCATGATTGATCATTATCTGAATTTGCTAGAATTAGAGGAGATTAAAAATGGGTAAAACGAGTAAAATTAAATTATTATTGTTTGTATATCGTACTCCTGTATTGATTACCGCAATTCTAGCATTATTCATGTTGAGCAAGCTCTTTGTGGTTAATATGATTTTGATGCAAGGTTACCATGGGTCCGTCATGAAAACGCTGCTAACAGGACATTTATTGAGCACGCATCTTTTTCAGGTGAAAACATCGATATTTGTAATTATATATTTATTTTTAAATCTTAGTATCCTGGAAGGATTGGGATATGTTAAGGGTAAAATGTCATCTTTAGAATTATACGATGTTGTTTCCGTCTCATTTATTATATTTAGCGTTCTGTTATTCTTTGTGACTTTTAGGCCAGAAAATAAGTTGTCAGCAATGATATTATTTCTTTTCTTTTTAGCAAATGCACAGTTAAATATGTTTAGCAAAACGATCGAGAAAACAAGGCTATTTAAGCTTTTTATGCGTTATGCCTTTCCAGTAAGCGACTTGTTCTTCTACCGATCACAAAGAGAGATCATAGCTAAATATTCACAGAAATTAAGCATTGTTCCGTCAATAATCTACTTGGGGCTTATGGTTTGTTTGTTGTTTTACCAATTATTTATTGTATCTGACGCAATTAGCAGCGAAAGATTGCCGGCTTATTCTGATTATATATTTTACGCCTCTTCCTTGAACGATGAAGGGATTTACTATTCTAATAACTATGCACTTGATGGCTTGTGCGGATTATTCTATTTTGACAATAAATCTCTTGAGTCAAAGCCATATATGCGTATCTATGACTTGCATAACTTCATTATAATTGACGGTTACATTTATTATTACGATCGATATGATTTATCTTTGAATAAAGTGAATCTGAAAAGTAAAAGGCTTGTTTGGAGCAGGAAGCTCTTGAAGAGTTCTGGTTATGGTTCAGTCCTATTAGACTACCGAAACAATAGAATTGTTGTCATGGCTGAAGCGGGATATATTTCAGTCGTAAATGTCAATGGGACAATAATCGCTGAAAAAGAAGCCCCATATTTAATTTGGGGGGCTCGGATATTGAAAAACAATAACATAGCGATCTTTGTTCCGGATAAGCCGCTGGTCATGATTTTAAATGGAAAGTCGTTGGCATTGATAAAAGAAATCACCTTGCCCCTTGATAAGGGAGCGATTAAATATAAGTATGATGACAAGATTAGAGGCCCAAACATTATTTCATGGATGGAGTATGCAAAAGATAGTAATTTGCTTTTTGTTGCAGCGCAGTGGGGGAATGTCTATATATACGATTTAAATTTAGGAGGGTGGACAAAAAGAATAAATACTCATATGTTTGTCAGGTCGCTTGCGGTTGATGAGAGTCGAAAATTACTGTTTGTAAACAATTTTTTACAAGGGTATTTAGATGTTATTGACTATTCATCTGGCAAGCATCTAGATTACATTTTAGCGGATATTGGCGGCAGATATATAGTTCTTGATACTAAAAAGAAGGTAGGGATATTAACTACGCGCGGTAATGGGATGTGGGCGTTTGACTATAATAAGGTAGGGCAAAGATGAGCTTAGGGAAAAGTAAATATATTGACAAGGTGCATTCTGTTAAAAAGCGATTCCTTAAAATGTATCGTGACAATAATGCTGGCCACATTGGATGCTCGCTTTCATGCACAGAGATATTAGTATTCTTAAAGCTAGCATGGATGGAAGAAAGTGATAGTCTTATTCTTTCCAAGGGACATGCGGCGGCGGTGCTCTATTCTGTTTTAGCGGAGTGTGGGACAATATCGGATGAAGAAATTAATTCATTTTATAAGAATGGGACCTACTTAGGAGCGCATCCACCAGCTAATAAAATCAAGGGAATCCCTTTTGCGACCGGCAGCTTAGGGCATGGTTTGTCACTTTCGGCAGGGAGGGCTCTGGCGTCAAAAATTAAGCGGGAAAATAGAATGTTCTTTTGTGTTACTTCGGATGGAGAGCTGGATGAAGGAAGTATTTGGGAGGCTGCCCTGTTTATTTCTCATCATAAATTGAACAATATCATTTGGTTGATAGATAGGAATAATATCCAAGGTTTTGGACGAACTGAGGAGGTCATGGCTTTGGAGCCATTACAAATGAAACTAGAATCATTTGGTTTTTATGTAGCATCAGCAAATGGCCATTCTTTTGATGCTTTGTCAGCGGCGAAGGATCAGTGTTTAAGTGATGGGAAGGCTAAAAGTTTACCCAAAGTTATAATCTGTAATACAATTAAAGGCCATTGTATAAGTTATATGGAAAATACCATTGATTGGCACTATTTGCCGATGAATGAAGAAAACTATGCTCGAGCGTGCAGCGATCTTGACGCCGAATATGAACGATTAGGAGCGAAAAATGAGAACTGATCTTGCCAACAGCATTATTAATTTAAAAGAAGATTATTTAAATATGATATTTTTAACCGGAGACCTGGGGTATATGGCTTTAGAGGAAGTTAGGGTTGCTTTTGGGAGTCAATTTATTAATGCAGGAATTGCGGAACAAAATATGATTACGGTTGCCGCTGGGATGGCATATGAAGGATTTATTCCATGGGTTTATTCTATTGCGCCTTTTACGGTCTTGCGGCCATATGAACAGATCAGGAACGATGTTTGCCTGCATAACCTGCCGGTTAAAATTGTTGGTAATGGCGGAGGTTATGGGTACGGGATTATGGGATGTACACATCATGTTTTGGAAGATATTGCAGTCATGCGTGTGTTGCCGAATATGAGGGTTTATGTTCCCCTTATTGCTTCTGATGTTGAAGACGTTGTGCGCATGATGATGAACGATCCTGCCCCAAATTATCTGCGACTAAATAATTCCAGAAAATTAAGTTTTCCGATCGATCGATTTAAACAATGGAGGAAAATCAAGGAAGGGAAAAGCATTGTAATTATTGGAACAGGGCCAACATTATTAAATCTATTCGATTTACAAGAAAAAAACTTATTAGACGAGATTGAGCTTTGGTCCGTGGGATTATTTCCCATTCATGAGATACCTGAGGCTCTTTTATCAAGTCTAGAAAACAAGAAGAAGCTAATTACGATTGAAGAACATGAGGGCCAATGCGGATTGAATGAAACAATTGCTCAGCTTCTTTTGGGTAAAATAAGTTATCCGATTAAGTATCATAATCTTCATGCAAATGGATACCCTTCTGGAAGGGTAGGAAGTCAAAAATGGCATCAGGAAGAAAACAACCTTGCTGGAAATGGTCTAATTAAAGCAATAAAGGGAATGATTAATGAAAATATTTAGCGATCAATTGATAGGTGAAATTAAGGCTTTAGATGGGCCGATTGTTATTTTTGGAGTTGGGGGCTTTATTGGGGCCAATCTGTTTAAGGCAATCTTAAGTGTACGGAATGATTGTTTTGGCATAACTCATGATAAAGGACATCCTTGGCGGCTTGTCGATATAAAACCGGACAATATCATTTGGACAGATATCAATAATCATTCATCAACATCAAGTGTTTTAAAAAAGTATTCCTTTAAAACTATCATTAATTTGGCTGCATATGGAGCTTATTCCAAGGAAAGTGGTTTTAATCTGATTTATAACACAAACGTTGTCGCGACTGCTTGTATTCTTGAGGCGGCAGCTCGTGAAGGCTTTTCTGCCTATATCCAGGCTGGTTCCTCTTCTGAATATGGATTAAATGCTTCTGCGCCCAAAGAAGATGGTGATTTAATCCCAAATAGTCATTATGCTGTTTCCAAGATTGCTTCTTCATTGATGGTAAAGTATTTTGGTCGAGTAAAAAAACTCCCTACGTTAAGCCTGCGATTATATTCTGTCTATGGCCCGCTGGAGGAACCGGATCGATTAATTCCAAAACTTATTGAAAACGGCATGGAAGGTAAATATCCTGTTTTAGTTAATCCTGACATATCACGCGATTTTTTATACATAGATGACGTTATTGAAGCAATAATATTGTCTGCTAGTGTTGGGGTAAAAAAACTGCCTGGTGGTGTCTTAAATATTGCCACCGGGAAGAAAACAACAATGAGAGATATTGTTCAACAGATTAAAGAGTTGTTTGATCTGAAGGAAGAACCCCAATGGAATACGATGCAAAATAGAAGATGGGATGTTAAAGATTGGTATGGCGATCCTTCCTATGCAAAAGAGATCTTAGGTTGGGAAGCAAAGGCTTCGTTAAAAGAGGGGCTTTCGAAAACAATTGCTTGGACAAAGGATCAGCGATCTGTTTTTATTCCGAAAGCTAAAAAGGCGGCAACAATTCCTAAGAAAATATCTGCGATTGTTGCTTGTTACAATGATGCTCAGGCTATCCCTGTAATGTGGGAGCGCCTAACAAAGTCATTTTCTGGAATTAAAGTTGATTACGAAATTATATTTGTTAATGATTCAAGTCCAGATAATACAAATGAAGTGCTATTGAAAATTGTGGATGAAGACAATCATGTGATTGCAATTGAGCATTCTAGGAATTTTGGCTCTCAAAGCGCATTTCTTTCTGGGATGGAGATATCCTCCGGTGATGCCGTTATTTTACTTGATGGAGATCTTCAGGACCCTCCCGAAGTTATCCCAGAATTATTTAATAAATGGCAAGAGGGATTTGAGGTTGTATATGGGCGGAGGGTTAAAAGAGAATCTGCGAGAATCTTAAACATGTTTTATAAGTTGTTTTATAAAATATTTCGAGGGGTTTCATATATTCCTATCCCTTTAGATGCGGGAGACTTTTCTCTAATTGATCGCAAAGTTGTTAATGAACTGCTAAATCTTCCAGAAACCGACCAGTATTTGAGAGGGTTAAGGGCTTGGGTTGGATTTAAGCAAATCGGGGTTGATTATGTAAGGCCGGAAAGGTTGTTTGGCACAACAACAAACAATTGGCGGAAAAATATTTGGTGGGCAAAAAAAGCGATATTTTCATTTAGTTTTGTCCCGTTAGAGTTTTTGGGTTACCTTGGTAGTAGCCTGGCCGTGGTTTCATTTATGGCAATAATATGGCAAATACTATCAAAGATATTCTTTAATTCGGTCTCACAAGGACTCTCGACAATAATTATTGCCATTTTATTTTTCGGTTCAATACAAATGTTAGCGATCGCAATTATTGGGGAGTATCTTTCAAAAATATTTGAAGAAACGAAAAAAAGACCAAAATATATTCGCAGATCAATCCGTTACGGAGGAAAGTGTTTTAATACTCCCGAGGAGATTGATGCTTTTATTAAGAACCAGCGTTAGTCATAAGGAGGCTAATAAATATGAATTATGTCAAAAAGCATTGTTTGTTTTGCAAGGATAATGAGGAGATTGTTGAATTATATCCACAAACCTTTAAGCTGAAGAATCTGACTCCTGAAGTGTTTTCAGCGAGGAGAATTACTGAGCATTTTCACTACAAGATCGTTCGTTGTCAGAGGTGCGGGCTTGTTTTTTCAAGAAATATTCTTGGTGATGATAGCTTATCTAAATTGTATTCTCAAAGCGGAGTAACCTTTGATGAGTATGTTGGGGTAATTGCTAAAGATTATCTGCGGCACTTAAAACCATTCATAAGCAAGATAAATAATGGGGTTGCGCTGGAAATTGGGTGCAGCAGTGGGTTTTTTCTTGAGAAATTATTGGGGGCTGGATTTAAGGAGGTCTTTGGATGCGAACCCAGTCTGGCCGCTAAGGCTAAGGCCAATTCAGATATCAAGGGGAATATTTACTCAGGATTCTTTGACCGAGGAATATATCAAAACAAATATTTTGATTTAATTTGTTCTTTTCAGACCCTGGATCATTTAAGTGATCCTGTTGAGACAGTTAAGATTTGCCGCGATCTTTTGAAGCCTGGAGGAATTGTCTATTTTATTACCCATAATGTAAAAGGCCTTCAAGCTATGGTTTTGGGGGAGAAATCCCCCATAATTGATGTCGAACATACATACCTGTTCAATAAGGATACTTTAAAGCGCTTATGTGAAAATGCGGGGCTTAAAGTGCTTCAGGTTGGGAATATTAAAAATAGTTACCCGCTTGATTATTGGATGAGAATGCTTTTAAAAAATAAAATAGGTTCAATCATTAGAAGTTTTTGTAAGAAAATTGGGATTGGTTCAATATCATTCCCGATCGCGGCAGGAAACATTTTTGTTGTAGCAAGACGAAACGATTGAGAGGAGGCGGACTAAATTGATACTGGTGACTGGAGTAAATGGTTTTTTAGGCAACAATATAGCGCAATATTATAATGCCAAGGGGATCAAAATGATTGGAACGGACTTATCTGAAACTCCTGTTATTCCTGAATTGCCATATTGGCAGGCAGATTTAACAGATAAGGAAACAGTTGAAGGGCTTTTTGCTAAAACCAGACCACAGATTGTTATTAATACCGTTGCATTGGTTGATTTGGATCTATGCGAGGTAAATAGAGAGCTTGCTTACAAGATTAATGTCCAGACGGCTGAAAATATTGTAAGGGCGGCAGCCAGGTATGGGACGAGAATGATCCATATTTCAACGGACCATCTGTTTGATGGTAAAGAATCTTATTATAGCGAAGACGCTACTCCGGCTCCGATAAACAACTACGGCGCGACTAAAGTCCAGGCAGAAAATATTTGTTTGGAAGTCCATGATGACGTCGTTATGGTACGCACGAACTTCTATGGGTGGAGCCATGCTAGCCATAAACCAACTTTTGCGGAATGGTTGCATGGCGAGATTAAAAGGAAAGGAAATATTAGACTATTTACCGATTATTATTTTACCCCAATAGAGGTTACAGCTTTAATTGAGGCGATTGATCTGGTTATCAAATCTGATTTCAAGGGAAAGATCAATATTGCCGGATCGGAGAGGTGTTCAAAATATGAATTTGGGATAGCCTTGGCAGAAATATTTGGGCTAGATTCGAGCAAGATAACTACCGAGAAGATGTTGCCCGGATCGTTTAAGGTGAAACGGCAACCAGATCTTTCCTTATCATTAAAAAAGTTTAATGAACTCTTTGCGTGTAGATTGCCAGGAATAAAAGATGGTCTGCTAAGATTTAAAAATACAAGGACAAAAGCTTATGACAAATAATGAAAAATAAATTGATCATTTTTGAGTCTCCAACAGAATGGCACAAGTGGATAATCCATTTGTATTTGTTTCTTGGCCGGAAGATCTTGGTAATTGAGCCCTTTCATGCCTATCACCATGAAGAAAAAAGGAAAGCCCGTTTTTATCCACGTGAACTCCCGGATTATATTTTGAAGCTTATAGAAAAAGGGAGAATCCAGCTGATAGGCGCAAAAGGCTTCAATCCTCAAGAGCTGTATCCTCGCGCTGCTGATAAGGCGGTAAAAACCGTGGAGAGCATTTTTCCTAAGTATCGCGAAGCGCATACGAAACTATTTGAATCAACCTGCAGTTTCTTAAATTCAAAGAAAGCCGAAGAGATATTTCGTAAGGAATTGTGTGATCAGCTTGGTAAGACTTATTCGATTAATATGATGGTCAATAAGCTCGAACATCTGTTTCCCTGCGAATCGATTGTGTTTTATTGTGAATCAAATGTCCCAGAATATTTATATTTACACAAGTTAACTTGCCTGAGTAGCCAACAAATATACGAGCATAGAAGAGTTGTTTTTCCATTCATCAGTTATCTGCTTGGGGTATTTAGCAGTATCAAGCAGAGCTTTATTTCGATGTCAAGATTAACATTGCAAACTATTGTCAGCGGATTATTATCTATACAAAGACAAAAAGCAATAAAACATAAGGCTTCATATAAGTTTGGATTTGCGGTTCTTGGGGATCGCCAATTGAGAAATAACAATCGCAGGGCTGATTTTTTAGTTGATGGCATCAATATCAAGGCAGAAGAGGTCGTGTATTTGCCTCTCATTTCGCTTAATGCAGGGCAGCTGAGCCAAATTAATAAGCTGAAGGGGGATGTCTTTTTTTTGCCAAGCATAAAAAGAGGTTTTTCTCACGTTTCATTATGGGTAAAGTTGTTATGGCTTTCAATACTTGAGAGACCAATAAGGAATGGTCGCGAAATAAAATGCGCATCAATTGCGTTGGCAGAGTATCTGCGCTGGGGAAAGGTACTGCGGTCGATCTCACTTAAACATTTTATTACTAATTGTGATTTTGGAATTAAACACATCGCTCGTAACATTGCGTTAAACGAATTAGGGATAGAAACCTGGTATTTTATTGATTCGATGAATTCTGGTAATTTTGGGGATGAAAATAAGGATCTAGGGGTTCTTCATCCTTTTTGGGTTTACCTTAATTATAATCATCTTCTTTCCTGGAACAAAAGTATCAGCCGTTTTTATAGCCAACATCACGGTTCATTTGACCAGACCCATGAAGTGGGATGTTTGTGGGCTGGCCAGATAAGTAATAAACACAGAAGCTGTGATGAACGGTTTATTATATCGGTATTTGATACAACATATACCAGAAATAGTTTTACCTCCTATAGTGAAGGGATCGCTTTTGCGGAGCATTTTTATAAGCTGGCAAAAGATTTTCCTGCCGTAACCATATTATTGAAGGAGAAAAAGGCTTGTGACCCAAACTATCATGCCAAGCTTGACCCGATCCTTAGTCCGGTCTTGCTTTCCCTTTATGAAAAAATGTATACCCATGAACGGATCAAGCAATACACCAATCAAACTGACGCTGCCAAGTTAATGAACATGGCAGATTTGATTGTTTCTTTTCCTTATACATCCACGACCTTTGAGGCGCTGAGTGCGAATAAGCCGGCTATATGGCACGATCCGTTAGGGAAATACCGTAATACTCCTTACGGCAAAATGGGCAGCGTGACAACTCATAGTTATGAAGAGCTAAAACGGAAAATTATTGAAATCATGAATGTAAAATCGGGGGGATACCAAAATCCCATTCCGAAAGGTTCGCCATTAATCGATCCGTTCTGTGATGGGAAGGCCATTAAGCGGGTCCGGGAACTATTAATATGCAATTAGCGAAGAATATCTGTATATTATTTCATTGTATATACGAAGATGGGGCATTAATCGATGGTCCACATCAAGAACTTTTTGTGTCAAAAAGCGAATTAAGGGAATTGTTTGAAAAGTTATTGGCGCGTGAATATTGCTTTAGCCTACCTTGGGAATTAAAACATGATAATAATAACTGTGTAATTACGTTTGACGATGGTTATTATAACAATATTAATGTGCTTTCAATCTGCAAGGAATATGCGGTCCCATTAATTTTGTTTGTTAACTCATACAATATTATTACCGGAAAGCCATTTATCTGGGATATATGGGAAGAAAACTGTGAAGCGGCATATCCCTTTGGTGAAGCTAGTTCAAGAGAGTTGTATTCTAGGTATGACCATAAAAAATTCTATAGCAAACTGGAAAATGACTTCTATCGGCCTTTTAATTTAAAAGAGCTGCGCGACTTTGGAAATAATCACAATGTCCATTTAGGCTTGCATAGCCATCATCATCAGCCGATGACTATGCAATCTAAGATTGAGTGGGAAAGCGAACTATCTAACAACAAGCAGTTCTTTATCGATAATAATTTAGAATATGTCAATGATCTTAGCCTTCCGTGCGGACTTTATACTTTTGGTGCTTTGAATTGGGTAAAAAAAAGAGTTAATCGGATTTATACGATCAATGGAGGGACCTTTAATCAGGGGAAGAGGGTTATTGATCGGATATCATTGGTCTCTCCAAAAATAACAGGAGTAAGCCTGATAGACCAAGTTGATCGCAGTACTAGTCCAAGTTTTATTCGAGCGCTTAAGAATAAGAAAAACCATTTAACCCGCCTGAAATATGCGTATATAGGATAATTGAAATGGATAAAAATATAAAATTACGTGCAGCGAAGAAAGAAGATCTAAGTGATTTGTGGGCTCTTTCTTTAATAGTTTTTCCTGAAGTCAAAGGTTCTTCATTCGAAGAGTTTGCCGATCTCTGGCGTTACCGTTGGGAATCACCGTTTAGATCGGAAAAAGACTTGCTTGGTTGGGTGTTAGAGAATGAGCAGCAAGAAGTTAAGGGCTTTATCAGCTATATCCCTCTAATGCTTAGAGCTGGTGAAGATTTATATCCTGCAAATTCTGTTTCTACCTGGGTGGTAGATCCATCCGCATCGTCAAATAGTTTAGATCTTTTTCGTGCGTTTGGTAAGCGAGATGCTGATGTTTGGTTATTGGATACAACAGCTAATAAAATCGCCAGCTTAATGTGTAAAAGACTAAAAATGGCGCCAGTGGCGATAGTAGGATACCAACGTAAATTCATCTGGATAGTCGATACATATGCTTTTCTCAAAAGCAGATCGGCCAAGCTGTTTGCAACCCCCGTGGGGAGAATCGTCGCTTTTCTACTTAGCATTATTCTAAGGCTAAAGGGACATATGATCACAGCTCCAGCTAAAGATTTCAGTTTACATTCTGTAGAAAAGTTCGGGGAAGAATATGATCGGTTTTGGGATCAGATAAAGAAAGATATGGGGATTACCCACGAAAGAACTAAAGAATTTATGAATTGGCGTCATTTTAACCTGCCGAAGCTGAAAGGAAAAGCCTGCTCCTTTGTCTGTAAAGATAAGAACGGTGAAATCCTTGGTTATCTGATGTTAAAAACCTGTGGAAGGGGAGAGGGTGGGGAGAAACGGATGATAATAACTGACCTTTTATTTATTTCAGGGAGGATAGATGTTTACCAGTTTCTGGTCAGGTCTGCCTATCAAATTGCCAAGGAAAAATCGATGGCGATCCTTGAGGTGTTCGGCTATCGAGCAGAATTAATGAACGAATTGCTTGATTATAAACCGATAATTAGAAGCTTTGACCACATGACTTATTGGTCAAAATCACCTAATAATATATTGCCCAATAAAAGTGTATGGGTCTCTGGAATCGACGGCGATATGAATCTATAAGGAGAAAATAAAAGTGAAGATTGTATATATACTATTATCTGAAATATACGAGTGGATTATTTTTGGCTTAACCTGGCTCCCGGGGCATCTTGGTATTATTCTACGCCGTATATTTTATAAGAAATATCTGGCAAGCTGCGGGAGGGGATTATCAACCGCCACCGGCTGCCAGATTAGAAGCGGGAAAAACATTGCTTTTGGCAACAACATTAACCTAGGTTTGAATGCACAGGTTTATGCATCCGGTAAAAATAATCCGACCATAAAAATCGGAGATAACCTGTCCACTAATTCAAACATTATGATTAATGCCGACCTTGGTGGGCCGATTCAGATCGGCGATAATGTCCTTTTGGGGCCAAATGTTGTGATCCGATCAAGTAATCACACCTTTGAAAATCCTGACCTTCCAATTAAACAGCAGGGACATACCGCGGGCAAGATTACCATTGAAGATGATGTCTGGTTAGGTGCCAATGTTGTGGTAGTCCCAAATGTCAGCATCGGAAAAGGTTCCGTGATTGCGGCTGGAGCGGTAGTCACAAAAAATGTTGAACCATATTCAGTAATGGGTGGCGTTCCTGCCAAGATTATTTCAAAAAGAGGCAATCCTAGATGAAATTGTTGGTCATCCTAAATCAGCTTAATAAAAAGGAACTTGAAAGCATCGACCGTTATCAGACGTGTGAAGCTGAAATATTGAACTTATCTGACGATGATTTCTTATCTGATTTGCAGTTCATCGATCGATCAAAACAATTATCACAACATCAACCAAAAGTTGTTGAGGCCATAAAAGATATGATTGGCAAAATGGGGACCAAGGCCATCTACCATGGCAAAAACATAAAACAACTATTAGCCGTTCCCGTTGGGGTCTCGATGTGGTGGTTTAATGATCTGCAATACAAGTTTTACCAGGAATACTTGTTATGTAACTGGCTTGTATATTGCGAAACGATTAAGGATTTAATTGACTCCAGTAAATATGATCAAGTCATTATTTATGGGAAGAACTCGCCATTGATAAATGTAATACGTCAACTTATTCCGGATTCGAGGGTTTCCTTTCACCGTCAATATGGGTATTCGCCAAACAGCGAATATATTATGTTTTTAAAAGGCTTGCTTCAAACCATATTCTATGCACTGTTTAGTTTATGGCAAACGTTCTCCATTCGTCTGTTTTATCGATCAAGCAAAGCGCTTAATCAACGGCCGGATGTTACCTTTTTTTCAATTTATCCCGGCTCGCTTGTTGAGTCAAATGACAAACTTAAAGATAGATATTACGGCAGACTGCCAGAAGAATTGCAATCAGGTGGGTTGGCGGTTAATTATCTTTCAACGCTTGATCGAAAAAAAGACATCAAGACTCTATTTAATCTAAAATATTTAAAACAGGCTGTAAGGGCGGATTATAAAATAGTCTTTCTAGAATCTTATAGCACATTATTTGATATGGTTAGCCAGTTAATCAATTATTTGAAATTATCTCTAAAGATATTAATGCTTCCTGCTGATGCTAAAACTTCATTCTGCACGATTGACGGGAAAGATTATTCTCCAATATTCTTGGAGCCATTTCTAAAATCGGTTTATGGGTATCAGAACTATCGATCATTACTATTGATTAAGGCCGCTGAGAAATATGCGGATAAATATAAACCGAAAATGCTGTTTTCGTGCTATGTTATTAATCACGTTGGTAGAGCAATCAATTGCGGTTTCAGGATAAGTGCAAAGAAAATCCCAATTGTGGGGTTGCAGCACGCTTCATATCCAAGCACTAAACTTGAGACCAGGTACCACAGCAGTGAGCTGGATCCAAAATCAGGAGGAAAGGACTTGATAAAATATGCCCCTTTTGCTGATTATGAGCTATTTCAGGGAAAAGCCACCAGAGATCTATTTGTTAAAGCAGGTCTTTCCGAAGAACGAGCTTTACTCTTAGGTTCTCCAAGGTTTGACTCATTATATGATGCTATTAATCAGAAGCAAAACGCTGTAAATAGTAAGCAATATAGATTGCTGGTTGCGGTAGGATTGTTTGAACATGATATTCGGCAGTTGCTAAATGTAATATTTGAAGCCGTAGACGACCGTTTCCTTTTGATCTTTAAGCCTCACCCAAACAAACCGATTGATGCTATGTTGCGTATTTATAAGACAAAGTATCCTAACGTTAATTATGAAATAGTGAGCGAAAATATATATGAACTACTAAATGGATCAGATCTATTAATTACTACGCATTCGACCGTAGCCGAAGAAGCAATTGTCCTGGGAAAACCAGCAATATCTGTGCATGCCGGAACACATCTAAACATTGGGGCTTTGGCAAGCCTTGGCCTCGATGTATGTGCCCATGACGCAATAGAGCTCCGGGAAAAAATAGATAAATATTTATTCTTAGATAGAGAGGGGTTTGCTGAGATGAGAAGCTATGTTGTCGAGCAATGTTTTGGCATACTTGATGGGAAAGCTACCGAAAGGATCGCAAGCTTTATAGGAGGACTTTTGTGATTTTAAAAGAGAAGTTGAATGAAAGAGCGTTGAGTTACGGGTCATGGCTAACAATTGGGGATTTATCAGTCACCGAAATTATGGCGAAAACTGGTTTTGATTGGCTGGCAATCGACATGGAACATACTGCGATCACGATTGCTCAAGCGCAGGCGATGATTGCCGTAATTGAGTTGAACAAGGTAGCCCCCTTGGTCCGGGTAGGAGAAAACAGCGCATATTTGATTAAGCGTGTAATGGATGCAGGCGCACATGGGGTGATCGTTCCCATGGTAAATTCTAAAGCAGATGCGGAAAAAGCGGTTGCCGCTGTAAAATACCCTCCAGTCGGGACACGTGGAGTCGGTTTATCAAGAGCGCAAAAATACAGCCTAGACTTGGAAAGCTATCGACAATGGAATCAGGAGAGCAGTATAGTAATTGTCCAGCTAGAACATTATAAAGCAGTCGAAAATATTGAAGAGATAATGAGTGTTAAGGGGGTAGATGGCTTCATTATCGGACTATACGATCTCTCTGGGTCTCTCGGCTGCCCGGGTGAATTCGATAATCCTAAAGTAGTTAGGGCGTTAAATGATATTCTCAATAAATCTAAAGAAAAAGGGTATCTAATGGGTTTCCACGTTGTTGATCCAGCATCAAAAGTAGTCATCGATAAAATTGAGCAGGGATTTAAATTTATAGCAGTAGGCACCGATTTTATTTTTCTTAGCCAGAGCTGTAATCGATGCTTGAGTAATATTAGGGCAGGCTTAATAAAGGACTAATATAAATGAGTGAACCGATCGAAACTATAAATATATCAATTATTGGCGCAGGGACCATGGGACGCGGTATAGCCATAGCTCTGGGGGAATATGGATTTAAACCTGTTTTGATCGAACCAGTCGGCAATGAGGATTTATTGGCGGCAAAGGATTCCAAAATTGTTATTGAGGCGGTCATTGAAGAATTTGAAGCAAAGCGGGCTATTTTTCAAAGGCTTAATAAGTTATGTTCGGCAGATACGATTTTTGCTTCAAATACATCATCTTTAGGTATTTCCGAATTGAGTAAAATAGTTGATCATCCGGAAAACTTTATTGGACTCCATTTCTTTAATCCGGCAGATAAGGTGGATTTTGTTGAAATTGTCTCAGGAATCCAGACTGCGGATGCCACGATTAAACAGATCCAAACACTTGTCTCTGCAATCAACAAAAAGTCGGTTATTATAAAGGATACTCCCGGCTTTATCGTTAATCGGCTATTATTTATTATGATTAATGAGGCTGCCTTTTTCTTGCAGAGTGGTTCGGCCAGTGCTAAAGATATTAATATGGCGATGAAATTAGGGACAAACAGTCCGATGGGGCCACTGGCGATTGCGGATTTGATCGGGATCGATGTTTGTTTAAGCATTCTAGAATCACTAAATAAAAGAATTCCGAACGGTAAGTACGAACCCTGTCCAGTCTTTTATCAAATGATCAAGGCTGGCTATCTTGGACGCAAAGTAAAGAAAGGGTTTTATAATTATGTTGTTTCAGGAGGAAAATAAGCAGTGAAAAAAAAGGTAATCGCAATAATCCCCGCAAGGATGGCCTCTACCCGTTACCCGGGGAAACCGATTGTTGATATCTGCGGGATGAGCATGATTGAGCACGTTTGGCGAAGAGTAAGGCTAAATAATAAAATATCTGAAGTGTATGTCGCAACCTGTGATAAGGAGATAAAAATAGTAGCGGAGGCATTTGGGGCTAAGGTTATTATGACTTCTGATAAACACGTTCGTTGTACTGATCGGGTTACTGAAGCATGTAAAAAACTATTGGTTCAGCAGAATGATTTTGAAATAGTGATTAATGTCCAAGGTGACGAACCATTACTTAATCCGGTAGCGCTAGATTTGACGATCGATCCTTTTATGCTTGATCCGAATATTGCTGTGGTGAATTTAATTGAAGAACTTATTGGCAAGGAAAATATTAATAATGTGAATAATGTTAAAGCCGTTATCGATCAGAGAGGTTATGCCCTCTATTTTTCAAGGTTTCCAGTGCCAAATGGAGATGAAACAAAGCATTATAAACAATTAGGGATTTATGGCCTAACGAAGGAAACCATCTTAAAATATGAAAAAATGGAGATAACTCCGCTTGAAATTGCTGAATCGTGCGATATGCTCCGTTTTATTGAAAACGGGATCCCGATATATGCTCCACTATCACCCTATATCACCAAGGGGATTGATACTCCAGCTGATCACGAAAAGGTTAATGAAATAATGGCCCAAGATAAGCTGTTTAAACAATACCATGATCATGGAGGCACGGAATAAAATGAATAAAAAAAAGCTTCAAGTTGGTATTGCTGGTTATGGAGTAGTTGGGACAAGACGACGTCATTACATTGATATGCATCCACAGTTGGAGACCGTTGCTGTTTGCGACCAAAAATATCCTGAGGCATTTGTATTACCGGATGGAATTAAAGCATTTTCAAATTACCAGCAATTACTGAATGAAAAACTAGATATTCTATTTGTGAGTCTTCCAAATTATTTAGCGGCCGAAGTAACAATTGAAGGCTTAAAAAGGGGGATACATGTATTTTGTGAAAAGCCTCCAGGCCGAAACGTGGCAGATATCAAGCGAGTAATCGAAGAAGAGCAGCGGCGGCCTAATTTGAAATTAAAATATGGTTTTAACCATCGTTACCACGATTCAGTCAGGAAAGCACTCGAAATTATCAGATCAAAAGAGCTCGGAGGAGTAATTAATCTAAGAGGGGTATATGGAAAGAGCAAGATTATTCCTTTTTCTGGCGGATGGCGAGCAGAGCGAAAGTATTCAGGCGGGGGGATATTATTGGACCAGGGTATCCATATGGTTGACCTAATGCGGCTTTTTTGCGATGAATTTGTCGAAGTTAAGAGTTTTGTTTCTAATGCTTTTTGGAAACATGATGTTGAGGATAATGCCTATGCTCTAATGCGCGATAAAAACGGCCGCATTGCAATGCTTCATTCTACCGCTACTCAATGGCAGCATCGTTTTGCGCTCGATATTGCGTTAACCCATGGATTTATTGAGTTGCGTGGCATTTTATCTGGGTCAAAAAGTTATGGGAGTGAAAAATTAATAATTGGAAGAAGAAATGAAGCAGATGTCGGATCAACAGGGGAAGAAATAATAACTTTCTTAACCGATAATTCATGGCGTGACGAGGTGAATGAATTTGCTGATGCGGTGATTAATGATTCAAAGGTTACGGAGGGGAGTAGTGCAGAGGCGCTAGCAACCATGCAATTGGTTTATCAAATCTATCATTCTGATCCGGAATGGAAGGCCGCATATCATAAAGAGGAGGGAATATAATGAATAATTTGGAAAAACTATTTAAGGAATCAAGTAAGGTTGAGGATTACGCAAAAGGGTATCTAAAATACCTGTATGATTTAACCTGCCAGCTTGATGTTAAAGCGATTGCTGCATTGGTTAAAGAGTTGCAGTCTGCTTATGAACATGAGAATACGATCTTTGTTATCGGCAATGGAGGCTCTGCGGCAACGGCTTCTCATATGGCAAACGACCTGGGTTTAGACGTGTTAAAGAAAGCGAAATGTAAAAAAGCTTTTAGGGTTTTAGCCTTGACTGATGGCAATGCGGTCATGACTGCCATTGCTAATGATGACGGTTATAATAATTTATTTGTTAACCAGTTAAGGATCCACTATCGGCCGGGAGATAAGCTGATTGCGATTTCAGCCAGTGGAAATTCTCCCAATGTGGTTGAAGCGGTAGAGTGGGTCAAATCTCGTCAAGGTAAAACCATCGGTTTGGTTGGTTTTGATGGAGGAAAATTGAATGAAATATGCGATATCTCGATCCTAGCTAAAACATTTAAGGGGGAATACGGTCCAGTCGAGGATGTCCATCTTATCCTTGATCATTTAATCGCTACTTGGCTGCAGTATAAAATGACGGGAGAAAATAAGTAGAACAATGACGAAAAAAATAAAGAAAATATTATTAGGACCATCCAGCTTTGGCTCTTTAGACCGAAGCCCGATTAGTAAATTAGAAGAACACGGTTTTGCTGTAATCGATAACCCATATAAGCGAAAATTGACCAAAGAGGAGCTTTTAGCTCTGTTGCCTGGCATAACCGGGTTAATTGCTGGGTTGGAAACATTAGATCGTGAGGTAATGACCAAGTCTAATTTAAAAATAATTTCCCGCTGTGGAGCCGGTATGTCTAATGTTGATCAAAAAGCCGCTAAGGAGCTTGGAATTACGGTTAGAAATACACCAACTGCCCCGGTAAATGCAGTAGCTGAATTGACGATCGGATGTTTATTATCACTTTTAAGACAGGTTAATCAGATGGACGCTGCATTGCATCAAAAAAAATGGGAGAAACGGATCGGTAGGCTGTTATCTGAAAAGAATGTGGCAGTGATTGGTTACGGTAATATTGGCAAGAAAGTAGGGGAGCTTTTGTCTGCCTTTGGCGCTAAAGTGCTTCCGGTTGATCCTAAATATACAAAATCGGTTGATTTAACGGACGCAATCAAAGCCGCCGATATTATTACTCTTCATTGTAGCGGCGAAGCGTGCTTGTTGAGGGCGAAGGAATTTGGGCAAATGAAGCAGGGGATCTTTATCTTAAATGCCGCCAGAGGAGCGTTAATCGATGAGGAAGCGCTTATCCATGGGCTCAATAGTAAGCAAGTAATAGGCGCTTGGCTTGACACTTTTGCTCAGGAACCTTATGTGGGTAAGCTTTGTGATTATCCACAAGTTATTTTGACTCCACATGTAGGCTCTTATGCTTTCGAGTGCCGGCAGAACATGGAAATGGAGACGGTAAATAATCTAATCGATTATTTTAATACTAACGGATGATCAAACTGATTATTTTAGATTTTGATGGTGTAATTGTAGAATCGGTAGGAATAAAAACCCAAGCCTTTAAGGAGTTGTTTAAAGATCAACCAGAACTGATTGTTCCTTTTATCGATTATCATCTAAAGAATAATGGAAAATCTAGGTTTGCTAAGTTCGAATGGTTATACCAGCATATATTGAAAAAACCATTGCCTCCTGAAGAAAAAGCGGCGTTGGGAGAAAAATTCTCACAACTGGTTTATCAAAAGGTGATTGAATGCCCATATGTTGATGGAGCAATCGATTTATTAGAAGAATTCTACAATGTTCTACCGATTTATGTGGCATCTATTACCCCACAGGCTGAATTAGAATCGATCATAGAAAAGCGGAAAATAACTAAGTATTTCAAAAATGTGATGGGTGGGATTGGCAATAAAGCTGAGTTGATTGATCAGATATTACAGCTAGAGGGAATTGATCATGAGAATGTCTTGTTTGTTGGGGATACAATGGAAGATTATCGCGCAGCCCAAGAAACTGGGGTGAACTTCTTTGCGCGTGTAAAGCAGGAGAAATTCGAAGGGATTCCGGTCAAGAAAGATGAGAATATGAGAGGAGTTAGTCGCTATTTAAAAGAAAACAGCGCAATCTAAATCATGCACAAACATAAAATGGCTTATATTGTCCCAACCAAGGATCATCCGGCTGATCTTTTTAAGCTGCTGCAAAGCTTTCGCAGACAAACCGAGCTTCCAGATCAGATTATTATTGTTGATGGGAGCGATAATGTGGTTGATAATTTAATTAATCAATTTTCTGATCTAAAGATTGATTATATCCGAATCTATCCTCCTGGATTAACCAAACAGCGTAATGCTGGAGTTAAGGCATTAAGACCTGAGATTACGATCGCTGGCTATTTGGATGACGATCTTGTACTTGATGAAAAGGCGACTGAGAACATGCTGAAATTCTGGGATTCCGCGTCTGCTCAATTGGGCGGAACTTCATTTAATATTACCAACAATACTCCGATGCCTCTGAATTGGTATACAAAGTTATTTTGGATCAATAAGGGCGAGCAGGGGGTAATTCTTAAGTCAGGCTTTAATGTTGTTTTATTTCCTGTATATAAAGATACTCAGGTTCAATGGTTGTGCGGGGGAGCTACGATATGGCGTAAGAAAGTATTGGATAACTATAAGTTTGAAGAATGGTTTCAGGGGTGTGCTTATATCGATGATATCGATTTTTGCATGCGGGTACGTAAAAAATATGAATTAATGGTAGTTGAAGGGGCAAAGGTGGAACATTTCTGTGTTCCGGTTGTGGGGAAAAAGAATTATCAGTTAGCTAAAGCTAATGTTATCAACCGCTATTATTTCGTAAAGAAATACCCGGAATTGTCGGCCAGTTTTTTCTTCTGGGCTGTTTTTGGGCACATAGCGGCTAATATATTGCTAGGGATTCTAACTTTTAAGAAAACTAAACTTTATAATGCACTTGGAAGCATGGCTGGAGTTTTATCTACGCTAAACGGCGGACTTAACACCACTAATAGGGATTTTCATAAATGATTAATGGTTTTAAGCTGATTAAAGCCTTCTTGCTATACATGCTGTTTTCAGCTTTTTTTAAAGTATTGATCGTAACCATTACAGGGAGTTATTTGATAGGATCACTTTTTATTGAAGCGAGCATATTGTTAATATATTTTGTATTTATTACATACTTAATGAAGGAAGGCTATCACAAAATTAGGTTGGATTGGGTAAAAATATATTTACTTGTATTATTTATTGGTAGCGTTGTTCAAAGCATCTATTTTATTTCTAGCTTTCCTGGTTCAGGAATCGATCTTTATGTTAGGGCCTTTGCTCCATTTAGGAAGTACTTTTTTCCACTATTCCTTTTTAGCGTGTTTACTTATGTGTTATCAAATGATTTAAGGAAGAATAATATAAAAATATTTGACCAATTGATAAAGTTTTTTAATTTAATCTTGTTCATTGCAATATTTTATCAATTTGCTGAGGCCATTTTACGATTGTCCCCAACTTTCAATGCGTTTTATGTTAATTCTTTTATTGCGCCTGCTATGAATGCCGATATTGAAACAAGCACCCAACTTAAATCTTTTGCAACCAATGTTAAGGCGTTTTTTCCGTTTGGGATTAGAGTTGGCGTTTTACGCATATTCGGAATTGGTCTTGATTATTTTGTGAGCGGTTCAATTATTTTCTTGTGCTATATGTATAATGCCTTGTTTCGCGAAGACTTCAAGCTGTTTTCATTATTTAATTTTATTGTATTTATTGCTATTCTTTTGACCGGTACGCTTCAGTTTATTCTGCCGTTTTTCATATTTAACTTTGTTTTACTGTTCATTAAGGTTAAGAGTAATATTATTTTTAGAGGCATGTTGATTGTATTGTTGTTGTTGATAATCGCGAGTTTTTCTGGCAGGGTGTTCGATGCCGCCTCTGGGTATGGCCCGTCGATTATGAATATTCTTCCGGAATATATTCCTAATATTAATTTGGTAATAATCGGGGCCGGACCGCTCAGGACAAATTTAGACATTGAGGGTGTTTTGACGAATGAATTGGACCCTAGACAAATACTTTTCCTGGAATCAGTTGGTGATGTCGGATATTTCCGGATGACAACAGAGATTGGGCTGATATTATGCGCTCTATTTATTATCTTTTACTCTAGTGTAATTATGAGTCCCGGCGCTATCAATCGGCTTTCTGATAAGGCGCAAATAATTATTAAGAAACTTAAGTTTCTTAACCTTTTTACTTTACTCGTTTTTATCTCTCATTATTTAATTTATTTTAGTCGCACAACGATGGCCTTTTGTTTATTATTACTATCATTGCTTTATTCGTATTCAACATATGTAAAAGGGGATCAAATTGAAAAAAATTCTAATTAATTGCATTGCTTTCCGCTCGGGTGGGACTCGTTCGGTCGGAATTAACCTAATCCTGGCCCTAAATCGTATGGTCGGGCCCTATGAATACTATGTGATTGCGCCGGTTGGGGCGGGGTATGAAGAATTAGCTTCAGATAAGGTAAAGGTTATTACTTTTTCCACTAGACGGTTCTATTATCTATGGAGAATATGGTTTGATCAGGTATCTATCCCAAGATTATGTAAACAATACAGGATTGATTGTTTGTTTAATTTGATCAACATTCCGGCTCGCTTTGTTCATATTCCCCAGATTGTTACTATCCATCAGTCTAATTTGCTTGCAGAAATTGATTATAAGATGCCGTTAAAGGATAAAATATTTTTTCTGATCAATGACCTTCTTTTCCGTTTTGGGAAAAAAGGGGCAACCTCTTTTGCCGTTCAGACAAAGGTAATGGCTGATAACCTGGCGAAGAGGCAAAAGGTTAAGCCTGATTTAATAAGGATTATTCAGAATGGTTTTGAAAAATCGCTAACCGATCTATCGGATGATGAACTAATCTCAGCTATGTTTAATTCTCCAAATAGTATAAAAGCCTTATGTATTGCCAGCTATTACCCAAGTAAAAATCTGGATATTTTCATTAAAGTCGCCCAACTGGTAAAACAGCGCAAAGCAGATATCAAAATATATGTTACGGTAAATGAAAATCAACACCCTTGGGCCGCACGATTCATGAAACAAATTAAGGATAATAAGTTGGGAAATATAATTATTAATTTGAGTTATCTTTCACGTCAAGGGGTTGCGACTGCTTATCGGAAAGCAGATTTATTTGTTTTGCCAACTCTCCTTGAATCGTTCGGTATCATCTATCTGGAAGCCATGGGGTTTGCCTGCCCCATTGCTACCAGTGACCGTGATTTTGCCAGATGTGTTTGCGGTGACGCTGCTTTATATTTTGACCCAAAATCACCAGAATTAATTTTAGACACTATAATTAAAATTCACAAAGATAAGCAATTGAGAGGAAGCCTCATCAATAACGGCAGGCAGCGTTTGAATACATTTTTTAAAAGTTGGGACGAAGTAGCCGTTGAATATCTAAGGTTGATCGAAAGTGTCTTGTAATAAATATGTGATATAATTACAGCGTTTTAGTAAGAGGAAATTAATATATAAATGAATAAAAAGGCCTTTATTACTGGCATTACTGGACAAGACGGTTCTTATCTGGCTGAATTTCTGTTAGCCAAGGGTTATGAAGTGCATGGGACCTTAAGAAGGGCATCGGTTTTTAATACAGAGAGAATTGATCATATTTTTGATCAAGTAAAAACCTATCATGGAGATTTGACCGATTCGTCAAACCTCAACCGCTTGATAGAAAAAATTCAACCCGATGAGATATATAATTTAGGAGCTCAATCGCATGTGGGCGTTTCCTTTGAAGTGCCAGAATACACGGCTGAGGTTGACGCGATCGGAACCTTAAGGTTATTGGATGCTATTAGGGAAATGAAAATCGCAACTAAGGTTTATCAGGCTTCAACCAGTGAAATGTTTGGCGGGCTTAAAGGTACGGAGCCGCAAAGCGAAAGGACCCCGTTTCATCCCCGCAGTCCATATGGCGTCGCTAAATTGTATTCACATTGGATAACCGTAAATTACCGCGAAGCTTATAAGATATTTGCTTGCAGCGGGATATTATTCAATCATGAGTCACCGAGAAGAGGGTTGACTTTTGTTACCCGAAAAATAAGCCGGGCAGTTGCCCGGATAAAGCATGGGCTGCAGGATAAAATAATACTAGGGAACTTAGATGCAAAAAGGGATTGGGGCTATGCGCCCGATTTTATCGAAGCGATGTGGCTAATGCTGCAGGCTGGAAAGCCGGATGATTACGTTATTGCAACAGGTGAGTCGCATAGCGTAAGAGAGTTTTGTCAAAAGGCTTTTGAATTTATTGGAGTTGAACTTAAGTGGGAAGACCGAGGCGATTCGGAACGCGCAATCGATAAGAAAACAGGAAAAGTTAGGATTGAAGTGTCTCCGCGCTATTTTCGCCCGGCAGAAGTTGAGTTTTTGCTGGGCGATCCGTCCAAGGCCAAAGCGGTACTGGGCTGGAAGCCTAAAGTGTTGTTCCATGAAATAGTTGAAATCATGATGCGCGAAGATCTTAAATTGGCGGAAAGGGAAGTAAGAGGACTGTGAACAATTTTTGGTCTGATAAAAAGGTGATCGTTACGGGGGGGGCGGGCTTTCTTGGCTCTTATGTAGTTGAAAAGCTTAAACAACGTGGCTGTCAGGATATTTATATTCCACTGATCGAAAAATTTGATTTAAGAAAAGAATCGGACATTATCAGGTTGTATAGTGGCTTTAATTCGAACATGGTTATCCATCTGGCCGCCGCAGTCGGGGGTATCGGCGCTAATCGTGATAATCCTGGATCATTTTTTTATGATAATTTGATGATGGGAGTGCAACTGATGGAACAGGCAAGATTGCACGGGATAAATAAATTTGTGGCAATTGGTACTGTCTGCGCCTATCCAAAATATACGCCGGTGCCGTTTAAGGAAGAAGATATCTGGAATGGATATCCAGAAGAGACGAATGCGCCTTATGGGCTAGCTAAGAAAATGTTGTTAGTGCAATCACAGGCCTACCGGCAGCAATATGATTTTAATTCCATTTTCTTGCTGCCGCTGAACTTGTACGGTCCGCGCGACAATTTTAACCCGGCCTCCTCGCATGTAATTCCGGCAATTATTAAGAAAATGGTCGATGCTGAGCAGAACGGCGATAAAGAGATCGTTCTGTGGGGGACAGGCGAGGCATCAAGAGGCTTTTTATTTGTGGAAGATTGTGCTGAAGGGATAATGCTGGCGGCTGAGAAGTACAATAAAAGCGATCCCATCAACTTGGGAACCTCCATTGAACTCAAGATCAAGGAACTTGTAGTCTTGATCGCTGGATTGTGCGGGTTCAAAGGAAAAATAATTTGGGATAAAACAAAACCAGATGGTCAACCAAGGCGATGTTTGGATGTCTCTCGGGCGAAACAGGAGTTTTCTTTCGAAGCTAAAACCACTTTTAATGAAGGGCTAAAGAAAACTATAGAGTGGTATAGAGAAAAATATAGTAGAATTTCGACATGAAGGTTGAACCTGAAAAACGAATTGTCCTTTTAACACAACATTTTTACCCAGAGATAACCTCAACCGGTCAGTTGCTTACAGAATTAGCAGAAGAATTAAAAAATAATGGATTTTCAATTTTAACAATAACACGAAAACACCAAAAAGATAAGGTACAAGAGCAATATAAGGGGATTCAGATCGGAAGAATTAGGGGGACTAGATTTTCAAAGGCCAATATTATGGGCCGGCTAATCAATGACTTTACTTTTTTCTGGGGTGCTTTTTTTTGTTTATTACAGCTCAAGGGCTCGGATATCTTATTTATTGTTTCTAATCCGCCGTTTCTGCCGTTTCTTGGTTGGCTAATAAAAAAACTTAAAAAAAATAGATTTGTTTATCTTGTGCATGATATTTATCCGGACATTGCAGTCAACCTCGGAGTTATAAAAGCCAATGGGATCATCCAAAGGATTTGGGATTATTTTAATCAACTTATTCTTACAGAAGCCAGCGTAACAGTGGTGTTAGGGGATTGCATGCAAAAGGTTGTTTCCAGGAAAATTAAGCCGGGCAACGGGACCTTTGCCACAATTCCAAACTGGTGTGACGGTGAGTTAGTTAAACCAATGAACAAATTAGGTGATCAATTTGCCGTTGCGCACGGGCTAGATAAAAAATATGTTGTTTTTTATTCCGGGAATCTTGGTCTTTTCCAGTATTTAGAAGCGATTATCTATGCTGCGGAGGCGTTAGCGGATTATCAAGATATCCTTTTTCTTTTTGTGGGGGAAGGGGGGAAGAAGGCAAAACTAGAGAAAATGGTGAAAGAAAAAGGGTTGTCAAATGTTAAATTTTTGCCATATCAAGATAAAAGTGTTATGTCACATTCATATGCGGCTGCTGATGTTGATATAATTACATTAGAAAAAGGAGCTGAAGGGTTGGGGGTGCCGAGTAAGCTATATACGATTATGGCTAGTGGTAGACCGATCATTGCTTTGTTGGGCAAGGATAGTGAGGTTTCTAGGGTTATAGCAGCAGCTGGATGCGGCTACGTTTTAGATCAGGATAATATTGAAGAATTCAAAAATAAGATATTACATCTGTATCATGATCGTCAGTTGGGGAGAACAATGGGTGAAAAAGCGAGAGGTTATTTTGAAAAACATTTCGCGAAAAACATAATTATAAATGAATATGTTTTTCTTTTTAAGCAATTATTCCAAAAAGCGCAACCTATATAAGGCTATATTGTGAAGAAACAATGAAAATATTAATAACTGGCGCTAATGGCTCACTGGGGACAGAATTGTTAACTAGGTTAAGAGATTCTGGCAATGAAATTATCGTTCTCGCCTTTGATCAAAATGATACGAACAACCTGAAGCAATTTAGGTCAATCAAGATCATCTATGGAAATGTCTGCCAGTTAAGCAATGATTTCCTTAAGCAATATCTATCTGATGTTGATGTTTTTATTCATTTGGCGGCCGTGGTGCATCAGCCAAAAGCTGCGAAAGAGTTATATTATCAGGTTAATTATGAGGCAACTAAAAGATTAAGTGATGCGTATAATAAATATTCAACTTCTAGGATCAAACAGTTCATATTTATTTCTACGGTAGCCGTGTATGGCAACTACCAATCAGCGGAATATAGCGAAGATAGCGCCAGTTTACCTGATACGCCTTACGGAGAAAGTAAACAACGGGCTGAAGATTATCTTAGGAGCGCCTTTTCCAATTCTTCTTTAAAGTCTACGATCTTGCGCCCAGCTACGATTTATGGTGGCCCAAATGATAAGGGGAATATTGCCAGAATGATTAAGATTTTAAGAAGATTTCATTTTTTTCCGTTATTTGATTCAGGTAAAACCTTAAAAAGTTTTGTTTATGTAGGAGATGTTGCGCAGGCAATAATCAATTGCTTGAATAATCAGGAGGCCTTTGGACAGATTTTTAATATCAGTGCGCCGCCACTTAGCTTAAAAGATATAATTAAAAGGCTGGCCAGTAAGCTGGGCCTAAGGATTTTAACGGTACCGGTTCCATCTTTTCTTCTTCAAATGATAAATCCAAAGAGTAAACTCTGCCAAAATAATACCTATTCCTTCCAAAAGGCGAGACGAGTTTTTCACTATTTGCCGAGGACTTTTCCAGATGGTTTGTGATTGAGCAAATAGAGCTAATAAGGTATAATTTAGATGTGGAATATAACTATTTCATATTATTTTCTGTATTTGTTGCTATCTCTATTCTTCTAATGCAATTGGCTAAACAGCTGGCTATTAGATTAAATTTATTTATTGATCTTCCCAATCAAAGAAGCTCGCATTCAAAACCAATCCCGCGTTGCGGAGGGGTAGTTGTAGCCTTAGTATTTATTGTTAGTATGTTGATGTTTTATGGTTGGAATCATTTGTATATTCTCCCATATTTATTGGGCGGATTGCTGATTTTTATGGTAGGGATAATGGATGATTTGGTAAACCTCAAAGGAAAACAAAAGATTCTTGGGATGGTAGCAAGTGCTCTTTTGCCTGTCCTCTTTGGTCTAAAGTTGAATTATCTAGGCATAATTGGCAACAATAGTTATATCCTTTATCCTCTAACCGTTATTTGGATTTACGGATTGATCAATGCTTTTAACTTTATGGATGGAACAGATGGTTTAATCGGTGGATCGTCCGTAATCGGGGCGTTCTTTATTATAGCGATATCAGTCTTGACCGGCAATCTTTTTGTTGCCGGGGTGGCGATGCTTTTGTTGGCGGCCTGCCTTGGTTTTCTCTCTTTTAATTTTAGTCCCGCCTCAATATTTCTTGGTGACGCTGGCAGCATGTTTCTTGGCTATAATTTTGCTGTTTTAAGTATCATGTTAACCAATGGCAGTGACAACTCAGTGCCGATCTATGTTTTTCTTTTTATTTTTGCGCCAATTATATATGATGCGATGGTCACCTTTATCAGACGAGGGCTGCAGGGTAAAAATGTTATTGAAGCGCATCGCGAACACCTTTACCAGCGCTTGATCATTTTGGGAATGTCGCACCGTGATGTCAGCTTGATCTATTATGTTCTGGCCTTACTTCTTGGCTTATTAGGACTATTATTCTTGGCATCTGGCCTGGAGGGGAGGGCAATGTTGTCAGTTTTGGCGTTAGCAATAATGGGTAGTTTCAGTATGCTTGTAAAAAAACTTGAATTATCGGCCAAGGGAAAAAGCAATGGATAGACTTTATTGTTTTACGCTTGATCTGGTAAGGCGCTACAAGCTAAGCCTTCTGGTTATAAGCGATGTTATATCGATGATAATTTCCATGATCTTGGCTTTCTATTTTTTAACCGGTCCAGGTCTATTTGGGACGGTGGCTCTTTTAAACCGGTTTTGGTGGGTTCTATTACTTAGCATTGCCTTTCGTATTGGTACATTTCGTAATTTTGGGCTTTACCATTGGGCTTGGCAATATATGAGCGTTAGGGAGGTTGTTGCTCTGATCAAGGCGGTTATTTTGAGCACAGTACTATTGGCCGCAACGGTGATTATTTTTGGCAGCCGCGCATTCTCACCAGCCATTTTTTTTGTTGAGGGATTGGTTTGTTTTGCCTTGATCGGTGGGATGCGTCTGGCTATCCGTTATTGGAAAGAGACACATTCTTTAATTAGCCGGACTGGCGAAGAGCAAAGAGTTTTGATCGTCGGAGCGGGAGATGCAGGGGAGATGATCCTTCGTGAGATCCAAAAGCTTCCCAAATTAAAATACCGGCCAATCGGTTTTGTTGATGATAATCCTAGCAAGAAAGGGACATTTATTCATCATCTGCCGGTGCTTGGTGATTGTGAGAGTATACCACTGATTGTTGAAGCCAATGGTATCGATGAGGTTATTATTGCCATGCCGAGAGCGACTCACAAGCAGATCAGACATGTTGTTGAATTGTGCGAAAAAAGCGGCGCAAAATTTAAGATTGTTCCGGGAATGTTTGAATTAATTGATGGGACTGTGCATGTGAATCAGATTAGAAATGTTGAGATCGAAGATTTGCTTGGCCGTGACCCGATTAAGCTAGACATGGAAAGCATCTCCTCATATTTGACCAATTCTTCCGTGATGGTAACCGGCGCTGGCGGTTCTATTGGCTCAGAGCTTTGCCGACAGGTAGCTGCTTATAACCCCGCAAAACTTATATTGATCGGGAAAGGGGAGAACAGTATCTTTGATATTGAAAACGAATTAAAGGGTCGTTATCCTTTTCTTGATCTAGCGGTTCATATTGCTGATATCCGTGATATTGACCGTATGAGTAATATCTTCCAAAATGTTAAACCGGAGGTCGTCTTTCACGCGGCTGCGCACAAGCATGTAATGTTGATGGAGCGTGATCCTGATGAGGCCATATTAAACAATGTGGTTGGCACTAGAAATCTTGTTGATTTGGCCGATCGTTATCAGGTTAAGGAATTTGTGATGATCTCGACAGATAAGGCTGTTAATCCGAGTAGTATCATGGGAGCAACAAAGAGATTGGCGGAAATGATTGTGCAGGCAAAGTCACAAACAGGGTCAAAAACAAAATATGTTTCGGTTAGATTTGGTAATGTGCTGGGGAGCCGTGGCAGTGTTGTGCCGATCTTTAAAAAGCAGATTACTGCCGGTGGGCCAATAACCATTACTCATCCGGAAGCAAAACGATATTTTATGACGATCCCGGAAGCGGCTCAATTAGTTGTCCAAGCCGGCGCTTTGGGGAGTGGAGGCGAGTTGTTTATTTTGGATATGGGTGAACCGGTCAAGATAGTTGACCTGGCTCGTGATTTGATCAGGCTATCTGGCTTAGAAGAAGGGGTAGACATAGAAATAAAGTTTATTGGCCTTAAACCTGGAGAAAAGCTGTTTGAAGAGATCTTGACCAGTGAAGAAGGTGGAAAGACGACAAAACATGAGAAAATATTTATTTCTCCATCACTGGATATAGCTAACAATAAATTGACGGAGAATGTTAAACTATTGGAGCAGTTAGCGCGAGCAGGGAAAAAAGCGGAGATAAGAGGAAAAATAAAAGAGATGATCCCGAGTTTTAAGGGGTCAATTATATGAGTAGAAATTGGAGATATTTATTTTTAAAGATCATTTCTGATATTATTATCATTGATTTTGCATTTACTACTGCGTTCCTTGTAAAGTTCAAAACAATTAATGTTTTGCTGGCGATAGCCGTTTATTATAAACATCTGTTTTTTATTACAGTGCTTTGGTTGGTTGTACTGAATTTAGCTGGTTTATATAAACTGCAACAAGATAAGGTTAATAGAATCGACAATTTTTTTTCTGTTTCATTTGGCGCCTTTTCAGCGGCATTTTTTAATTATGTGATTATTTTGTTTTTGTATCGAGAAGCATTATATTCAAAAGAAATAGTAATAATTGGTTCTCTGATTGCTCTAGTATTAATAAATATTTCAAGACACCTAATCTGGAAACTTTATCAAATTCATTCTCCTCTGAAAAAGGCGAGATGAATATCCTCATCATCGGGGCCGATGGCCAACTTGGATCAGACCTCTGTAAAGAGATCGATAAAAACGAACAAACCCCGCTTACTATAAAAGATATTGACATTACTGATAAAAATAAAACTTTTAGTATTATAAAAAAACACCAGCCCAATATTGTCATTAATACTGCTGCATATAACAAAGTTGATGATAGTGAGGAAAATGATGAATTAGCCTTTAGGATCAATGCTCTGGGGACTAAATACTTAGCGTTGGCTTGTCGGGAGAGTGGAGCGACATTAGTACATCTTTCAACCGATTATGTGTTTGATGGCCACAAAAGAGAACCTTATGTTGAAACCGATTTGCCAAATCCTAGATCAGCTTACGGCATTTCAAAATTAGCCGGTGAATATTATGTTAAGTATTTGGTAGATAAACATTTTATTGTGCGGACCGCCTCTCTTTTTGGCTCAGCCGGTTGCTTAGGTAAGGGTGGGGGAAACTTTGTGGAAAATATCATCAAAAGTTCTAAAACAAATACAGAAATTAAAGTTGTGGGCGATGAAATTATGTCGCCAACTTATTCCGTTCATTTAGCCAGGAAGATCAATGAACTTTGCCGGACAGAGCATTATGGGCTTTATCATATTACCAATAATGGGGAGTGTTCCTGGTATGAATTTGCTTGCAAAATATTTGAGCTGCTTAAGATTGATGCCAAGGTCACTAAAATAAAAAGCACGGAATATAAAACTAAAGCGCAAAGGCCAATGTATTCTGTCTTACGGAATGCGAAACTGCAAAGTTTAGGGCTTGATGACCTGCCAAGCTGGCAAGAGGCGCTTAAGGCATATCTAATTGAAAAAGGGTATTTGAGTGCCAGCCAAGCTTAACGAAATATTTTCTTCGATCCAGGGGGAGGGGATGTATGTTGGGGAGAGACAGATCTTTGTTCGATTCGTCGGTTGTAACCTCACTTGTGGTTATTGCGACACCCCAGCTAAAAATGAAGGGAAGCTAACATCAGCCGAAGAGTTGGTTGAGTCGGTTCCTCGACAGGGCTCGGAATGTCTGGAATGGCGAGCTTGTCGAGCCATTAGTTTGTTAGATACGCAAAAAGGCCTTCATCATTCGATCAGCTTAACTGGTGGGGAGCCACTGCTTCAGGTAGAGTTTTTAAAGTCGTTTATTCCGTTACTAAAAGAACAGCTCAAACTGCCTATATATCTTGAAACCAATGGAACGCTACCGGATCATTTAACTGAGATTATTGAGCTTGTTGATATTATTTCTATGGATATTAAGCTGCCGAGCGCGACTGGATTATCACCATACTGGAAAGAGCATCGGCGTTTTTTGGAAACAGCTTATCTCAAAGAAGTATTTGTGAAAATAGTTTTTACTAAAGAAACGACGATGAAAGACTTGGAAGAAGGAGTAAAGATCATTGCGGAAGTGGACGAAAATATCCCATTGATCTTACAACCAGCAACCGCGCATCGTCATGTTAAACCGCCAGAAGCGGTTAAAATCCTAGCTTTTCAGGCATTAGCAAAGCGGAAGTTGAAGCAAGTTAGGGTAATTCCGCAAATACATAAGCTATTAGGGCTTAGATAACTTCGCAATAAGTTCCGTTAGCCATTTTTTTGTATTATCAAGATGGTTGTCAATATGGATCGATTGCATCGAATCAGTTAGTTTTAGCTTATATTCTGCCGCGCTTTTAGTTAAGTTATTAAGGCTGGATAACATCCATTCGGTCGCTTCGGCCTTAAGTCCGGCTAATGTTTCTTTTGTTATTTCTTCAGTTATGGACTCAAATTCTTGTTTAGTGGCACAAAGCAGGCGTTTTAAATGGAGTTCTCTTATCTTAAAAATAAGGTTATGGAGATCTTTTTGCTGCAAGGCAAACTTGTTGGTTAGATCAGACGAATTTAGGTTCAATTCCTGTGCCAGAACAACAGTTTCTTTCTTTAGTTCTTCTTCTTTCTTGTTTATACTAATATTATCAGGTGTTTCGGCCTCAGGCATAGGAGTAGGCATAGGAGCAGGGGTAACAACCGGAACATTGCCTTCAAGTATATCAACGTGTTCCTTGGGCGCTGTAACGACCGAATGCTTCATTATATGATGATGCTCTTTTATGCGGCCTTTTAATGAGGCTTGATTCCGATCCTCATTAATTGTCGGTTCTTCGTTCTCTACTTTGGCGGCGATCTCACCAACTCCCTGGCTGGCGATAGTTTGTAAAAATGTTTTGCCGGGGGAGAGTAGGCCGCCGCCGCGT
>JBDRLW010000002.1:0-5014 GCA_043812655.1 bacterium | reverse complement strand
CTACTATAAAGAAGGCATTTTGAACAATGTTAACCAAGCGATGATCAAAAAATCAGATTTTAAAATAGTGGTCGATTACGCTTATGGCTCGGCTTCCCAGATCTTCCCCTCGATCTTGGGAGAGCTGGGGATCGAAGTCATCGCCATTAACGCCCACATCGATGAAACAAAGATCACTAAAACTAAAGTAATATACGAAAAAAGTTTAGCGCAGCTGTCGCGGATCGTTAAGTCGCTTGAAGCCGACCTGGGGATCATGCTTGACGCCGGCGCGGAAAAAATCTTCATCTGTGACGAAAAAGGGAAACTGCTGCAAGGCGATATTGAATTAGCCGCCATGGTGATATTAAACGCCAGGGCGAACAAGAAAGCGCAGATCGCGGTGCCGATCAAAGCCAGCCGGGTGATCGATGAACTGGGAAAAAAATACGGAGTGAAGATCATCCGGACAAAAACAAGCGTCCGCGACATGATGGAAACTTCAAAATTGCCGGGGATCACCATGGTCGGCGAGAGCCAGGGCGGTTTTATGTATCCCGGCTTCCAATCATCCTTTGACGCGATGTTCGCCGCGGTCAAATTGCTTGAATTATTAGCGATCAACAAGGTTAAACTATCGGCCATTGAAGCGGAGGTCCCTAAAATAAGGATGGCGGCCAGGAATATCTCTTGTCCACCGGAAAAAAAAGGCGAGGTTTTGCGGCTGATGATCAACGGTTTGCGGGGTAAAAAATATGACCTGACCGACGGGATCAAGATCTTTGATAAAGATGACTGGGTCTTGATCTTGCCAGACCCTGCCAGGCCGATCATCCATTTCTTGGCCGAAGCGGGCACAGAAGCCAAAGCCCAAAAGCTGGTCGATCAATACATTGAAAAGGTAGACTCGATCTTATGAAAATATTATATATAGCTTCCGAAGTCGTTCCTTTTGCCAAAACAGGCGGCTTAGCCGATGTTGCAGGGGCCTTGCCTAAAGCGCTTAAAGAGATAGGGCACGATGTCCGGGTTTTTATGCCGAAGTATAAAAAAGTAGCGGCGGTGGAGTTTTTACCGGGCAGCCAAGTCCCGGTTTATTTTTTTGAAAATGAAAAATATTTTGGCAGCCGTGAAGAGCTTTACCAAGTTAAAGGGGGCGATTATCCCGATAACCTGGAGCGGTTTGCCGCTTTTTGCCAGGGTGTTTATCCGCTATTGAAGAAGCTGAACTGGAAGCCGGATATTATCCATTGTAATGACTGGCAATCGGCGCTAGTCATCGCTTATCTAAAAGTCTTATACAAAAACGATCCTTTCTTTAGCCGGACAGCAACGGTTTATTCGGTCCACAATATGGGCTATCTCGGCCTTTTCCCTAAAGATAAATTAATGTATACCGGTCTTGGTCCAGATCAGCTTAAACCAGAAGCCCTGGAGTTTTGGGGGAATATCGCGTTGACCAAGGCCGGATTTGTGTACGCAGATGTGATCAATACTGTTTCCGAAACTTATGCTAAGGAGATCCAAACCGAAGAATTCGGCTGTGGGCTCGATGGATTGATGAGATACCGGACAAAAGATGTTTATGGGATCATTAATGGGCTTGATTATACTGTTTGGAACCCGGCAACCGATAAAAACCTCCCGAAACGCTACAGTCCAGCCACTATTTCCCTAAAAACAGAAAATAAATCGGTTTTGCAAAAACAAAATGGTTTGCCGCAGAAAGCTGATATCCCCGTCATTGGGATGATCACCAGGTTAGCTGACCAGAAAGGTTTTGATATTTTAGCCGCGGCACTGGATAAAATAATGAAGCTTGGTAGCCAGCTGGTGATCTTAGGCGTTGGCGACCAGAAATATCACGAACTTTTCATAAACGCTAAGAAAAAATATCCTGGGCAGATCGGGATAAACCTAAAATTTGACGCGATGCTAGCCGAATTGATCTATTCCGGCTCAGATATGTTTATGATGCCCAGCCATTATGAGCCTTGCGGCCTCGGCCAATTGATCAGCTTTAAATATGGAACTGTCCCAATTGTCAGGAAAACCGGAGGGCTGGCTGATACGGTCCATAATTATGACCCCAAAACCGGCAAAGGCGAAGGTTTTGTCTTTGAAGAATATTCAAGCAAGGCCTTGCTTGACGCGGTTACCAGGGCAATTACCGCGTTTAAAAATAAGATTTCCTGGCAAGCTCTCCAAGTAAAGATCATGAAACTCGATTACTCATGGGATGCTTCGGCTAAAAAATATGTTTCATTATATATGAAAGCGCTGGCAAAAATTGGCATTTCCACTTTGTAACATTGCCAAATATTGGCGTGGAACCTTCTCTCCATTTTATATAGAAAAACCCGCTTTAAAATTGATGATATATCGACTTTTAAACATATTTCTATAGTGGCAATATAGTTGCTTTATCTATTTCATTTCCAATAAGGAGGAAATTGAAATGGATAAAAAGCTTAATGTTTCTTTGCTTTTATTTGCGTTGATCCTCGTTGCACTTTCTAATGGTTGTGGGCGCTCTTCATATGATTCTGATTATAGTAGCACCAAGATTAAAAGCCTCGCTGTGACCCCGACAAAAGTATTTGCCAGAGCAGGTGACAGTGTTAACATTAATCTTACTGGAACCGATGAAAACGGTACAGCCATCGCTGTTACTGATTATACTGTAACCCAAGTCCCAAAACTTGGTAATATTAATAATAGTGGCGTTTACACCCTACAATATCCTGGAAAAACAAAACTGCAATTTAGATCAACTAAATACGTTTATTCCAGTTCTATTAAGAGTGAGTCGACAACTTATGTTGATGATTATTATCTTGATTGTTCTATAGACGTTGAGATCCTACCCAAAGAAGAAATTGCTCCAACTGCACCAAATATTAAATTGAATAAAGTCGGCTCTGATTATTTAGAAATTAATGTAGAACAGGACGAAAACATAGAAGGCTTTGAGTTCTCATACGGCACTGATAATAATGCTTCAAGCGAAGGGATAAGAAGCAATAAAAGTAGCGCTGGCAATGAGTATATCTGGGATGATGATAGTTACAATACAAACAACCCCAATAGTTATTCGATAAAAATGAATTATAATTTTGGGCCAAACTGTATTAAAAGCGACAATACATATTATTTCAAAATTCGCGGGATAAATCGCTACGGTATAGGCGAATGGTCAGAAATAAAAGTGCTGTCTGAAGGCATAAATTCGACTAACCATAATTTTCTGGAGATTGATAATAATGCTCTAAACAATCAGACTAATCAGATGACTAAGGAAACAAGTACAATCATTAATGCTACTTCAGAGGCAACCCTAAATGTAACTGTTTACAATTCTACCGGATATTTGGCAAATACCGGAGAGGTTTGGGTTTATATTTGGACTCCGTATACTTACGGAGTTGTTCCGACAAATGTAGCTTGGAAGAAAGCTGTTGATGGTAAAGTGGACTTTAAACTTCCTGCGGGCGATTATGGCTGGTCAGCCGACCAAAGCTTTTCTGCCAACACAATATCTTCCGCAGCTTATAGTGATAAACAGAATATTACTCTTAACAGCTCCAATAAAAACCAATTAACAGTTATTTTAGGAACGAAGAATTCTACTTATTGCAGTTACCAGTAAAAATGAGAGGATATTAAATGAAAAATATAATATTGATTGGCTTTATTGCCCTATTTTCTTTTATTTTTACTTCAGCAGTTTTTGCGGATTTTGGGCTATCAGATAATGGTTTTAACAAAATGATCTGTATGTTAGGCTGTATTGGGAGCGATACAACAAAGTTAGATACCAAAACAAATTTTAACGAATACAATGAAATAGAAGCAGATAAATTTAAAAGATTTGGTTTAGGCTTTGAAATCGGTTGGCCTTTTTATGGTTTAAATGTGGATTATTGGTTAACTCAACAACATGGATTAACCTTGGCCTATTGTCAAGATAGTAATAGCAGCAGCTATTCAACATCTCAAGACGCCAGAACACATCTTTCCTTACGCTATCGCTATCAACCTAGTGGGAACACCTATTTTTCCATAGGTCTTGGAAAATATACTGACAATAATTATTACTATTCTTCCAATGGTAAGGTCAATGAAACTATTTATGGGATAGCAGTCGGAACGATAAAGGATGGCGTTTCTTATGAAATAGGATATGCTTCTACGGTAAGCTTAAAGGGAAAGAGCCTTTCAAGTGTTAGTTTTTCTTATAGGTTGTTATTATACATTTAAAATAGTGAAGTTTGTCCATTTATTACCAAAACTATATCAATTAAGGTCAATAAATAGATTGTTTTGATCCTTTTACATCTCGTTGATTGTTTTATTTAGCTTTCCGCTATCTAAATATTGTGTTAAAATATTACTATGTCAGGACATTCTAAATGGGCGACAATCAAGCATGCCAAGGCAAAAACCGACGCCCAGCGCGGCAAAGTTTTTACCAAGATCATTAAGGAAATAACCACCGCGGCCAAGATCGGCGGCGGTGATACCAACGGCAACCCTCGTCTGCGCCTCGCGATCGATAAAGCCAAGGCGGCTAATATGCCCAACGATAATATCAAACGGGCGATCGAAAAAGGGCTCGGCAGCGGTAGTGCGGCGATGGAAGAATTAACTTATGAAGGTTATGGTCCGGGTGGAGTGGCGATCATGGTTGATGTCATGACCGATAATCGGAACCGGGCGGCGGGAGAACTCCGCAATCTTTTTGAAAAAAGCGGCGGCAATATGGGCGCCACCGGGAGTGTCTCATATATGTTTAGCCGCAAAGGGACGATAGTGTTTGAAAAAGCTGGACTCGATGAAGAAGCGTTGACCATGGCGGCGATCGATGCCGAGGCGGAAGACGTTTCAACCGGCGATTCTTCGATCGAAGTTGTAACGACTCCAGAATCATTTGAAAAAGTTAGAGATGAACTAAAGGTTAAAGGCTTTACTCCAGTTTCCGCTGAAGTAACGATGGTCCCGTCAACCACGGTTAAATTAACAGGGGAAACTGCCC
>JBDRLW010000001.1:0-45492 GCA_043812655.1 bacterium | reverse complement strand
AACCCACAAAATAATCCGCTCCAGAAGAAGGACGATCTCCCTGCAAATTGACCGAGAAGGCATGTTAATTGTTCGTGCTCCCCACAGGGCAGACGAAGCTATCATCCACGATTTTATTGAAAAGAAACGGGAGTGGATCCAAAAACATCAAGCGATTGCCAAAGAACAAAAAGCCCAGGCGGCGCAGGTCTCTTTATCGGAAGGAAAAGAATATTATCGTAAAAAAGCTTTTTTGACGCTTAAGCCGTTAGTCGAGCAATATGCTTTTAAGATCGGGGTTGAAGTTAAGAATGTTAAAATAACTTCCGGCCGCCGGGTTTGGGGCTCTTGTTCCGGGCAGGGGAACCTTAATTTTAACTGGCGGCTCATTCTTACGCCACCGCAGATCATCGATTATGTGGTGATCCATGAGTTAGCGCATATTTTAGAAAGAAATCATTCCAGGAGATTTTGGGCTAAAGTCCAATTGTTTTATCCGCAATATAAACTGGCCAGGAAGTGGTTGAGGCAAAACGCGCATTTGCTGGTGGTTTAGAGCAAAGAATTATTTCTTACAAGAACGACTGTTTGGTTATTAGCATTTATTCGAAAATCAAAAAGTTTCCCCTGATGAGAAAAAAGCGCATGGAGAGAGCACTGTCTCGTTGTTTGGACATAAGTTAATTGAAGTGTCCCTTCAGTTTTATCTCCAATATTTATGGCAGGGAGCATTCCTGGCATGGTCATGAAGCCTCTATCGATCGTTCCCCAGGAGAAGGAACAAGGATTTGGGAGAAGATGCTTTTTTGGGTTTTGGATCCATTGAAAAAAATCATTTTTCCATTCTGGGTCAACTAATTCTTGCCAGCTTGGCGCGATTTCGACTTTACCAGTTTCACTCCATTCTCCTTGGGATTTTATAAAAAAGGAGCCGTTTATTAGCGATTCCTCAAGCTCAAAGTGTTGTGCTAAAGCAGAAAGAAGTTTATAACTGATATAGACCCTATGGGTTTTTACTTTATCAGGAAATAGTTCGCGGACAAGAACACTAGGGATGTTAGTTATTACCTGGTCGGTCCGGCCGGAAGTTATCCCATCAAAAGTAATACCCCCCATAGAACTAAAGCCACCTAATTCCTTAAATGCTCCCATGGTAATATGGGCCAGGCCGCGTAAGTTTGCGCATTTTGGATGAGTAGTAATGATCACCGGTGGTTTTCTTTGATTCCCACCAACACAATTAATTGACCTTACCATATAAGTTATCTTCGGGTATAAATAAATATAATTTCAGTTTAAGTGAAATTATTTGTTTTAGGTAAAGATAAATAATTTAGAGCACGAAAGGAGATTAATTATTATGCCAAATATTGGAGCACGGGTCGGGTTGCCAGCAAGCTTTGCTTTCCCTAATTCTTCAAGCGTTTCTTTTAATGGACGTGATTATTTTGTTCGACCAAAAAATCTTAGGGAACGTAGGGAAGTTAAAGATAAATTGCGTGAAGCTGGCTATCAATTAAAATATTATCCAGCCGAAGGATTAATCGCAACAAATTTTAATCCTGATATGAATTATGCTAAAGTTATTATTCTACGTCTCGATAGACTAGCAAATATAACCCAATTGTCTGGACAGGAAGAAGCTCTTTTTAGTGATAGGCAGGGCTTGACCCCGCTAGAAGGAAATCGTTTGGAGGCTATGCTTAGTTCTTTTAGTCAAGGAGATATCGGGAATCAAACCCAAGAAGAGTGTTTGGCTTTAGCCAAAACAGTTGAAAGATTATGAGATTAGGTGCTACGAAGCCTTTAATTGAGGCATTAAATGAAGGACAAAGTTTAGCGGATTTTCTTGACAGCATAAATAAAGACAATAAAGATTAATCATTGCTGTTAGAACGCGGCTTTTTTCTTGTGTTATAATCATATTTGTGGAACTCTCACGGATCGGTGAATTTGGCCTCATTGAACGGATTGCCAGGCAAGAAAAGCGGCGCCCTAGTACTGTTGTAGGGATTGGGGATGATTGCGCGGTACTGAAGGGACCAGGGTCCAGGGACCAGGGGCCAGCAAAATATCAATTAATTACCACTGATACTTTCATTGAAAAAGTTCACTTCAAGATCCCCCCAAAAAATGGGAGGAAACCGATTTTTTATCATCTTGGACGCAAAGTCATGGTTGCCAATATTTCGGATATTTCCGCGATGGGAGGATGGCCAACTCACGCTTTAGTTACTGTCGGTTTGCCCAGAACCATCAAAGTTGAAGAGGTTGACCAGCTTTACCGCGGGATCAATTCTCTGGCTAAAAAACATAAAATAGACATTGTTGGTGGGGATACGGTTTCGTCACCCAAAGCGATGGTTGTCTCGATTACATTGTTAGGTGAAGTTGAAAAAGAAAATTTGCTTTTACGTTCGACTGCCAAGGTTGGGGATTTGATTTGCGTGACAGGCAAATTTGGAAGACCGGCATCTAAAAAGTATGATAGTAGAACGTGGAGCGTAGAAAGTAGAACACAGGAAGCTCGAATGATCGCGAAATCGCGGATGGCTACGGCGATGATAGACAGCTCCGACGGTTTAGTTCGCTCCGTACTTGAGATCTGCAAAGCGAGCGGAGTGGGGGCTAAGATTTACGAGGCCCAGGTGCCGATAGCCAAAGGAGCGACTTTGGATCAGGCTTTATATGGGGGGGAGGAATATGAGCTGGTGTTTACGGTGAGGGGCAAGTCTGATAGTTTGTTAGTTCCTCGGCAGTGCTCGGAATGGCTGGAATGGCGAGCGACTCGACTGAGCTCGTCGAAGTCTTGTCGAGCCATTGGTGAGTTGGTTAGTAAAAAAGGTTTTACTGTTGTTGGCGAGATTGTTAATAAACAGTTTGGCGTAAAACTAATCGATAAGCGTGGTAAAATTAAAAGGTTGAAATCGGGAGGGTATGAACACTTCAAATGATCAACGAGCGACGCTTAATAAACGCATTTAAAGCACTGGTTAAAATAGAAAGTCTTTCTCTCCAAGAAAAGAAAGCGGCGGCGTATGTACAAAAAGAACTTCGCGCCCTAGGCTTGCCGTTTACCGAAGTGGGGAAGTTAAAAAGTGGGGAAGTCGGTAGTTTAATAACAACTCTGCCCGGAGAAAAAGGGCCGGTCATTTTGCTCAATGCCCACATCGATACGGTTGGCCCCGGGAAGAACATTAAACCGATCGAAAAAAAAGGCTACATTTATTCCGACGGTTCAACGATCTTGGGTGCCGATAATAAAGCCGGCGTAGCGGCGATCCTGGAAATACTGCGGAATTTAAAAGAAAAGAAAATTAAACATCCACCCCTTCGCGTGGTTTTTACTGTGGCCGAAGAGCTCGGATTGGTAGGCGCTAAAGCGATCCCCGCCAAATATTTAAAAGCTGATCTTGGCTTGGTCCTTGATGGCGGCGATATCGATAAAATTGTTAATAAAGCCCCGTCACAGCAAAATATAACCGCTACTATTATTGGTAAGGCGGCCCACGCCGGGATCCACCCGGAAGACGGGATCAACTCGATCAAAGTTGCCAGTGAAGCGATCGCCGCGATGAAACTGGGACGGATCGATAGTGAAACAACAGCTAACATCGGCATTATCCAGGGAGGAAAAGCGACCAATATTATCCCCGATGAGGTGTTTTTAAAAGGTGAAGCCAGGAGCCATGACCCCAAAAAACTGGCGCGGCAAGTGGCCCAAATGAAACAGACCTTGGTCCGCGCGACTAAAAAACATTCGGCTAAACTGCGGCTGGAAATTAAAGAAGCATATAAATCTTTTGAGATCAAAAAGAAGAATAAAATAATGTCTCTCGTCATGGCCGGGATGAAAGGAATGGGGATTACGCCGGTCATCAGGGAAACTGGCGGGGGATCTGATGCCAATATTTTTAATGGTCTGGGCATTCCCTGTTTGATCTTGGGGGTAGGGGCCGATCATGTCCACACCAAACGGGAACAAATAAAAGTCGCCGATCTGGTCCGCGGGACGGAAATGATCTTAAATATTTTAAAGGAGGCGGTGGAGTGGAAAAGAAAATAAGTTCAAAACGGATCTTTGACGGCCGCCTTTTAGGGGTAAGGTTCGATAAAGTTAAGTTGGAGAATGGCGTTGAAACGACCAGGGAAGTTGTGGAACATCCGGGAGCGGTGGCGATCATCGCGATCACCGAAGAAGATGAGTTGGTCTTAGTTAAGCAATTCCGGTACCCAACCGGTGAAGCTGTGCTGGAGATCCCGGCTGGCGTTCCCAAAAAAGGGGAAAAGTTGGTGGCAGCTGCCAAACGGGAATTGGAAGAAGAGACCGGTTATCGGCCAAGCAAAGTTAAAGAATTATTTGGCGCTTACTCATCACCTGGTTATTCCGACGAAATGATCCATTATTGCTTGGCGACCGGTCTAGACATGATGGGACAAAATACCGATGAGGATGAAATTGTGGAAGTGGAGATCGTTGATATTGAAACCTGTATCGATCTGGTGAAAAAAGGGAAGATCAAAGACAATAAGACGATCATTGGCATCATGCTTGCCGACCAGTATATTAATGAAAGAGCAGATTAAAAACTTTATTAGCTACCTCCATGTTGAAAGGGGGTATTCCCAAAACACTCTTCTCTCCTACGACCATGACCTTCGGCAATTTGCCAAATTTGCCAAAGCTGATTCGGCTAATTTAATTGCCAGGGAGAAGATCAAGGATTATCTTGACCACTTGAACGAGAAAGGTTTTTCTGTCCCTTCGATCGAGAGGAAAATGGCCAGCTTAAAATCGTTCTTTCATTATTTAATAGGCGAGGATGAAGTAAAGATCGATCCAACGGTTGATTTTAAATTACCGAAAAAGGCTAAGCGCTTGCCTAAAGCGTTGACGATCGGCGAAACGCTCCGTTTAATTTCTTCGCCCCGGGCCAAAGACCCTCTTTCACTGCGTGACAACGCGCTCCTGGAATTTCTTTACGCTACAGGACTGCGAGCCTCCGAAATAGTTTCCTTGAATATTTCCGACATCAATTTTGCCGTCTCTTTTATCCGTTGTTTAGGTAAAGGGTCAAAAGAGCGGGTTGTGCCGATCGGCCAGTCAGCCCTTGATTCATTAAAGGAATATTTGGAAAAAGGGCGCTCCGAGCTCCCTAAAAAAGATAACGAAGCACTTTTCCTGGATAAGGATGGTAAAAGATTAAGCCGCCAAGGTTTATGGCTGATCATAAAAAAGTACGTTAAAAAACAGGGGATCAAGGCCAAAACTTCGCCCCACACTTTACGGCATTCATTCGCTACCCATCTACTTGAAAAAGGGGCTGATCTGCGGTCGGTCCAAGAGATGCTGGGTCATTCTGATATCGCGACGACCCAGATCTATACTTCGGTCTCGCGTGATAGAATAAAGAAAATGTATCTGAAGGCCCATCCAAGGGCGTAGGAGGTAAAAAATGTTTGACATAAGTTTTTTGATCGTTTCGTTGCCGATCTTACTTGCAGTGATAACGGTCCATGAATTTGCCCACGCTTTGGTGGCGGATAGGCTAGGGGATCCAACCCCGAGGTTAGCCGGACGCTTAACTTTAAACCCTATTTCGCATATCGACCCGATCGGTCTGCTAATGCTGGTCTTGGTCCGTTTTGGTTGGGCTAAGCCAGTGCCGATCAATCCTTATAATTTTCAAAATCCGCGGCAAGGCTCGCTTTTAGTTAGTCTAGCCGGGCCTTTTTCCAATTTTCTATTTGCTTGGATATTGGCCGTTATTCTACGTAACGTACCGATGATCGATCCGTATATTGCCATGATGTTTACTTATGCTATTTGGATCAACCTTTCACTGGGGGTTTTTAATTTAATTCCGATCCCCCCGCTCGATGGTTCGCATATCCTTGAATATTTCCTGCCGGCCCATCAATTAGAGGGGTTATATCGGATGCAACAATATGGTTTTATAATTTTATTGTTTATAATTACCTTTGGTTCGCCGATCTTGATGGAAATAATCAACTTCTTGTATAAATTAATTACTTAAAAGCCCTCACCCCCGGCTCCTCTCCCTGGGGGAGAGGGGTGGTAAAAAATAATGGAAAAATATTTAGCCTCACTAGAAAAGTTTGGTATCAATCTTGGTTTAGAGCGGATAAGTTTTTTGCTTGAGAACCTAGGCAATCCCCAAAATCAATTTAAGTCGATCCATGTGGCGGGGACGAACGGCAAGGGGTCGACCTGCTCTATGATCGCCTCAATTCTAAAAGAAGCTGGATACAAGGTTGGCCTTTATACTTCCCCCCATCTTTTTGATTACACCGAGCGTTTCAAAATAAATGGGCGAGATATTTCGAAAAAGGAATTGAATGAAGGGTTAAAGCTGATTCGCCAACAAACCAATCAACTAACCGACCAACCAACTGTCTTCGAAGTGTTGACCGCCGTGGCCTTTTGGTGGTTTGCCAAGAAGAAAGTGGATTACGCGGTAATTGAAGTGGGGATGGGTGGGCGGCTGGATGCGACTAATGTAATTACGCCACTGGTTTCAGTTATAACTAATATCGATCTGGAACATACGGCGATCCTGGGTGATACGTTGGCCAAGATCGCCGCTGAAAAGGCCGCAATTATTAAGCCTGGCGTTCCGGTCGTGACAGCAGAAATAAAAAAAGAACCACTAAGTGTCATAAAAAAATATGCCCAAAGAAACAACGCGATTATTTTTATCCCAACTCCGAGCTCCGCACTCCCAACTATGCCCCTGACTGGCGCTCACCAGAAAATCAACGCTGCCTGCGCGGTAGAAGCGATCAAAGCGGCCGGGATAAAAGTATCACGGAATAATATTAAGGCTGGTTTTCGCAAAGTTATCTGGCCGGCAAGGTTTCAGGTCGTAAGCAAAAAACCTTTAACGATCGTTGATGGGGCGCATAATCCGGCGGGGGTGAGGTCATTGATAGGAGGATTGAGTCGGGAGTTTGGAGAAAAGAAATTTAGTTTTATTGTGGGAGTGCAGAAAGATAAAGATGCAAAAAAAATGATCCGCTTAATAAAACCCCTTGCTAAAGAGATAATTGCTGTCCGGTCATCTCACCACAACTCGGCGGAAGAGGTTGCAGGCTTAAAGCCGATCGCTTTGAAAAAGGCTTTGGCGATGACGAAAGGAAAAGACAGGATAATGACCGGCTCTTTGTTTTTGGCCGCCGATGCCTTAAGAATTATTCGTGGGGAAAAGATTGTTTTATCCGCTTTTCGTAATGTTTAAAGGTTAAGGCTAAAACATGCGCACGGAGCAAAAGAGTCTCAACAGGCTTGAGGCTTTTAAAGCGTTTACTGCGTTGTTTTTCGGTCATTTTTCCGATTAAATCATTGAGTAATGTTTGGAGTTCTCCTACTGTATTGATGAATTCATCTCTTTTGTCCGATCTAATTCGTTCAGTGATCTCTAGTTTCGGTAAAGGTTTTTCTTGCTGATTATTTAAGGCTTGCTGATGGTTGTCATGCCGCATAGGATTATCACCACTGATCATTTCATAAAGGACCAAGCCAAGAGAATAAATATCTGATCTTGGCGCCGCGAATCTAGCCAATGAAAGTTCAGAGGACATGTAAGAAGGCGTCCCGACAACTAAGTCCCTTTTATCTCGGTGTCCGGTGCGGCAGCTAACACCAAAATCGATAATGTGGGCGCCTGTTTCATTGTTGATGATTATATTTTCCGGCTTAATATCGCGATGGACATAGTTTTGTTCATGTAATGCTTGTAAACCACAAAGCTGCATCGCAATTTCAATCGCTTTGTGCAATGGGATATTTTCATGGCCGGCAATAATGTTATTCAATGTTTCACCGGGAATATATTCTAAGGCGACGTAGCGTAAACCGCCAAAAGCTTTTTCATCGTTAACGTTTGAATCATAAAGGTCAGGAAATGGTGCTCTCCGATTAAGGAAACGATTAAATATTTTGGAGATCGGGCGACTAGTGAAAAGAGATAGCACTTCGACTTCTTGTCTTAAAGCCTGGACATGAAAAATCTCACCATTGTTTGTTACTTTAATTACGACTGGTCGCTGGCTTGTGTCATGAGCTAAATAAACACTTGACATGCCGCCGTCGGCGATTTTTTTTTGGACCGTCAGCTTTTTAGGGAAAACAGTGCCTGGAGGAATGTTTGTATAATTAAGTTTACTAGCCGCGAGTCTTTGCCGAATTGGGCCAATTGGATTTGTAATGGTCATCATTAAATTCCTTTTAAGTCTATGATCATGTTGAACTAAAATTATTATGTTTTGAATCTTTCGCTTATACTTTAATCGTTTGATATAAAAATAAATTTCACTAATAATATTAGTTGACGATTATGGAAGATACATAGTAGAATAACATCCTAATGGCCAACGAAGAGCTAAACGAGTTAAAAGATAAAGAATTAGAAGTCCAAAACCCGGAGACACCAGAGACAGAAGAGCAAAAGCCTGGTAACGGTTTTGCCAAGTTTAAAAATGCTTTGGTGCTGGTCGGTTTAGCTTTGATTGTTGTTGGCAGTTTTTGGTTGAGCTTCCAGCTGGGAAGGAGAATCCTTTTTCCGGCGGGTGGAGATTTTGAACGGAAAATAGTCGTGCCGATCCCTGAACCGCCGCCGGCGATAAAGGCGCTGCAAAAAAGTTATCTGGAAGAGAAGCAGGCCGCGTGCGATAAGAAAATGGCTAAGGGTGAGCGATCTTCTAAGCGCAAGAGAATAGCTAGATCAAGCAGAAGTGCTTACCCTTACAAAGTTCAGGCTGGATTGTTTATCTATAAGGCCAATGCGGAGAAGCTTGCAGCGCAGCTTAATGAAAAAGGGATTGATACTTATCTTAAAAAGACTTCGCTCGGCTGGCGAGTTCAAGTTGGTGCGTTTAAGACTAGAAGTGAAGCTAATGCCCAAAAGGCTAATTTAACAGCCAAAGGATTTGAATCAATTATTTTGTTTGAATAGCAAGGAGGCTACTGTTCATGTCAATGTACGATTATGTATTTGGCCAATTCTCTAGGGACTTGGGGATAGATTTGGGAACAGCGACCACCTTGGTCTTTGCGCGAGGCGAGGGGATCATTCTTTGTGAACCGTCGGTCGTGGCGATCAATAAGGATAATAACAAAGCCCTAGCTTTTGGGAACGAAGCCAAAGGGATGTTGGGAAGGACCCCGGCCAATATCGTCGCGGTCCGTCCGATGCGCGATGGTGTTATCGCTGATTTTGAGATCACCGAAATGATGCTCCGCCACTTTATTAACAAAAGCCACAACCGTTCAGCCTTTGTCCGGCCGCGGATCGTGGTTGGCGTCCCGTCCGGTATTACCGGAGTGGAAAAAAGAGCTGTTCTTGACGCGGCGATGCACGCGGGAGCCCGTGAAGCTTATCTGGTTGAAGAACCGATGGCGGCGGCGATCGGCGCTAACCTTCCGGTTTCCGAAGCACAAGGCAGCATGATCGTTGATATCGGCGGCGGGACGACCGAAGTCGCGGTTTTAGCGCTTGGCGGCATTGTTGTTTCCAAATCGATCCGGGTAGCCGGCGACGAAATGGACGAAGCGATCGTGGCCCACTGCCGCAAAAATTATAATCTTTTGATCGGGGAAAGAACGGCGGAACAGATCAAAATTGATATCGGTTCCGCGTATCCTCTGCCGGAAGAAAAAACGATCGAGGTTAGAGGCCGCGACCTAGTGACTGGACTGCCCAAAACTTTAACTTTAACTTCATCGGAAATTAGGGATGCTTTAGCTGAACCGGTTTCGACCGTAGTTGACGCGGTCAGGATGACGCTTGAAAAAACACCGCCAGAGCTGGCGGCCGACATTATGGACCGGGGGATCGTGATGGCTGGCGGAGGATCTCTCTTGCGCGGGCTTGATAAATTTCTGGCTCAAGAGACAGACATGTCGGTCTATGTTGTCGATGATCCAGTCTCTTGCGTCGCTTACGGGACTGGAAAAATATTGGAAGAGATCGATACTTTGAAAAAAGTATTGATAATGCCTAGCAAAAGCAACCTGTGACGCAGTACCGGCCTTTTAGGAAAAAAACTTCTTACGTTTTACCGGCCATGATCCTGGTTTTGGCCGCGCTTTTATCTTTTGTTTTTATCAATAATTTGTCGTCCCTTAGGATGATTGCGGCCGGCGCTATTTATCCCTTCCAATTTACGGCGAATGCGATATGGCATGGCACGACCGGATTTCCCGGCTTTTTAATCGACTTAAAAAATCAAGCGGCAGAAAATGCCGCTTTAAAAGCGGAGTTAGCGTCAAAAGAAATTAGTTTGCTCCAATTGGAAGAACTAAAGCAGGAAAACGCCAGATTAAGGGAAGGGTTGGGTTTTTCTGTTCTTAATTCTTATCACTTAAAACTTATACCTTCCCGAGTGGTCGGCCGCTCGGCTTCACCGCAAAGCTTGGTCTTAATAATTGATAAAGGGAGTAAGGCCGGCGTCTTATTAAATAGGCCAGTGGTGGTGAGAGATGGGTTGGTAGGGCTGGTGATCGAAGTATCCCCATTAAGCTCAAAAGTCCTGTTAATTACTGATCCTTCAAGTTCGGTCGCGGCGGTTGAGCAGAACAACCGGAGTTCTGGGGTGGTGGAAGGGTATTCGCCATACCTATTGTCAATGAAATATGTTAATACCGGGGCAGTTTTAGCGCCGGGAGATAAGATCGTTACTGCGGCGGCTTCGCTCCTTTTCCCGCCTGGAATACCGATCGGGATCATTTCTAGCGCCACGAAAAGAGAGGTCGACCTGTTTTATGACATTAAAATAAAACCAGCGGTCAACTTTTTCCGGCTGGAAGAGGTTTTTGTCGTTGCGTCTTTTTAAAATAGCGGCCTTTATTTTAGGTCTTTTTGTCCTCCAAACCGTGATCTTGGCCAGGCTAAATTTATTCGGCTTAATGCCCGACCTGGTTTTAGTGGCCGTGGTCATTTTTGCTGTTTTTGAGGAGAGGGCGCCAGCGACCGTTTTTGCCGCCACTTTATCATTATTACAAGATCTTATGTCGGCAGGGATCCTACTCAACACGATCATTAAAGTGGTCATCAGTAATATTATCAGCGGGACAAGGGCAGGCCTTAGCGGCGACGAATTTTCTTTCTCGCTTAGCATGACCGCCCTTTTTTCACCTGTTTTTATTATTGCCAGGTTAATTATCCTTAATAATGCCATAAGCCCAGTTTATTTTATTGTACAGCTGGTTGGCGGGACACTATTAAATATGGCCTTTGTCTTTTTATTATTTCCCTTGGTCAAGGAATTGACTAATGCCAAATGAAAAAAACTATTCTTTAGCTGTTATCGCGATTGTTTTACTGACGATCCTTGGCCTCCGCCTTTTTTGGCTTCAGCTGGCGATGGGGGGAAAATACCGGGAAGAAGCAAGCGTCAACGCCGCGAAGATCGTTCCCAGCCCAGCCGCCCGGGGGATCATTTACGACCGCAACGGTAAAGTAATGGTCGAAAACCGCCCGATATTTTCTGTCCAGGTCTTGCCGCAATTGCTTTCTTCCCGTGATAAAAATAAGCGGGCGCGGGTCTTAAATCGGTTAGGGGAGATCCTGGGAGAAAAGATCCGCTTTAAACCTTCGTCTGACCGGCCGATCATTGTTAAAGATAACATCGCGCTGGAAACCGCGATGAAGATCGAAGAAGAAAAAAGAGAACTTGATGGGGTGATCGTTTCTATCCAGCCGGTCCGTTTTTATCCACATGGCAAGACAGCGTCTCTTTCGCTTGGTTACGTTGGTGAGATCGAACAAGACGAATTAAAGCGGCAGAAGAGCGAAGGATATAAGCTTGGTGATTGGGTCGGCAAAGATGGAGTAGAAAAAGTATATGACAATTTTATCCGGGGTGTTGATGGGGGGAAGATGATCGAAGTTGACGTCTATGGTTCGCCAACCAGGATGCTGGAAACAGTTGAGCCTAAACCGGGGGCTGACGTTAAATTAACGATCGATCTTGACCTGCAGATCGCGGCTGAGAAGGCGTTGGGTGAGAAAGAAGGAGCGGTTGTAGTTCTTGATCCAAAAACAGGGGAGATACTTGCTTTAGTTAGCCGGCCAAGTTTTGACCCTAATGACGTGAAACTGGCGCTTGGGCATGGCCGCCACCCTTTTATGAACAGGGCGCTGGCAGTTTATCCTCCCGGCTCAATCTTTAAGGTTGTCACCTTGACCGCGGCGCTTGATGAAAACCTTACCCAATCAAACGAAGCTTTTTATTGTCCCGGGTATTACAACCTTAACGGCCGGATCGCTAAATGCTGGAAAGAGGGCGGACACGGGAAGATCACGGCACAGGAAGGCTTGACCCAATCATGCGATATTGTTTTTTATGAGTTGGGACGGCGGCTTGGCCCGGACCGTTTGGCGAAATATGCGAAATTATATGGGCTGAACGAAAGGACCGGGATCGATCTTCCCCAAGAGAAAAAAGGGACAATTCCCGATTCAGAATGGAAGAAAAGGGCGAGGAGAGAGATCTGGTATGAAGGGGATTCGATCAATTATGGAATCGGCCAGGGCTTTGTCCAAGTGACGCCGATCCAAATGGCGGAAATTTACGCGGCTTTGGCTAGCGGTAAACGGATGAAACCGTATATTGTTAAAGAAATAAAGAATAGGAACGGGGAGCTTTTATATTCCGCTTCATCGATAGAAGAAGCCAAGGTTCCTGCTTCTCCAAAAACTTTAGCTGTTATTAGAGAAGCTTTGAGGGCGGTGGTTGACAGGGCGACCGGCCGGGCGGCAAAAATAGAAGGCTTTTTGGCGGCCGGCAAGACCGGAACAGCGGAAAATCCGGGGATTCCCCATGCTTGGTTCCTTTGCTATGCTCCGTATGATGATGCCAAGATAGTGATCGCCTCTTTTGTGGCCCATGGCGCCCATGGCGACCAATCCTCGGCTTATGTAGCTAGGGACATCTTAAAATGGTATAAGGATAATAGAATGCCGACATCGGAAGTAGTCGCGAAGAAAGAAAATAAGCCTAATATTCACGTCGACAAAAATACTGATTGACATTCTACGGGGGGGGGGGTAAACTATATTAGACGTCAAAAAAGAGGAGGAGATTATAGATGTTTAAAAAATATATTGTTTTAGGATTTTTGTTAGTGGCTGGGCTGGGAATCTTTGGTTGCGGGCTTTTTTCACAAACGACTGCTCCGTCTATTGTCTCAGTTACCACAAATTCGTCAACATCGCTTGCTGTTTTATTTAATGGAACACCCGACTCTTCGGCTACCAATAAAAGTAATTACGCAGTAAAGTCGCTTGATGAAACAACTAGCCTGGAAGTAACCGCCGCTAGCTTAGGTGCTGATGGGGTGACGGTTGCTTTGACAACCAGCCAACAAACAGCTAACACTACTTATAAGCTTGCTTATTCTTCAACTGTAAACGTGGTGTTAAACGAGGTTACAACAATTGATGCAAATGTTGGTGCTTTGTCATCAGCAGACGATACGGCGATCGGGACTGATAGCAATAATAAGGCTCACATTGCTTATTATAATGACAACATTCAAGGGCCCAAATATGCGACTAATATTTCTGGCTCTTGGGGAGTTTCAACGATTGAAGCGGGTGGTTCTGTCCATGGAGTTGGCGGTTATGGAGTTGCTTTGGGAATAGATAGCAACAATAAACCCCAAGTGAGTTATTCTGGTGGATTTAGTGTGGCGGCGAATCCAACCCCAGGGTTAAGATATTCTGATAATTCTACTGGAAGTTGGGTTAAATCTATAATTGGTGATTATAATGCTGGGGAATTTGGACGCTATAGCGCCATAGGGGTTGATAATAACGATAAAACATATGTCGGATTTCAGGCTAATGGCACCGGCTATTTAAAATATTACACTAATGCGAATGGTTCATGGGAAGGGTTTGTTGTTGATAAGGAACGTAGCCAAAAAACCTCACTAGTTATTGATACTAATAATAAACTTCATTTCGCTTACTATGGCGAAGCTGGGAAAAAAATAAAATATGCGACCAATGCCTCTGGCACTTGGATTACCCAAGAAGTTGCCGCAGTTGAATATATTGTAGATTCTGTCGTTACAGATATTGATCATTCTATAGCAATTGATGGTAATGGCAAGATCCACATTGTCTATGATGATAGAGAAAACGCCGCTTTAAGATATGCTACAAATACTTCAGGCGCTTGGGTTGTATCAACTTTAGCTAATGTTGGATCAAAAAATAGTGTAAGTACAAATCCTTGTATTAAAGTCGATGCTAATGGGAAATTATATGTTACATATGTTGATGCTTCAGGCGCTTTAAAAATTGCGACAAATGTAACGGGAGCTTGGCTATTTATGACGGTTGTAAAACAGAGCAGCGGTTATCCCTCGTTAGCCATCGGCACTAACGGGAAAAAGTATTTAAGCTATTATGAAGGGACAGGAACAACGACAAAGGTCAAATATGCCTCTTTTTAGATTATTGCTGAAGAACCTGTATTGTTGTATCTGATTTAATAAAAGTCAATGAGAAATTAAGGTTTGTAGGCGTAGGGCCGAAGTCCATATTTTCTTTTATTTTTATCATCAAATGTTCAAAACGAGTTGACAACTTTTCTTTATAACCTTCATCCAAATTACTAATTTCATCTTCACTCGGAACAACTTTTACTTCTGCAGAGCCGTCACTTTTTACTGATACTTTAAAGACAAAGGTGAGTTCGTGATCTGGCATTGATGTAGAATAACGCCTAAAAATCTCCGTAGCTGAAGGAATTAATTGATACAGCATCCTATTTGCCGGGGCTTTTTCGCTGCCTTCAAGATTATCGCAAATTAACCCAAGCTCTTTTTTTTGATAATATTCCATATTTTGCGCTCTTAGCTCCCCGCATAAATCAAAAGGGGTTCCTCCAGTAACAAAAGATAACCCAGGTAAATGAGGATAGTTGTTTGGTAATTTTGCTTGCGCGGCTAATTTTGCATGATTTATTTGCGGAGAACTGACCGAATAGTCGCGAGTTCCATCTTGATTTGTTCTAAATAAAGCTTGAGCATAATTAAAAAAACGATCTGCTTCCCTAAACTTGAGATTAGCTTCAATATTATCCCCACTAGCCAAGAATGCTTCTCCGATTTTAAATCGATTTAATCCTTCTTCATAACGATTTTTTATCTCTGCTTTTATAGAAACACATTTTTCCATTCTTTGAAATTGATTGTACTCATAGTGGCAAACAGAAAAATCTCGAATAGTCCCTTCAAATTCGTTGAATTGTGGTGGATTAAAAGCTTCGCTGGCTGTTTTTTTCCCTTCATCTTCCTCATTAGCAAGCCCATTGGGAGTTTGCCTTACCATTGTTCTCGCTAAATAAACTAACCCTACCGATAAACTCATTTTCTTTTCCTCCTATGTCATCATTGTGACTCAGCAAGCCTTAGACGTATATATATCGGCAGGTTTTGGGAAAAATTTCATTTTTTCTGTTTGTGTATTTTTGTTCATGTATTAATAACATAAAACTGATTTAAACAACTTATGCCCTTATTAACCGGCCTTTTAGAGGGAATTTTCTAAGAGGCCGGTTTTTTTGTGGTATAATTAATTATGCCAGAGATATGCAGGTTTTTTGGGATAGTAATTGCGGTCTTTTATGATGATCATAACCCACCGCATTTTCATGCCCGATATGAAGATCAAAAGGTGACAATTGACATAAATGAGTTGACGGTTAAAGTTGGGAGATTGCCGCCAAGGGTTCTTGGGTTGGTCATTGAATGGGCGGCTCTTCATAAAGACGAACTAATTAAAGAGTGGGAACTGGCCAAACAACAAAAGCCATTATTTCCCATACTACCGTTGCAATAAGGAGAAATCTAATGCTATACGATGTAATAAACGCTAAATACCTTAAAGACTATAAAATTACATTAGTCTTTGAAGACGGAAAAACCGGGATAGTTGATTTTAGTAATTATTTAGACAATAAAGGTGTTTTTGCCGACTTTAAAGATATTAATTATTTTAAGAAATTTAGTATTAATAAAGACTTGGGGACCATTTGCTGGCCTGGTGGTCAGGATATTGCACCAGAGACATTGTATTCAAAATTGGCTTAATACTTTATCTCTTTTGACACTCAACCGAAAATCTGATAAAATAATACTGTTATGGAAAAGATCGAATTAGAAGCGAAAGAACGAATAGAAGTCCGTAAAGACCTCAAAAAATTAAGGCAAGCGGGTTTTGTCCCAGCTGTTGTGTATGGAAAAAAGATCACCTCTTTTCCTGTCTCGATCGATAACAAGACTTTTGTTAAAACTATTCTTAAATCGGAAGCGGGAATGAACGCTATAGTCACCCTAAAAATTGGGGGAAAAAGCTTGGCGGTTTTAACTCAAGCGGTGCAGATCGATCCTTTAACCGATGAGCTTTTACATGTTGATTTTCGCAATATTGCTATGGATGAGGCGATCAGGACTAAGGTTCACGTCGAATTAACTGGTATACCGATCGGCGTTAAAGAAGGCGGCGGTATTTTGGTCCATGGCCTTAGAGAAGTTGAAGTCGAATGTTTGCCGACATCGATTCCTGATAAGTTTATCATTGATGTAACCCCGCTTAATATTAACGAGTCATTCCACGTTTCTGATCTGGCCAAAGACGCGAAAGTAAAGATACTTTCAGAACCACAGGAGATGATCGCGACCTGCGCACCGCCGACCAAGGAAGAAGTTGTAGAGGCGCCGATCCCGACACCATCTGAAGTCCCGTCCGATGTGGCGGCTGACGCGGTGGCCGATGAAAAAGTTAAAGAGAAATCAGCTCCAGGCGCTATTCCCGCGGCAGTTAAACCCGAAAAGAAGTAATTAAATGGCAGAGGTAAAAGCCGATGGTGGGGGCTTGCACCCCGGGAAACCAGTTCTTTGGCCGACAGGGAAGGCCTCAAGTTCTCCGGTCAGCAACGCTGCGCAAGCTGAGACTGCTGGGGGAGTAAGAGGCGTTCCTTCTAGAGGGGCGCCAACTAAACCGGGAGAAGTTTCCGCTCCCACTGGTCCCCAAGCAGGAGTTCCAGTTGCCCCACCTAAACCAGCCCCGTCAGTAGCCAGGCCGCTTACCATAGAAGATATCCGTTCTCACCTTCTCTCTCAACAAATTGAAGCGAACGATTTTAATACCAAGTTGGCTTCCCTTATGCTTCGCAACGGCCTTGAATTATCACAAACCAATTTTGTTAAGGTCATGACGATGATCCAAGGGAGCGATAAGTCGCAATCGATGCAGGAAGCGGCGGTTCTCCTCCTCATGAAGGGGATAGATGATCCTTCGGCCGCTAAGGTTTTGGGACAATATTTTACTGAAAATCCGGCACTAGCGGCGAAGATGATCTCAATGCAAGGGGCGCTTGGCAATCTTAACAGTGCAATGGGGATGGGTAAGGGCCTGTTTGATTCGGCGCTGCTTTCGCAATTGTCGGCGATCTTAGCCCAATTTGACAGCACATTCCAGTCAATTACCGAAAAAGGGGCGACTAAAGCCTTTAATCGGGGGAATACGATCAATGATGTTAGGGCGCTCAAGGCTTTGCTCCAAGGCCTCCAGCAAAAAGCGCCGGCAGGGAGCGAGGAGGCTAAAGCTTTGTCTGCGGCACTCAGGGAATTTCAGGGTAAGCTTGATAGCGTAATGCAAAATTTATTAGCTCAAGCGATCTTATCCCAAAGCGGCCGCCAGGAAGTTAATTATCATTACCAGCAAATCCCCAATGCCATGACCAATCCGCCGAAAGATTTTGAAATTGTCATAAAACGTGATGGGGAGGGAAAACAAGCGAATATTGATCCCAGAAATACCCAGGTAGTAATGTCGATGGAAACGGAAAATATGGGGAAAATGGTCGTGTCGATGATCGTTAAAGATAATAAGGTTTATGTTATCTTTGTTTTTAATGAGAAAGAATATGGGGAAGAGGGCCGGAATTTGATCGCCAAAGATTTTGGCGACTTTCAGCAGAAGCTGGCCAACAAGAACTTCTTAATTACCGGTTATCAAGTAAAAGTTGATTCGGCGATGTGTAACATTAAACCGTATTTGATCCCCATGCTTCCCGGTCTTGATGATCTACTAAGGAAAATTGATATAGAGGCATAAATATGGCAGAACCAAAAAAAGCGGCGGTCGCGCTCCGGTACGACGTTGATAAAGATAAAGCTCCTTTGATCCTGGCGACGGGGAGAGGGCCGGTGGCTGATGAAATATTGCGGATCGCGGAAGAGAATAAAATCCCTTTATATGAAGACCCGGAACTAGCTAAACTTTTAACCAAACTTGAGCTTGATTCGGAAATCCCGCCCGAGTTATATACCTTGGTGGCTGAAGTCCTCTTTTTTGTTTATAAGCTCGATCGGATGGCAGAGAAGCGGGAAAAAATGGTGGCAAAGATCAAAGAAGAAGAAAAAGAGAAAAAACGGTAATGGTTTTTTTTGGGGGCAGATTTGAACAAGTTAATTATTTAGTAGGTGCAGGTGAGTGTTTAATGGTTTATAATTACCAGTTAGGAGAAAAGACCCAAACCAGGCAGGGATGGTGCCGGGATTTTAAATTTATGCCAAAACTATTTTTAAGTATTTTCATGGTAGCGGTTTTATTCTGCGGCCAAGGGTTAGCGGCGCAGGATAATACAAAGCGGATCAATGAGCTGACAAAGCAAGTTGTGGAGCTTAAACAGCGCCTCAAAACCACAAAATCAAAAACTATCAGGATAAATATTTTAGATAAGATAGACTTGACCAATGAGGAAATTGCCAAGCTTAAAGGTTTGATCCCTCAGGATAATACAAAGCTGATCAATAAATTGAAAAAGCAAGTTGCGGAGCTTAAACAACGCCTCAAAACCACAAAATCAAGAACTATCAGGATAAATATTTTAGATAAGATAGACTTGACCAACGCGGAAATTGCCAAGCTCAAACCAAAACCAATAGCGGAAGAGCGCTGGGTCCCTGTTACACCAGAAGTGGAGCCAAGCTTTGATCTAGTGACCGAAGAAGGCGTCGTTTCGCTGGAAGCTGACAAAGGGTTAAAGAAGGCCAGGCAAGGATCATATTATGAAATTGGTTTATCGACAGGTTTTTTTGCTGGGGCCACTGTATTGCTTGGGGAAGTCCGAGCGCCGCTCCGTTTTATTTACGGACCGGCGACAACATCGGTCCGGTTGATGACCGGATTAGCGCAAAATGGGGAAACACAGGCTAGGTATGTTCCTGTTGGGATCGATCTTATTTTTAATTTCCCTCCTGGGGTTTTTACCGGGGTCGATAATTACCTGGGAGTGGGTTTAAATTACTTGGTGTTAACTTCAGGCAGGAAACAGGGGGCGGTGGGAGGAGAATTGTTTTATGGGGTTGAAAGCAATGGGTTTGGGGGGGTCGTTTTTGGCGAGATCGGTTATAGCAGTGTTCAGGCCAGTTCTAGTCCCGGCCTCAAAGGGGCGACAGTTATGGTCGGATATCGCCAGTTGTTTGGCCGGTAAAAATTGCTTGACAAGTAAAACAAGAGAGTATAAAATCTCACTAGTAAGTGTGGATTGTATCTAATTCATGTAGATAACAATTCTATTATCGAAAGCGAAAAGGAGGTGAAATAAATGAAAAAAGCTATTATATATCTTTTTGTCGTAGCGTTTGTTGCTTCAATCGCCAGCGTAGCTGTTGCCCGGACCTTGGAAGAGGAAAAGGCGGCGGTAAGAGCCTACCTAAAGGTAATTGATGCGAAAATCATCAAGTATCGGAAAACGGGCAATACAGCCAAAATGAAACTGCTGCAATCTCAAAAGCAGGGGACTTTGGCTCGCTGGGAAAAATTGAAAGCACAGATGGAAGCAGCACCAGTTGCTCCTGTCCCACCACCACCACCAGCTCCTAGGCCAATGCCGAAAGCGGCAGCGCCTGAAGCCGGTTTGTTTGGTTTGGGCCTCAACTGTGACGTTGCCGGTATGTATATTAACACCGGAAGCGGCCAGTTAGGGGGAGGTTTAGGCCTCAAGGGCGATTTAGTGTTGGATGATCCATTAGCGCTTGGAACCATGGTTGGTCTTTCAGCCAACGCGGTGCAGTACAAACTGGGTTTAGGTTATGTCCAAGGTGGAGGAGGGATCAAAGCGGTTCCTCTTTACATTGGCGGCGTGATCATGCTCCCAGGGGATTTGATGGGTGCTCCACTGTTTGTTGATGGCGGACTTAACTATGTCGTCTATGGCAATGGACAGAAAGCCGGAAAAATCGGCGGCGACGTTTCAGTCGGCGTGATGTTTGACCTTGGTTTAGGCCTTGGAAAAACGGCGGCTTCAATTGGCTATAGTGTTGTCAGGTCTGATACCAAAACGGATAAGGGCCTTTCGATCACTGTTTGCCAACCGTTCGTATTATAAAAGTTCGGGGACCTTATCCTTTAAAGATAACTTGGATTCTTTAAACGGGTTGGTCCCCGTTCTTTTTATGTAGGTTACCAGTCTAGTTCGTATAAAATAGCGGATAACGCAGCCAAGCCGGCAGTTTCAGTCCTTAAGATCCTTTTCCCCAAACTAATAGAAATAAAGCCAGCGGTTTTAGCTTTTTCAACCTCCCCAGCAGAAAAACCGCCTTCGGGGCCGATGAGGAGGAGAAGTTTGTCTCTCGACAGTGCTCGGGATGGCTGGGATGGCGAGCATCTCGACTCCGCTCGATGCTGCCCTGAGCTTGTCGAAGGGCCTGTCGAGCCATTAGTCGGTGAGTCTGTTAGTAGGGATTTTAGCTTGTTAGTCTTTTCCTCCTCCCAAGCGACAAGGGCTAAGTCGTATTGGTCGCGGAGTTTTAGCAGATCGTCAAATTTTATTAAAGATGTTACTGCTGGTACGATCGCGCGGCCAGATTGTTCGGCCGCTTCTTTAGCGATCTTTTGCCATCTAATCAGTTTATCTCTTGTTGAGATCGTCCTTTCTGTTAAGACAGGCATAATCTTATCGACACCAAGTTCAACCGCTTTTTCAACTACCAGGTCCATCTTACTTGACTTTGGCAGAGCTTGAGCCAAAGTGATTTGTATTTTTGGTTCATTAGGTGATCTTTGTTTTGTCTTTATCTCACAATTGATGGATCCCTTGGTAATGGTTTTAATTTCTGCCTGGTAAACTATTCCAGTCCCGTCAAAGAGTTCGAGCTGGTCGCCAAGCTTAACCCTTAAGACATTACGTAAGTAGTGGGCTTCGTTTCCTGCAATATCGGGTAATTGGTCGGATGGAATAAAGAGCCTAGGCGGCCTTGAATTTCTTGAGGAGTTCATGTTGTCCCTTGGTAATATTGGCGGGTATTTTTATCTCAACTAAAACGTATAGATCCCCTTTTTCACGCCGGCCTAAGTGGGGCAGACCTTTGTTTTTTAAACGGAAATTAGTGTTTGGCTGTGTTCCGGCCGGAATTTTAAAAGTAGCTTCTCCATCAAGGGTTGGGATCTTTATTTCATCGCCTAAAATAGCCTGCAGAAAAGAGATCTCTTGACGATAATATAAATTTGCCCCGTCGCGGTTAAAGAGCGGGTGTTGGTCGACCGAAATAAAGACGTAAACATCACCAGGTTGGCCGCCGTGAGTCCCGGCGTTACCAGCTCCAGCCACCCGTAAACGATAACCAGAATCTATCCCGGCCGGGATCTTAACTTTGACCTTATGTTTCTGTTTTTCCCGTCCATTTCCATGGCAGGTGGGACAGGGGGCTGAGATCTTTTTTCCAGTGCCGCGGCAGTCATCGCAAGGAACAACCTGGGTAAAATTGCCTAAAATTGTCCGTTGGTTTTTCCTGAGTTGTCCGGTTCCATTACATTTAGAACAACGAATGGGGGAAGTCCCAGGTTTTGCGCCCGAACCTTTGCAGGTAGAACAAGCGGTGAAATGAAGGACTTCAAATTCTTTTTCTGTCCCGTGCGCGGCTTCTTCCAAAGTTATCCTAAAGTCATAACGGAGATCCTCACCTCGCTGTGCTCCGCCGCGCTCCGCGCCCCGCTGGCCGCCAAAGAACATATCAAAGAGGTCGCCAAATTCACCAAAGCCTTGATACTGTTGGCCGCTAAAATCAAAACCGCCAAACCCACCTGGGCCAGCGCCGGCATTACTGCCGGTTTGGCCGTAGTAATCATATTGTGAACGTTTATTGGGATCGGATAAGGTTTGATAAGCTTCGTTGATCTCTTTGAATTTGTCAGCCGAGCCGGCTTCTTTATTGACGTCGGGATGATATTTGCGGGCTAGATTCCTATAAGCGCGCTTTATCTCATCTTGTGAGGCATTTTTTTGGACCCCGAGCGCTTCATAGAGATCACGCTTCATTTATCTTCTTTAACTTCATAATCGGCATCGACCGTTGGTCCCTGGTTTTCTCCTTCGGCCTTGGGCTCTTCTCCAGGAGTTTGATCGGGAGCGGGAGCCGCCTCTTTATAGATCTTAGATGACATTTCATAAACTTCTTTTTGTAATTCATCCAGTGCTTTCTTGATCGTTTCAGTCTCCTTGCTCTCTAGCGCTTTTCTGGTTTCGGTGATCGCCTTTTCAACTTTTTCTTTGGTCGCGGCGTCAACTTTATCGCCGGCATCCTTCAAGGTTTTTTCTGAAGTATAGCACATAGCGTCGGCCTGGTTGCGGACTTCAACCTCTTCTTTCCGCTTCTTATCATCAGCTTCATGAGCGGAGGCCTCTTTTTTCATTTTCTCGATCTCATCTTTAGAGAGGCCGGATGAAGCGGTGATGGTGATCTTTTGTTCTTTATTGGTCCCTTTATCTTTCGCCTTAACATTTAAAATACCGTTGGCGTCGATATCAAAAGTAACTTCAACTTGAGGAACGCCTCGGGGTGCCGGGGGAATACCATCCAAGTGAAAGCGGCCCAGCGTCCGGTTATCGGCCGCCATGGGGCGTTCGCCTTGTAAAATGTGGATCTCAACTGAAGTCTGCCCGTCGGCAGCGGTCGAAAAAACTTGGCTCTTTGAAGTTGGGATAGTCATATTCTTTTCAATTAGCGGGGTCATAACACTGCCTAAAGTTTCGATCCCGAGAGTAAGAGGCGTAACATCAAGCAAGACCAAGTCTTTGACTTCTCCAGCTAAAACACCGCCTTGGATGGCTGCGCCGATCGCGACAACTTCGTCGGGATTAACTCCGCGATGCGGTTCTTTACCAAAGAAGCCTTTAACGGCTTCCTGGACTTTAGGCATCCTGGTCTGTCCGCCAACTAAAATAACTTCATCTATTTGATTAGCGGATAAACCAGCGTCAGCCAAAGCTTGCCGGCAGGGGATAATCGAACGTTCAATCAGGTCTGCAACTAATTGTTCCAGTTTCGCCCGGGTCAGTTTGAGGACCAAATGTTTTGGGCCAGACTGGTCGGCGGTAATAAAGGGGAGATTGATCTCTGTTTCGGTTGCGGTCGAGAGCTCGCATTTGGCTTTTTCCGCCGCTTCTTTTAACCGTTGCACCGCCATGCGGTCTTTGCCAAGATCAACCCCTTGGTCTTTTTTGAACTCATCGAGGAGCCACTTCATAATATGCTGGTCAAAATCGTCGCCACCTAAGTGGGTGTCGCCATTAGTTGACTTAACTTCAAAAACTCCGTCGCCAATTTCAAGGATGGAAATATCAAAAGTTCCGCCGCCGAGATCATAGACGGCGATTTTTTCGTTCTTCTTTTTATCGAGGCCATAAGCTAATGAAGCTGCTGTTGGTTCGTTGATGATCCGGACAACTTCAAGCCCCGCGATCGTCCCGGCATCTTTGGTCGCTTGGCGCTGGCTGTCATTAAAATAGGCGGGGACAGTGATGACCGCTTTTTTTACGGTTTCACCCAGGAAAGCTTCCGCTGATTGTTTCATCTTTTGCAGGGTCATGGCCGAAATTTCTGGCGGGCTGTATTCTTTATTTTCGGTCTTTACTTTAGCTTCGTCTTTGCTCCCTTTAACGACTTTGTAAGGGACGTATTTTAATTCTGCGCCGATCTCGTCAAACCGTCTTCCCATAAAGCGCTTAATAGAAGAGATGGTATGTTCCGGGTTGGTGATCGCTTGTCTTTTGGCAACTTGGCCAACAACATGCGATCCATCTTTCATGAACGCGACGATCGATGGAGTGGTCCTTCCTCCTTCAGAATTTGGAACAACCGTCGGTTCTCCTCCCATCATTACTGCCACGCAGCTATTTGTCGTACCTAAATCGATCCCAATGATCTTTTCCTGTGCCATGTTATTCTCCTCCCTTTTTTGAAACTATGACCATTGAAGGCCTTATTACCCGACTGTTTAGAATATAACCTTTCTGCATCTCTTCGATCACGACACCAACGGGCCCGGGAGCTTCTTTTTGCAAAACCGCTTCATGGAAGTGGGGGTCGTAAGGTTTTCCCAAGGCCTCAATTTCATTTACCCCATGCTTTTTTAAGATGTCTTCGAATTGCTTTTTGATCAAGGCGATCCCCTTGGTCATCTCTTCGCTGGCATCATGTCCCATCGCCCGGTCAAGGCCGTCAATAATTGGCAGAAGTTCAGTGATCAACGCCTCATTGGCAAATTGTACAAATTGTTCACGGTCAGCCGCCGCTCTTTTTTTATAATTATCAAAGTCAGCTAGCGCCCGGAGGAGCTGGTTTTTAGTCTCTTCTAATTCGTTCGGTAGGTTTTCTGCTTTATTTTCTTCAGTCATCTTCCATCTCCATCGCTTGTTCCAGCCGGCGGGAGAGGGTCTCTAAAATGCCGGCGGCTTTAGCATAGCTCATCCTGGTTGGGCCGATAACGCCCAAAGCGCCTTCTGCTAAATTAGTAATACTATAAGAACTCATGATCACACTGCAATCTTTAACTTCCTTATAAGTATTTTCAGAGCCAATTCTAATTGTTACTCCTTTTTCTGTGGTATATTCTTTAATCATATCGGCCATTAAGTCTTCTTCTTCAATGGTTTCCAAGATATGGCGGGTAAAATTAAGATCGCTAAATTCCGGCTGTTTTAACATATGAGAAATGCCGGCAGTGTAAACTCTGGTTTTGTTATTTAATGTAGCAACGACTGACGCATACTCTAGTAGATTAGATAAAACTTTCAAGGTTTGGTGGAGGGCATCTTCTACGTCATTATGGATCTTTTTTAGCCCTTCGCCAATGATCTCGTCTTCTTTGGTCGTTAATTGCCGGGCTTTCATTATATTATTAATATAATAACGGTAGCCAAGGTCGGTTGGGACCCGGCCAGCCGAAGTGTGGGGCTGGACAATTAAGCCTAGATCTTCAAGGTCGGCCATTTCGTTGCGGATAGTAGCGGGCGAGAGGTCTGGCATGTAACTGCGCCAGATCGTTCGCGAGCCGACCGCTTCGGCTGTGTGGAGATAATCCCGGACGATTGCTTCCAGGATCCTCTTTTTCCGTTCATCTAATGTTATTTTAATATTAGTTGTCATTAGCACTCTCTTTACTTGAGTGCTAATTATAACAAGTTCGGAAGATGGCTGTCAAGGGGATTGGAAACCTGCGACTAAAAGTCGCGGTTTCCAATTAGATGAACTTCTCAAAAACTAAATTACCGAGATAAAGGCCTTGTTTGGTCAGCCGATAATCATTATTGTGTTTTTCTAGTAAGCCATCTTTAATTAATTCAGCTACTTCTTTTTCAAAGCCTTTGAAATGTTCAATTGATAGGCCATCGAGGAGGCGGAGGCCGAGGAAAAGCGTTTCGCGTTGGGCGGTAGAGAGATGCGAATCGTTAGGTGTGAGGCGTAACGCGTTGCGCATTTCGTTTCCCATGTCGCCTGACGCCGAACGGATATACTCTTCAATGGAATTAGTGTTCGCCCATCGCCTTCCATTAACATGCGAGTGAGCGCCAGCGCCGATCCCAATATAATTGCCGTTTTTCCAATAATTAATATTGTGCTGGCATTCGAAGCCGGGCTTGGCAAAGTTAGATATTTCGTAGTGGTGATAGCCGGCGGAGGTTAGTGTTTCGATAGTGTGTTGGTACATGGCGAGTTCGGTTTCTTGTGTAGGGGGTAGGCCGTAGACGGTAGGGTGTAGGAAAAGTGGCGTACCTTCCTCAATTTGTAGATTATAAGTTGAAAGATGTTCGGGTTTAAGATCGATGGCCGTTTGCAGGTCGGCCTGCCATTCTTCGAGTGTTTGGTCAGGGAGGGCGAACATCAGATCGAGATTGATATTAGTAAAGCCAGCTTTACGCGCATCATGGTAGAACTGAAGAGCGATTTTTGAATCATGGATCCGGCCGAGAGTTTTTAAATGTTGATCGTTGAATGATTGGACGCCGATCGAGAGTCGGTTAATGCCAAGATCGTGGAAGGCCTTAAGTTTTTCTTTATTGGCGGTTCCGGGATTAGATTCGAGGGAAATTTCAGGGGGTAGGGGATAGGGGATAGAGGATAGTATCTTTTCGAAATGTTTTGGCTCAAGGAGTGTTGGTGTTCCGCCGCCGAAGTAGATAGTCCTCACCCCGTCACTCACTTCGTTCGTGCCACCCCTCTCCACTTTGTGGAGAGGGGAATGAATTCCGACGAAGTCGGAAGAAAGGGGTGAGGTTGTTATTTCTTTGCAAAGCGCTTCAATATACGCATCGATTAATCCTTCTTTTCCTGCATAAGAAACAAAGTCGCAATAATTACATTTCTTTTTACAAAAGGGGATATGAATATAGAGTGCGGTCATTTTCCAATTCGCAAAACAGCTAAAAAGGCTTCCTGGGGGACATCGACGCGGCCGATCCGCTTCATCCGCTTTTTTCCTTCTTTTTGTTTTTCAAGGAGTTTGCGTTTGCGGGTGATGTCGCCGCCATAACATTTTTGCAAAACATCTTTCCTAAGCGCCGCGATGTTTTCCCGGGCGACGACTTTGGCGCCGATCGAGGCTTGGACCGGGATCTGGAACTGCTGGCGCGGGATGGATTCTTTTAATTTCTCCACTAATTTTTTACCCCGATAATGAGCCTGGTCTCGCGGGACGATGATCGACAAAGCGTCAACTGGTTCTTGGTTTAGAAGGATATCCATTTTTACCAGGTCGGAGACGCGATAGCCGATCACTTCATAATCCATTGAAGCGTAGCCGCGCGTAACTGATTTTAATAAATCGTGAAATTCGGAAATGATCTCGGCTAGCGGAATTTCAAAGATCATCATTACTCTTTTTGGGTCCAGATATTCAAGGTGAACAAAAGTGCCGCGCTTTTCGATCGCCAGGTCCATTGCCGGGCCAACATATTCGGCCGGAGTAAAGAGAGTTAATTTTAAATATGGTTCTTCGACCGATTCAATGTCACCAGCTGGAGGCATAAACGATGGGTTATCGATCTGCTTGGTTGTCTTATCCTTAAAATTAACCTTGTAAACTACGTTTGGCGCGGTCGCGATTATCTTTAAGCCAAATTCCCGCTCCAGCCGCTCTTGCACGATTTCCAGATGAAGCAAGCCCAAAAAGCCGCAGCGCAAACCGTAGCCTAAAGCGGCTGAAGTTTCGGTTTCATAATAAAGAGCGGCGTCATTGAGCTGGAGCTTACCGATTGCGTCTTTTAAATTCTCAAAATCTTCTCCGGCCAACGGATAAAAACCGCAAAAGACCATTGGTTTGATCGGCTTATAACCGGGAAGGGCGGCAACGGCCGGATTTTTAGCGTCGGTCACAGTGTCGCCGACATGGCATTCTTTAACATTTTTTATCCCGGCGATCAAGTAGCCGACTTCGCCGGAAGTTAATTCAGCCTTAGGAATGAGTCCCAGTTTTAAGGTCCCGACTTCCTGGACCTCAAATTCTTCGCCTAGGCCCATCATCCTGATCTTCATGCCGGCTTTAATGGAACCATTAAAAACTCTGATATATGCGATAACTCCCCTGAAAGGATCGTAATGGGAATCAAAGATCAAGGCTTGAAGCGGTTTAGCGCTTTCGCCTGTCGGCGGCGGAATGCGGCCAATGATCGCGTCTAATATTTCCGGAATGCCGGTCCCTTCTTTGGCCGAGGCCAAGATCACTTGGTCTGGCTCGATCCCAAAAACATTTTTGATCTCTGCTTTGATCATTTCCGGTTCGGAGGCGGGCAGGTCGATCTTATTAATGACTGGAATAATAACCAAATTAGTTTGTTTGGCTAGGTTGGCATTGGCCAAGGTTTGGGCTTCAATTCCCTGGGTGGCGTCAATTAATAAGAGGGCGCCTTCACAAGCGGCCAGCGATCTTGAAACTTCATAAGAGAAATCAACGTGGCCGGGAGTATCGATCAGGTTGAGAATATGGTCTTTATATTTCATCCTGATCGCCTGGGCTTTAATGGTAATGCCCCGTTCCCGTTCAAGGTCCATTGAGTCGAGAACTTGGCTTCGCATCTCCCGTTTTTCAATGGTGTGGGTGTATTCCAGCAAGCGATCGGCTAAAGTTGACTTGCCGTGATCGATGTGGGCAATGATAGAAAAATTGCGGATATTGCCTGGCATTCATTAATTGTAACATAATAGAAGTTGACATGAAAATTGTAACAAGCGATAATACTTTTAACGATGAAATATATTGCCTGGGCAGTTTTGGCTGCCATGCTTCTTACCCAAGGAGCGATGGCGGCGCTTGATTTGAGCGAAATTGGTGTTGGCGCGAGACCGCTTGGCATGGGTAAAGCTTTTTTAGCTTTAGCCGATGATGCCAGCGCGATCTTTACCAATCCGGCTGGTCTGGCCCAAAATAAGGAACGAAATTTTACCAGCATGAGCGGCACGCTCTTGGGTGAGATCAATTATGTTATGTTTGGCGCGGCCGAAAACTTTCCGTTCGGCAAACTTGGGCTGGGTGTGGTTAATGCCGGGGTAGGGGATATTCCGATCATGAGTTTGACTGGCTCTGGCTCTACACTTGAAGCGGTGCAGACCGGGACGACAAGTTATAACTCTAGTTTAATCTCCCTAGCTTACGGCTCAAAACTTAGCCGCTTTTTACGGAATAAAGCCGGTGATAATATCTCTCTTGGGCTGGATCTAAAATTTTTCTTGCAAGGCTTTTCCGGCGGCGGAACAGCCATGCAAGACGCTACTGGCAGGGGAATGGATGCCGATCTTGGGCTTCTTTGGGAGGCCAATCGCTGGCTTAATTTAGGAGTTAATTTCCAAAACTTTTTACCGGCTACTTTTGGCGGTAAGTTTACCTGGCAAAAAAATTCAGTTATAGAGGGGATCCCGATGGTGACAAAACTTGGCAGCCGAATAAAACTGATCGGCGTGACCGGTTTGCGCCAAGATCCAGATAAAAGCTTGGAGTTAATGGTTGATTATGATAATAACGGGGGATTAAACCGGCCGTCGGTTTTTCATCTTGGCTTGGAATACTCTCCACTTGAGATGTTAGTGCTTCGCTGCGGTGTAGACCAGAAACCTCGCGCGGGAGAGAGCGGAGTTGGTGTTGATAATAACCTGACGGCTGGCGTTGGTTTTGTGGTCAATGGGTTTACTTTTGATTACGCTTATCACCAATATGGTGACCTAGCTGGGAATACGACCAACTTTTTTTCGATCGGCTATAAAGGCGAAGATAGGGTAAAGGAAAGAGCCAAAGCTAAACTCGAAAAAAAGAAACCGGTCATCCCTGTCCCCGAGATCATTGCTAAACCTGAAGTAAAGACGTTTTATGATGTACCCGATGATTACTGGGCAAAAAAACCGATCGAGTACTTGGCAACTTTGAAGGTAATGCCCGGTTTTGCCGACAAAAGTTTTAAGCCGAACCAGGAGATAACTAGGGGCGAATTGTTGGTGATCATGAAAAACGCCAAAGGGCCGGTCGCGGCAAAATATTTAAACGGCGGAGCACCGAATAAAATAGTGACCAGAGGGGAAATGGCCGTGGTAATGGCCAGATTTTGCGGGGCTTACGTTAAACCAAAATTGAGCCACAACCCGTATCCTGATGTACCCAAAAAATATTGGGCGGCGCCGGCAATCTCTGCCACCAAAAATCTGGGCCTGTTTGCTTATATTGTTGGGAAGGGGTTTGGCCCCGAGATTAAAGTAACCCGAGCTGAAGCGGCAGAAATAATCTCCAAAACGCCGCCGGTAAAAAAGCAGATTGAAAAGCTGATCTCACAGAAATAATAATAATATGCGGAGGAGTACCCAAGTGGTTAAGGGGGCGGTTTGCTAAACCGTTAGGTCGCGAAAGCGGCGCGAGAGTTCGAATCTCTCCTCCTCCGTTTCTTTTTATGACGACAAAATGGAGTTATTTGGACTCTCTTGATTAACTTTTTCTAACGAATAAACCGTCGGGGTAGGGGTGTTTTCTAACGATTGTCTAACTATCACGCACGAATTTATTAAGGTTTTTATCGGTTCCATGCTCTCTTTCATTCTTTCTAACTGGACATGATAATACCCCTGTGTTTGCCTCTGGTCGCTGTGTCCTGCCATCTTCTGCGTTAGGTAGGGATCGCCAAAGCGTTCGTGGTAGGTAATGAAGGTATGTCTCATGGTGTGAGGGGACGCTTTTTCTATACAGAGCTTCTTCATCAGCTTCTCAAATGACTGGGCAAAAGACTTAATCGGTCTACCGTTATTATGGCAAAAAACGTAAACCATCTGGTGCGGTTGCCGGGGCATTATATTATCGTTCATGTAATCAACCCAGCATTCTTTCAAGTATTCAAGCTCTCCTCTTAACTGTGGGACAATTATTGCTAGCTTATTCTTTTTGTTTTTGGTCTTGAAGGTCTCATCACACACAATTTTGATTATCCCCGCCTCAAGGTCTACATTATCCCATTTAATATTGCAGATTTCAGAATGGCGCAATCCTGTTGTTATCCCTAACATGAGGATCGGGCGCAAGTATTTACTGCAATTTGCAAAGATCAGCTCCATTTCTTTTGGTGTGAAGCATTTCATTTCCGGGCGGGTATATTTTGGCATTTCGAGGTTCTTGACTGGGTTCTCTTTAAGGTAGCCTAGTCTAATCGCCCGCTTAAAGACCGCAGATAGGGTAAAAAGCTCGTTTATAACGGTTTTGTCGGATAGTTCAGGGTTTTCCCTTCTCCGATGTTCAACGTAGCCTTCAATCAAGGCCAGGTTAATTTTTGTTAAAAGATATCCCCGGAAATATCGCAAGTGCTTTTTAATATGACCAATGATAGTTTCGTGGGTTCTTTCTGTTCGATTTTCTTTCGTGTAGTTAAGAAATTCCTCTGCCATCTTCTCAAAGTAAATCTTTTTATCAATATATTCTCCCCTTGCCAGTTTCTCCATGATCTCTTTTTTCTTTTTGTTTATTACCTCCCGTGATAAAAACCGCTTCTCGCCAATTTTAACCCACTTGAGTTTGCCGTTTAGCCTAAACAGGGCATAAAGTATCCCGTTTTTTTCTGTTTCCCATATCCTCGCCGAATAATCATCCATTTTTTACCTCCATAAAATAAGGGCGGGAAAACTGTTAGGTTAAGCCCGCCCGATTATGGTTCTACAGCCCTAACAATTATTGATAAACATACTACGCCCAGTTGGGAGTATAGTCAAGTGGGAGTATATTGCTATAATAAGCCCAATGGACTATCACGCTACGACAGCCAAGAATATCGCCAAATATTGCAAGCAAAATAAGCTAACTTTTTCGGCTCTCGCCAGAAAAGCAAACATTTCGCTTTCCACCCTCCAAAATATCCTTTATGCCAAAGAGCGTAAAGAGCCCCGGCTTTCCACCATTCATTCAATCGCAAAAGCCCTCAAAGTTCGGATCGAAGAACTTATAAAATAGTTTTCCCTCCAAAATTTCTGAATTTGAAAAACCCATAAAAATTTGCGGGCGGATAGGGTAGGTGTATTTTGTGTATGGTTTGGGGGTTCCCTCCCCACCGGCCATTTAGTCTTTGTCCTCCTATTGACGGATACCTTTGTATACCCATCGGTTATCTAAACCGTTTTATCCCTTCTATTAATTCGCGTAAAATTAGCCAAATTATATCTATCATGTTTTACTTTCTAGCTATTGTCTAACAATGTTGACCATTTTCCATCCATTCTGCCTCTTATCCAGCGCATTATCTCGGACATCAAAAAGCGGTATTCCCTGCCGCAACGAAATCGTGGAACCTGCTTTGAATAAAGCAAATAATTTACCGTTTTAAGTGGCACTCTTAAGAAATCAGCAAGCTCTTCTTTATTTAAGATTTTTTCTTCCATTACAATTAATAATTTATTAACTTGTCATTTATTGTTTTATCGATTTTTTTTCTTCTATTAGCTTCATATACTCAGCATCCAAATCTGCCTCTGTTTCAGGGGTGTATTGAATTTCTTCCTGCACTTGATAATCTCGCCATAACGATAACTCGCTAAACTTGCCCAATAGCTCTAGCGCCCTTATTTTGTCAGCATCTCTTCGGGAATTTCCTGCTAATTTAACCAAGTTTCCTAATATCCAGTCGGGCGTTAATTTTTCTTTTAAAACCTCGGTAAAACCACTAATTCCTTGAGAACCACCAACTTTTACCAACCTTTTTAGTACCTTCGAGCCCAGCACGTTCGCACTGTGGCTATTGCCAACCTTATACACCTTCTTGGCAGATTGCGTAGCATTCAGTGATTTTGAGAATTCCTTCGCAAATGCTCGCTCTTTGAATGACAACCCATCATCAGATCTTACTTTTGGCATAATTAACCCTCCATTAAGTAATTAAGTAACTTTTTTTAGAGGGGGCAGTCTGTAAGGGGCTTCCCTCTTTAACTACTGTCTCCTTCTTAATTACTTATTTACTTAATATTCTTATTATTTATAATGTTGTACATGGTAGTTTTCTTTGACGAGCCTTGAATATTTTCCATTGATACTGATAAAATCTGGCCTTCAATCAATGTCCCCAATACGTCATCGAGCTCTCTCTTTGGCATATTGCCATAATTAAGTAAATCGGTTCTTTTATACTTACCATCCCTGATTAATTTAAGTATTTTTTTCTTATTGGCATCATATTTTGAGGTACTTATGTCCCTATCAAGTAAATCGTCCAACTGATTTGACAACCAATTAACAAGATTGATGGCTTCCCTCATGGATGGTTCTTGAATGGTCAACGTATCAGCTATTACTACCGAATGAATCATTGCGAACTTTAATGTATAAGTCTGGAGCCTTGAATATATCCCTGCAAATTCACTAGCTTTTTTAACTGCAGAATGTTTTTTATAAAACTCCTCGAATTCTCTTTTAGCTTCAGTACTTAATTTCATCTCGCCATTTATCCCTCTCATTTCTTTCAAGCCAGCGATAAGGCTTTCTTTTTTCTCTAGGTCAGCTGGGGGAGGGATTGGAAGGTCTTTTTGCTTGCTAGTCACAGGAACGAATAAGAATCTTGCAAAAAAACCGCTTTGAAGGTCTTCTTTATTTGAAGCGGAGACAACCAACCAATCAAGGGTAGTGGCGCTTAAAATCGACGGACAAGGCCTCTCCAACGTATAACTGCCTGCTTTTGTTGTTCTACAGTAAAGCTCGGGGCAGTCATAGATCTCAACAAAGAAGCTTTTAAGCCCTGCATTATAGTCTTTCATCATTTGATTAATCATTGATTTAAACTCAAAGAATAAGAAGGTGCCTACAGAGTTGTTTTGTAATACTTCTAATATTCGTTCTTGAGTAAATTCAGCCGGATAAACAAGATTTGGATCAACCTTTCTTAGAAGTCCAGCTCCAATCCCCAGGGCTGTTGATTTTCGGTAGCTCGAACTAGGGGCAATCAAAACCAGCCATAAATTTGGAAAAATAATGTTATCACCAAAACGGAAGTATACATTTTTCCCAATAACTGTTGCGGCAATTACATAGCTAACAAATAGATGAAACTCATCTGGTGCATCGGTTATTTCGTTTGCAAACTTCAAATAATCAAGAAAAAAATCTTTCATTTTCAGTTTACCCATACCGACATAATTTTAGGAAGGGGATTGACGCTGATTATACAAACATCACCATAAAAACTTTCCCTGATTCGCAATTGTTTCAGATCATATTCACATAAGCAGGCCAATCTTTCTTCCCAATCACCCGCATGTTTTTCTTCATAACTAACTTCATGGCAAGCTGTTATTTCCGCACAACGAGAACATCGATAGCCAACAATATTAGGCATTAGTAAGATCCTTTTTATTTCGTTGAGAAAAGAGTAAATCTTTTAAAAAGTTAAGTGCATCAACAAAAACCTTAGCATTGATCGTTGCCTTGCCAAACCAGAAGTCATCAGATAGGGATTTGCACGATTGTTTGTTTGAAAATACGAAAGAATAAAACTTGCCTTCATCTTCAAGACGAAGAAGAACTTGTTTTGTAGCACATAAAAACGCCGCTTCATGTAAATCTCTTGTTAAATATTCATTCATGTTTGTCCCCTTAAAAACAAAAAAACCGATTTACCCAAACAATTATTTCTGTTTAGATAAATCGGCTATTTCCTCGTCCGATGCGGACAGGGGTACTAGTCTCCCCTGGATTCAATTAAATATTTACTGGTCTGGAAGAATTATAACAATTGTTAATCATTGCGTCAACTACTGCTGTCCCGTAGTGAGGCGAAGACAAGCTTAGCCGTTAGACAAGACGCTTTTAAGTAATTTAAGAGGTGATATCCTCAAGGCGTTCGACAATCTTAAAAAGACCGTGATAGAGATGTTTCTTTTTCCTGCTTCAATCGTCTGAATGTACTTACTATGCAGATCACATAACTCAGCAAATTCTTCAACCGTTAGTCTTTTGGCTTTGCGCCTCCCACTTATTTCTTTACCAAGAGAAATGAGTAGCTTTTTGTTTGGCTTAGGAAAGGATTGCGCTTTCATATAGACACTATCGTATCCGCGTGTTAATATTAGGTAAACAACCGATAGTATCCTATAAGGGGGAGTGAATAAAAATGAAGAAAACTGCAATTATTGCTTCTTCTCTTTTCTTTTTACTGCTTATTATTACAAGTGGATGTCAAACTGCTCAAATGACAACTACGACAACCTCAACAACAACTACAACTATTCCAAAAGAAACATCATTTGGTGGGCTAACATTAGGTATGACTACTAGCCAAGTAACGTCTGCTTGGGGAACCCCGAGCTCAACTAGTGTAAGTGGGTTGCAGACTAATTATTCTTGGACGACTCAAGAAGGCTCAACAACGAGAACGAATAGGGCGGCAACATTTTTAACATCGACAGGAAAACTAATTTTAATTGGACAAAATAGAATTGGAGATTCTCTCTTGAGCATTAATTTTTTAGATCTATCAGGTGAAGTCACGAGTAGGTATGGGACTCCCGAATGCAAAACAATTATGACGGGTTATCCAACTGGAGAATTATGGGTTTATAATAGCAGAAATATTGCATATAAAATTTCAACTTCTTCTGCTTGGTTAAGTAAGGTTGTTGCACTATATGTTTTAGATGGCACACTTTATGTTTATTGATAACAAATCGCAATATGGGTTCTATTATTGATTTAACCATTAAATGAATTGTCTCATTTAAACCAGTGAAGACTTTTAACCTCTATTTTAATCTCGTTTCCCTTGAAATTATTTTGAAAATGATTAGATATAGAGGAGAAGTGGAGAAGACTAGTGTCAAATAGGGGGCTAAAATATTAATATAAGAAAGATACTGTTTATGATACTGTTTTTATCCTTGATTATGCTGGTTGGATGTGCAACAAACAACAATCCTTCAACAACCAGCACAACGACCTTACCTAATTTTAGTATTGAAACCACCACCACAACGACGACGACGACCACTACCACGACGCTTGGGGGTGGCTCCACTACAACAACCACCACTACAATCCCTGTTACCACGACTACATTAGCGCCTACATCGGTTTATACTTCTTATTTAGGGGTCTCACTTGGGAACAACATAACACAGGTTAAAAGTGTTTTAGGCAATCCTTTTACTACATCAATTGAGGCGAGTTCAACTATAAAGGGATCCACAAGTATTTTGGGGTACACCTATTTATATACGATCTTTTTAACCTATGGGGTTGCATTTGTTGATGAGGGAGGGGAGTATAAAACTATTTTTATCTTTAATAATACAAATTCTGGAAATGTTCTTGGTGTTTCCAATGGGGATCTTAAATCTATAGCTCTAAACCTTTGGGGAACTCCGACGGCAACAGCTGAGTCCAGCAATGGGCAAAATGAATTATGGTTTTATTCTAACAATGTGTATGGAGCAATTAGTAAAACAACTAATAAAGTTGTGTGCATTGGAATAATAGACTTTGCCAAGACGAAATACTCATCTCCCTAAAACATATGTGATAGGAAAATCAGCTCTTCTCCCATCTAACGATTGTCTAACTAAATCAACTCAAACCATCTTAAATCAACCAGGTTCCTAACTAAATGTCGCTCAAATTCTTAGCGTCAATAAAAAACATATTTTGCTTTACATCAGGAAATTTCGTATAATCAATCTTGGTGAATGGTTGGAGGGTATAGGGGTTTGCTAAACCGTTAGGTCGCGAAAGCGGCGCGCGAGTTCAAATCTCGCCTCCTCCGTTTTTTTGTTGGGAGGGATGGCCGAGTGGTTGCCCGCCAAAGGCGGGTAAACCCTCCTGCGGCGGGTAAAATGGCGGTAGTGAGAATGTATACGGTTTATGTTTTAAAAAGTGAATTGATCGGTAGATTATATATTGGTTTTACAAGAGACATTAAAGATAGGTTGATGAGACATAATAGCGGAAAAGTAAAATCAATAAAAGCTTATAAACCATATTTAATTGTTTACCAAGAAAAAGTTGACAATAGTTTGAAGGCAAGGGAAAGAGAGAAATATTTGAAGTCTGGAAAAGGTAGAGCATTCATTAAGAGTATTTTGGGTTGAAGATTCTTTTGTGGAGGGATGGCCGAGTGGTTGATGGCGGTAGTCTTGAAAACTACTGTGCGCGAAAGCGTACCGGGGGTTCGAATCCTCCTCCCTCCGTTTTAAGTTTGTGTGATATAATAAAAAGGTCCCTGGGCCCGTGGTGTAGCCTGGCCTAACACGCCTGCCTGTCACGCAGGAGACCGAGGGTTCAAATCCCTTCGGGCCCGTATTGAATTGTGACCCGCTAGCTCATCGGGTAGAGCACTTGCCTTTTAAGCAAGTGGTGGTGCGTTCGAGTCGCACGCGGGTCAATTCGAAGATTTGGCGCGGTAGCTCAGTTGGTAGAGCGACGCCCTGAAAAGGCGTGCGTCGCCGGTTCAATTCCGGCCTGCGCCAATTTTCGAAAAATGTGGTATGATAAACCCGCGCAAGACGGGTAAGGAGGGTAAAGATGGCACCAAATTTAGCTCAGGTTCTGATGACCGGCGGAAATTCCCCACAAATAAATATTACCTACTTGTTGGCTGGATTAGCGACATTTTTTATGGCGACTCTATCAGCTTACCGGGGGTATAAGGTTTTTCGCTCCGGCCGGTTGGTTGGCGCGATGAAGCCAACGGCCGAAGCTCCGTCCATGGTCCAGGAGCAAAAAAATGAAGAAGTGGAAAAATTATCTTTTAAAGCAGATGAATTAAAGTTTGAAAAGTGCCAGCTTGAGATGAAAAATGATGAATTGCAAAAACAGGTCCGTAATTTATGCAGTATGCTGGAAGGATTGAAAAAATCAAAAGAGGCTTTAGAGCAGTCGCTCCATAACTTAACCAGAGAATGCGAAAAGCTAAAAAGTGACAAGGCCGAGTTCTTGGCCAAAAAGCGCCCAGCGGTTAAGCTGATCAAGTCAAAAGTCAAAGTGGTCAAAGCTTTGAAAATAATAAAAAAAGGAGGCCGAAAACCGACTAGAGTTTCTAAGAAAAAGAAATGAGACAAGTTGGCAAAGTTTTGGGGTTGATCCTACTGGGGACGGCGGTTTGGGCGGAGTTTTCTTTTTTTATGATCGATAATTTTGAGAGTGGCCAGGCGACGAAATGGTATCGTTTTGGCAACGTCCAAATGACCGTGGAAAAAAATCCGTCGCTTGAGGGGACAGTTAAAGATATTGTCCAGGAATCTTGCGGTGAATATGCCTTACGGCTTAAGGGAAGCAGCCTTAACTGGTTTGTCGGCGGTTGCGGTTATGACATTGGGATAGATGCCAGCCCTTACACCAGGTTGCAGATGGATGTTTATGGGAGCGAGACCGGCGGCAAGATGAAGATCGAATTGTTCGATGATGATAATGGGAATGAGAGCCTAGAACAAGATGCAGCTAAAGATTGGATGCCGACGAAAGATGATAAATGGGTGGCCGAGGTCCCGGTTTTGGGCCCTGGTTTTACCAGGGTTTCGATCCCGTTTTCCGCTTTTCGCCTGGAAAATCCGGGCAATGGCGACGGGATCTGGAATCCCGAACAGAAAGATGGCTCTGGCGGCTTATTGAAAATACAATTGATCCTGATAACCGGCAAAGAGCAGGGAGAAGTTGATTGCCGAGTTGATAACATCTTGTTGACTTATTAGTTAGCGAGGAGGGAATTAAATGAAAAAGATTGGCGGCTTGGTACTGGTTTATTTATTGGTCATTGCTAGTTCGGTTTGGGCGCTTGAAGGGGTCTTTGACCGTGAGAACCTAAGTTTAAAGTCTGGGCCGACACAGCCGGGAGAACAGCTTTCTCTGGCGTGGGTTGAGTCGTTTGTTTTTCCTAAATCGGTCAAAGAAGATAAGGCTATTTCTTTAGGCGTCAGGACAACTTCAAAAGTCTTGGCGGTTATGGCAATATTTGACTTTACTTCCAAGCAAGTTGCCTTGTCGTCTAAAGATGGCCGATCCTGGAGCGGGGTTTATCGCTTGCCATCCAACGTGGCCAATGGGCTTCATGTGGTTCGTTATCTGATCGTAGGGAAAAAGGGGAGCATTAAGCGGACGGTCGAATTTTGTATTGAAAGCCCGAAGTCTTATTGGTCAGTGGGGAAAAAATTGGAGGAGGACGAAATGGTTGCTAATACCGGCTGGCCGCTAACCGTTGTTTCGACCTGCGCGGCTTATTCCGGCAGCGGGAGGAGAATCCTTTACGCGGGACAGGTGATCACCGGCTCATCAAAAACCGCCTGGTATAAGGTTGTTTTTGATGATGGGAAAGAGGGTTGGGTGCCGGCTTCTTATGTTAAAGAGCCGACAGAAGATTATTATTATCTAGGTAGTGTAGCTTACAATGCCAAAAACTATACCGCGGCAATTAAACATTATAAAAATGCCATAACGGTTGATCCCAACCTGGCTAAAGGTTATTTAGGGTTGGCTAAAAGTTATGACAAACTGGGGGAGCTTGAGTCTGCGTTCAATAACTTAAAAATGGCGCTAAAGATCGATGATCGTGATCCGGCTATTAACATCTATGCCAATGATCTTTCTTTAAGGTTAGAGAAAGTTGGACATGGGAAATTTAAAGCCAAGCGATATAACGAAGCCATTGCCTTATTTCGGAAAGCCACAGAACTTAAAGATGATTCTCTGGCCTCTTGGAAAGAGATGGGTGATAGCTTCCGGCAGCTTGGAATGATGACGGAGGCAAACAATGCTTGGCGGGAAGCGTTAAAACTTGATCCGGATAATGTGGAAATGCGGGCGAAACTTAAGCTGAAAAATTATGACGCGGTAGCTGCCAAACCTAAAACTCAAAAGATCGCGCCGATGTTGGCTAAGGAATCAATTAATATGATCAGGGGTGAAAAGACAAATAAAGGGACAAATATTGATGTTGCCATTAAATCGGTTATCGGCTTGACCAAGTCGCTTGGCACCCCGGTAGTGGAAAAAGGCTGGCAGGTAAAGAAAAAAGGAGAAAAGTTCATTGTTAGTTATCTTTGTACCCAAGGGGGCGGTGCGCTCGAATCATTTGATTGGTTAGTTGATGTTGATACCCGCCAAACCTTACCGCACAATGAAAATGCCCGGCTCCTAATGAGCCGCTGGTAAAAGTTTCCGTCCGCCTTTGGCGGACAAGCCGGTGTAGCTCAGTTGGTAGAGCAACTGATTTGTAATCAGTAGGTCGCCAGTTCAATTCTGGCCGCCGGCTAATGCCGACGTAGCTCAGTTGGTAGAGCAGCTGTTTCGTAAACAGCAGGTCGCCAGTTCAATCCTGGCCGTCGGCTAGTAAAAATCAGGACATGAAAAAACAACTCTACCTATTTTATGGGGAAGAAAATTTTCTAGCTGATGAAAGAATAAACGCTTTTAAGGAAAAGGTTGATAACCCCTCATTTAACCTTGAAATATTAGATGGCAAGGCCCTTTCTCTGGAAAAATTAGCGGCGGCATTATGCAGCCAAACTTTGCTTGGAGGCAGTCGGCTGGTCATTATCAATAAATTTAAAGTTTTAGCCGAAGAGCAAGAGAGCTATTTAACCCTATTAAAGGAAATCTCGCCCGATGTAACCGTTATTTTTAATTGTGACAACATTGATAAACGGTCAAAATTATATAAATTTATCAGCAGCCAGGGAGAAGCCGTGGAATTTAAAACTTTTGCTCCCTGGGAACAACAAGAATTGATTTCCTGGGTAGAGAAAAAAGGGAGATTTAAAAAAGGGGCGGCGAGGCTGTTAACTGAAATTTGCGGCAACAATTTACGCGTCCTTAACAGCGAGATCTGTAAATTGACGACATATGTGGGAGAAGGGAAAGAAATAGGCGAAGCAGATATTATGCGCCTGGCTACCCCAGGGGAGGTCAACGCCTTTGCCTTACTTGATGCTTTAAGGGAGAAAAATATTAAGAGAGTTTTAGCGGTTTGGCAAAGCCTGTTAAGAAATAAAGAAGATATCTTTGCTTTAACCGGCCTTTTAATCACCCAGTATCGCTTGATGGTGCAGATGAAATCACTGCCAAAGAATGAGACAGACCATAATCGAATGGCCAGAATAATTGGCGGAAGCCCATATTTTATTAAAAAATGCCAGGATAATATCAGCCGTTTTTCCCTGCCGGAGCTGAAACAGAAGTTTTTGTCTTTATTAACGGCGAACATGCGGCTTAAGACAGGGGAACAACCGGTGGTTACTTTTGAGTTATTGCTTTTATCGTTATGCCAGAATTAAAGTTTGAATATCGAAAAAAAATCAGCTTCTTGCTTTCGATCTTCTTTTTTATTTTTGTGATTATTGTAATCCGTCTTTTTTGGCTACAAATCGTCCAGTATCGTTTTTTCCAGGAAAGATCTCTTGACCAGCGGACCAGGATCATTAATTTAGCGTCTAACCGGGGCGATATATTTGACCGGAACGGCCGGGTGCTGGCCACATCGATCGATACCTATTCGGTCTTTACCCAAAGACCAAGGTTTGCCTGGTTGGCCAGAAAACTCCCGCTAGCCGAGGCGGAAAAAATAAAAGGACAAGCCCCAAAACAGATCTTTTTGCTTAAGGAGAAAAAAAGATTTTATCCTAAGGGACACCTAGCGGCTCAATTGATCGGTTTTGTTGGCGCTGATAACCAGGGCTTGGCGGGGGTTGAAATGGCTTGGGATAAATATCTTCGGGGTAAAGAGGGGAAAGTAGTGACCGAAGGAGACCCGGAAGGCCGGGAGCTTTACGGCGCCTTGCGCGAAATTGAACCAAGCGAGAACGGGCTAGATGTGACGCTGACGATCGACGAAAACATCCAATATATTGCCGAACGGGAAATAACGGAGCAGATAAAAAAACATAACGCGCTTAGCGGAACAATCATAGTAATGGACGCGAAGAACGGAGAGATCCTGGCGTTAGCCAGCAAGCCTGATTATGATCCTAATAATTATGGCCAGTTCGACCGAAAACTCTGGCATCCCCGCTATATTAACCCTTATGAGCCTGGTTCAACTTTTAAGTTGATCACGGTCGCCGCTGGGCTAGAAGAGGGAGTTATAAAACCCGATTCAAAATTGAAAGCGCTTGATAAGATAGAGATCGGCGGCAGGATAATTGAGAATTCCCATAAGATCAAATGGGATGGGCCGCGGGTTTCTCTCTCCAAGACCCTAGAAATGTCGCTCAATACAAGCGTTGCCCAGATCGGCTTAAAATTGGGGCCAGAAAAATTTTATGGCCTGATCAAGAAGTTTGGGTTTGGTGAAACGACCGATTTTGGCCTCGAGGGGGAATCGCGGGGGATCTTGCGCCGCCCGGAAAGATGGTATAAGCCGGATATTGGGATGATCACTTTTGGGCAGGGAGTAGCGGTTACTCCAATTCAGTTAATATCGGCCATTTCGGCTTTTGCTAATAATGGCAAGACAATCCGTCCGGTGATCGTTAAAAAAATTGAAAGCAGTGACGGACAATTCGTTAAAACCTTTGCTGGTAAATATCGTGACACGGCAGTTTCGCGCCAAACCGCCGATGAAATGAAAAAATTGATGCACAACGTGGTCCTCTATGGCTCTGGCCATCGGGCCAACATGGATTGGTTTACGGTTGGCGGCAAAACCGGGACAGCGCAAAAAGCCGGCCCAAACGGCGGTTATATGAAGGACCATTATATTGCTTCGTTTATCGGTATGACCCCTTTAAGCGACCCGAAACTAATTGCGTTGATCATTGTTGATGATCCTAAGGGGTCAATTTGGGGAGAGAGCGTGGCTGGGCCGGTCTTTAAAACGGTGGTTGAGTATTCACTTCGTTATTTGAACGTCAAGCCCGACGCTGGTATAATGAAACCAAATCCTAAAACCTAAATTCTAAATCCTAAATAAATTCAAAATTAAAATATTGAATTTCAAAATTAGAATTTAGGGCTTTGAAATTATTTAGAGTTTAAGGTTTAGTGCTTAGGATTTAAAAATATTATGAAAAAAGTATTGTCTGGAATCCAGCCGACGGGGAGATTGCATCTCGGGAATTTGATCGGAGCGGTTGAGAATTGGGTAAAACTACAAGCTGAATACGATTGCCATTTTTTCATTGCCGATTTCCACGCGTTAACCACTTCATACGCCGACACCAAAAATCTTAAAGAAGATATTAAGCAAGTAGCGGTCGACCTATTATCGGCCGGGATCGACCCGGAAAAATGTGTTTTATTCAAACAATCTGATGTACCAGAACACGCCGAGCTCCATCTGATCTTTTCGATGTTAACGCCGCTGCCTTGGCTGGAGCGGGTTCCGACTTATAAGAGCAAGATCGAAGAGTTAAAAGAAAAAGATTTGGGAACTTACGGGTTTTTAGGCTACCCAGTCCTACAAGCAGCCGACATTTTAATTTATAAGGCGAATTTAGTCCCTGTCGGTGAAGACCAACTGCCGCACCTGGAATTAACCAGGGAAATTGCCAGGCGGTTTAACTTTTTATATAAAGAAATATTCCCCGAACCGCAAGATGCTTTAACCGCTTTTCCAGTTTTGCCTGGAACAGACGGCCGCAAAATGAGCAAATCTTACAATAATACGATCGCAATATCAGATGTGCCGGAAGTAGTGCGGAAAAAAGTTTCGATCATGGTTACCGATCCAGCGCGGATAAAAAAAGAAGATAAAGGTCACCCTGAGGTCTGTCCGGTTTACGCTTATTATAAGGTTTTTGCTAAAGATAGAATTGAACAAGTGGCCAAAGAGTGCAGGGCGGCAACGCGTGGATGTGTCGCCTGTAAAAAAGAAATGGCAGATATATTGGTTGAATATCTAGCGCCGATCCATGCCCGCCGGGAAAAACTTGAAAAAGACCATAAATTACTCGATAAAATACTAATGGCTGGAGCGGAAAAAGCCAGAAGATCGGCGGCCGAGACCCTCCTTGACGCCAAGCGAGCGGTAGGGCTGGCATGACGGAATTAGCTTATCAAGTCAAAACCGAAGTCTTTGAAGGCCCATTTGATCTGCTACTTAAAGCGATCGATGACGGCAAGATCGATGTCTATAAGATCTCTCTTTCCCAGATAACGGCTTCATTTTTTGAGTATTGGAAACAAGATCAATGTGACCTTTTAGCGGCGTCTGATTTTCTTTTTATGGCGGCTTGTTTGATCGAAATTAAAGCCAAAGGCCTTTTGCCCCAGAAAGAATTGCCGCAAGAAAATGAGGATCTGCAAGGTATCGAGGCCTCACTTCTTTCCCATCTTGAAGAATACCAGCTTTTTAAGAAAATGGCGCTTGATCTGGGTGAAAGGAAGGCTATTTTCCGGCGGATCTATTCCCGCCACGAAGGCGAAGAGACCGAACCAGAAGTGAAATTAGTTGATGTTTCACTGCGCGACTTGGTCGTTGCTTTCCAAAAGGTTTATAAGGAAGCGACCGAAAGAGAAAAGATCGTTGAAATTGAAAGAGAAGAAGTTACTCTCGATCAGAGGATCATTGAAATTAAGAATATTTTAAGCCGCTGCAGCGATGGTTTACCATTCGAGGAATTATTTTTGCGGAAGACTAGGCTAGAAATTGTGGTAACTTTTTTGGCGATCTTAGAACTGGCCAAGCAATGTCACATTGCGATCAAACAAGAGGGGAAATTCGGTTCGATCTTGATCTTTGGGGCGCCGGTTGGCGCTGAAAGGGTGGAGGTGTCAAATGGAAACGGCGAGGATTAAAAGTATTATTGAATCATTGTTATTTGTGGCGCGAGAACCTCTGTCGCTTGAGGAATTGGAAGGAGTTATGGAAATTCCCCAGGACCTTCTTTTTTCTGTTTTAGAGGAAATGATCGCCGAAATGCAAGCCCGTGGCATTCAGATCGTTAAAGTTGCGGGCGGCTATCTAATGGGGACAAACCAAGAGAACGCCGAATATGTTGAGAAAATATTACACCCCAAAGAAGAGACCAGGCTTTCCCCTCGCACGCTTGAAACTTTGGCGATCATTGCTTACAAACAACCGGTTACCAAAGCGGAGATCGAACGACTGCGCGGGGTTGATTCTGGCTGGGTGATCGATAGTTTGATCGATAAAAAATTAGTGAAAGAAGTGGGACGGAGCGACGCGGTCGGCCATCCGTATCTTTACGCGACAACAGAAGAATTCCTCCGGCATTTTGGGATAGAAAGTGTCTCCACGTTGCCCCCGCTGCCTTCTTCCGAGTTAGAGCAGGAAAACTTGTTCAAGTCCGCTTTGCATGAAACGCAAACAGTTGAACAACAACATTAAATATTGGCTAGCGATCAATAATATCCCCGATCTTGGGCCGGTGACGATCAAGAAGTTGGTTGATCATTTTGGTTCAATTGACAAAGTATGGCAGGCTGACCATCAAGAAATATTACAAACAGAAGGGGTGAACCGAAAAGCGGTTAATTCCTTCCTTAATAATCGAAAAAATGTTGATCCCGAAACTGAACTGGCAAAAATAGCTGGTGTGAATGTTGTAACCCTAGACGATGAATCATATCCCGAGTTATTAAAACATATTTATGATCCGCCGCCGGTTTTATATTTTAAAGGCGAACTGGCAAAGCCGGAAGAGAAGACGCTAGCTATTGTGGGGACAAGAAAAGCGTCACGCTATGGCCTTGAGTTTGCTAAAAAGTTAGCTATCGATCTAGCCGGTTATGGAATAACCATTGTTTC